>NZ_BNED01000005.1:4558125-4877187 GCF_016755875.1 Streptomyces spororaveus | reverse complement strand
CATCATGGCGGGGTCAATGTCCTGATCGGTCACGCGGGCCATCCTGCCGCAGCCGGACCGGTGACGGTGTGCCGTATGTCACGCTTCCGCAGTCGGGGCGGAACGGCCAAAATCTTGGGGCCGGTCCGAAGGTCCCCGAGCGGGTGACCGACGGCCGTGCCGGGCATCAACGGGGATGACCGCGCCGGACCGCGAGTCACGCCGGGAGCCGCGCGTGTTCGCACTATCTGAGGAGCCGCCTGATGTCCGACTTCGTACCCGGGCTCGAAGGGGTCGTCGCGTTCGAGACGGAGATCGCCGAGCCCGACAAGGAAGGCGGGTCGCTCCGCTACCGGGGCGTCGACATCGAAGATCTCGTCGGCCACGTCTCCTTCGGGAACGTGTGGGGCCTGCTGGTCGACGGTGCTTTCAACCCGGGCCTGCCGGCCGCCGAGCCCTTCCCCATTCCGGTCCACTCCGGTGACATCCGCGTCGACGTGCAGTCCGCACTCGCCATGCTCGCCCCCGTGTGGGGCCTGAAACCCCTGCTGGACATCGACGAGCAGACCGCCCGCGACGACCTCGCGCGCGCTGCCGTGATGGCACTGTCGTACGTCGCCCAGTCCGCCCGCGGCCAGGGCCTGCCCATGGTCCCGCAGCGGGAGATCGACAAGGCCGAGTCCGTCGTCGAGCGGTTCATGATCCGCTGGCGGGGCGAGCCGGACCCGCGGCACGTCAAGGCCGTCGACGCGTACTGGACCTCGGCCGCCGAGCACGGCATGAACGCCTCCACCTTCACCGCCCGGGTGATCGCGTCGACCGGCGCGGACGTCGCCGCGGCGCTGTCGGGCGCGGTGGGCGCCATGTCCGGGCCGCTGCACGGCGGGGCGCCGTCCCGCGTGCTCGGCATGATCGAGGAGATCGAGCGCACCGGCGACGCCGTGGCGTACGTGAAGAAGGCCCTCGACAAGGGCGAGCGGCTGATGGGCTTCGGGCACCGCGTCTACCGGGCCGAGGACCCGCGCGCCCGCGTGCTGCGGCGCACGGCCAAGGAGCTGGACGCGCCGCGCTACGAGGTGGCCGCCGCGCTGGAGAAGGCCGCGCTGGAGGAGCTGCACGCGCGCCGCCCCGACCGGGTGCTCGCCACGAACGTGGAGTTCTGGGCAGCGATCATGCTGGACTTCGCCGAGGTCCCCGCGCACATGTTCACGTCGATGTTCAGCTGCGCCCGTACCGCCGGCTGGTCGGCGCACATCCTGGAGCAGAAGCGCACGGGCCGCCTGGTGCGGCCCTCGGCCCGCTACACCGGGCCGGGGCGGCGCAACCCGCAGGAGATCGAGGGCTACGCGGACATCGCCGAGACCGCGTAACCGCCGCTCGCTCAGGGCGCCGTGTCCCGTTCGCGGGGTACGGCGCCCTTCGCGTTCCCGCGCGTCAGCCCAGGGCCGCGTCGAGGATGCGCGACCACTGGGCCACCACCCGGGCGCGGCGGGCCGTGTCGTCGGTGAGTACGTTGGCCAGGCCGAGCCCCCGCGCCATGTCCAGCAGGCCCTGCACGGTCTCCCGTACGCCCGGCACCGACTCGTCAGCGCCCAGCAGCTCGACGGCGATGCGGTGGGTCTCGCGGCCGACCCGGGCCTCCAGCTCGGTGACCCGCGGGCGTAGCTGCTCCTCGTTGGAGGCGGCCACCCACAGCTGGAGCGCGGCCCGGAAGAGGGCTCCCGTGTACAGGTCGACCAGCGCCTCCACCACGGCGGGGCGGGCGGCCGGGCCGGCGTGGAAGAGGTCGCGCAGGGCGGTGGACCGCTCCTCGGCGACGTACTCGACGGCCGCGGTGAACAGGTCCTCGCGGGTCGGGAAGTGGTGCTGGGCGGCGCCGCGCGAGACGCCGGCCCGTTCGGCGACGACCGAGACGGTCGACCCGGCCCAGCCGTGCTCCGCCAGGCAGGACACGGCCGCCTCCAGGAGGTGGCGGCGGGTGACACGGCTGCGGGCCTGCTTGGGGCCGGTCACAGCGACCATGACGGTTCCCGGCGCTCGAAGCGGGCGGTGATGCCCTCGCGGGCCTCGGCGGAGGCGAACAGTCCTGCGGACAGCTCGGTGAGGCGGGAGCCGTCGCGGGTGAGGGCCTCGCGCACGGCGGCGGAGGTCAGCGCCTTGGTCGCGGCCAGCCCCTGCGGGGAGGCCTTGCGCAGGCCGGCGAGTACGGGCTCCAGGGCCGCGTCCACGTCCTCGCCGTGCAGGGTGAGGAGGCCGATCCGGGCGGCCTCGGCGGCGTCGAAGGCCTCGGCGGTGAGGAAGTAGCGGGCGGCGGCGCGGGGTTCGAGGCGCGGCAGCAGCGGCATGGAGATCACGGCCGGGGCGAGGCCCAGATGGGTCTCGGTGAAGGCGTACGAGGACTGCGGTCCGGCGGCGGCGATGTCGCAGGCGCCGAGCAGCCCGAGGCCGCCGGCCCGTACGTGGCCGGTGACGCGGGCGACGACGGGCTTGGGCAGCTCGGCGGTCTCGCGGAGCAGCGCCAGGAAGTCGGCCGGGTCGCAGGGGGACTTGAGGTCGGCCCCGGCGCAGAAGGTGTTGCCGGTGTGGGTGAGGACGACGGCCCGGACGGCGGTGTCGGCGGCCGCGGCGGCGAGCGCGGAGCGGAGGTCTGCGACGAGGTCTGCGGAGAGGGCGTTGCGGTTGCCCGGGGAGTCCAGGGTGAGGGTGGCGATGCCGGTCGCCTGGGCGGCGTGCACGAGTGGGGCCATGTCTCCTCCGGAGTGGTGTGCGGATGGGGGTGCGTGGGGAGCCGAGTCCCCTCCGGGGAGGGTACGTGTTCCCCTGCGGGGTGCTCGGTGGTGTGCGGTACGGGCCGTCCCGGCCCGGGTGGGCCGTGCCCCTGCGGGGTGCTCGGTGGTGTGCGGGCCTTCCCGTGCCGCGGGGTGCGCCTCAAGCGCCGGCGGGGCTGGGGGGTGTGGGGCGGGGCCCCGCACGAGGGTCTCCTCGGCTCGCGCCTGCGGCCGGGGTCTAGTTGGACGGCCTGGGTTGCGCGCTCGTCCTGCGGGGACCCTCCTGCGTGTCCCCGCCCCACGGCAGGGCTTCGACGGACACCTGGGCGGCGGGGTGGGGGGACGTGGCGGGGTGTCCCCGCAGGACGAGCGCGCAACCACCCCGTATGGCTGGACCCTGCCCGCAGGCGCGAGCCGAGGAGACACCCCGGCGCGGCACCCCGCCCCGCCCCATGCCGACAGGCCCGCACACCCCAGCCCCGCCGGCGCTTGAGGCGCACCCCCGGCCGGGACGACCCGCACACCGCCGAGCACCCCGCAGGGGCTGACGCACCGTCAGTAGGACTTCGGCAGGTGCAAGGTTTGGTGGGAGATGAAGTTCAGGATCATCTCGCGGCTGACCGGGGCGATCCGGGCCACGCGGGAGGCGGTGATCAGGGAGCCCAGGCCGTATTCGCGGGTGAGGCCGTTGCCGCCGAGGGTGTGGACGGCCTGGTCGACCGCACGGACACAGGCCTCCGCGGCCGCGTACTTGGCCATGTTCGCCGCCTCGCCCGCGCCCATGTCGTCGCCCGCGTCGTACAGGGCGGCCGCCTTCTGTGTCATGAGGCGGGCCAGTTCCAGTTCGATGTGGGCCTGGGCCAGCGGGTGGGCCACGGCCTGGTGCGCGCCGATGGGTGTCTTCCAGACCTGGCGGGTCTTCGCGTACTCGACGGCGCGGCCGAGGGCGTAGCGGCCCATGCCGATGGCGAAGGCGGCCGTCATGATGCGTTCGGGGTTGAGGCCGGCGAACAGCTGGAGCAGGCCCGCGTCCTCGTCGCCCACGAGGGCGGAGGACGGCAGGCGTACGTCGTCCAGGGTGAGTTCGAACTGCTTCTCCGCGGCCGCCAGTTCCATGTCGATGACCGTGCGGCCGAAGCCGGGGGCGTCCCGCGGGACGATGAACAGGCAGGGCTTGAGGCTTCCCGTCCGGGCGTCCTCGGTGCGGCCGACGATGAGGGTGGCGTCGGCGATGTCGACGCCGGAGATGAAGACCTTGCGGCCCGTGAGGATCCAGTCGTCGCCGTCGCGGCGGGCGGTGGTGGTGATCCGGTGGGAGTTGGATCCGGCGTCGGGTTCGGTGATGCCGAAGGCCATGATGCGGCTGCCGTCGGCGAGGCCGGGCAGCCAGGTCTGCTTCTGGGCGTCGGTGCCGAAGCGGGCGATGACCGTGCCGCAGATGGCGGGCGAGACGACCATCATGAGGAGGGGACAGCCCGCGGCGCCCAGTTCCTCCAGGACGATGGAGAGTTCGGCGATTCCGCCGCCTCCGCCGCCGTACTCCTCGGGGAGGTTGACCCCGAGGTAGCCGAGCTTCGCGGCGTCGGCCCACAGCTCGTCGGGGTGGCCGCCTTCGCGGGCGATCCGGGCGAGGTACTCGCGGCCGTAGCGCTGTCCGAGGGCGGCTACGGCGGCGCGCAGGGCGTGGTGCTCTTGGGTTTCGATGAGGGTGCTCATGCTTGCGTTTCCTCCTGGACTACGGCGAGCAGGGCGCCGTACTCGACCTGTTGGCCGGTGGCGACGTGGAGCGCGGTGAGCGTGCCGGAGGCGGGAGCGAGAATGCGGTGCTCCATCTTCATGGCCTCCAGCCAGAGCAGGGGCTGCCCGGTGGTGACGGGGCTGCCGGGGGCGAGGCCCTTGGCGATGCGGACGACGGTGCCGGGCATGGGGGCGAGCAGCGAGCCCGGTTCCGTGCGGTCCTGGGGATCGGGGAAGCGGGGAACGCGGGTGAAGGTGTGGGCGCCGAGGGCGGAGTCCACGTAGATCTCGTTCGAATTTTGTTTCACGTGGAACGCCCGGCGGATTCCCTCGACTTCGAGGGTGACGAGGTCGGGGGTGGCGGCCAGGACCCGGATCCCGGGGTGGTTCACCGGGTGGTACTGGACCTCGTACTCGGTGCCGGCGGCCCGGTAGCGGCGGGTGTGGGGGTGCGAGCGGAGGTTGCGCCAGCCGCCCAGGCGGGCGGCGAGGGGGGCGTCAGGGGCAGGGGCCGCCTCGGCGAGGGCGGCGGCGAGGGCGGCCGGGGTGGGGTCCGGGGCGCCGCCGGTGAGGGTGTCGAGGTGGCGGTCGTAGAAGCCGGTGTCGAGCTGCGCGGCGGCGAATTCCGGGTGCCGCAGGGAGCGTACGAGGAGTTCGCGGTTGGTGGTGAGCCCGTGGAGGCGGGCTCCGGCGAGGGCGGCGGCGAGGGCGCGGACGGCCTCGGCGCGGGTGGGGGCGTGGGTGACGACCTTGGCGAGCATGGGGTCGTAGTGGATGCCGACGGTGTCCCCGTCGGTGAACCCGGTGTCGACGCGGACGCCGCCGGGGATGGCGAGGGTGTGCAGGGTGCCGGTCTGGGGGCGCCAGTCCTGGGCGGGGTCCTCGGCGTAGAGGCGGGCCTCGACGGCGTGTCCGGTGGGCCGCGGGGGTGTCGGGGGCAGCGCCGTGCCTTCGGCGACGCGCAGCTGGAGGGCGACGAGGTCGAGATCGAATACGGCTTCGGTGACGGGGTGTTCGACCTGGAGGCGGGTGTTCATCTCCAGGAAGTACGGGCGTCCGTCGGCGGTGACGAGGAACTCGACCGTGCCCGCTCCCTCGTACGAGACGGCGCGGGCGGCGGCGACGGCGGCCTCGTGGAGGGTCGTGCGCAGGGTTTCGGGGAGGCCCGGGGCGGGGGCTTCCTCGATGACCTTCTGGTGGCGGCGCTGGAGGGAGCAGTCGCGGGTGCCGAGTGCCCAGACGGTGCCGTGGGCGTCGGCGAGGATCTGCACCTCGACGTGGCGGCCGCGTTCGACGTAGGGCTCGGCGAAGACCTCGCCGTCGCCGAAGGCGGAGCGGGCTTCGGCGGAGGCCGCGTCCAGGGCTTCCTTGAGCTGGTCGAGGTCGCGGACCACGCGCATGCCGCGGCCGCCGCCGCCGGCCGCGGCCTTGAGGAGGAGGGGCAGGTCGGCGTGGGTGGCGGTGGCGGGGTCGACGGGGTCGAGGAGCGGCACTCCGGCGGCGCGCATCAGTTCCTTGGCCCGGGTCTTGGAGGCCATGGCCTCGATGGCCGCGGGGGGCGGGCCGATCCAGGTCAGTCCGGCGGCCTGGACCTCGCGGGCGAAGCCGGCGTTCTCGGAGAGGAAGCCGTAGCCGGGGTGGACGGCGTCGGCGCCGGCGGCGAGGGCGGCCTTGATGATCAGGTCGCCGCGCAGGTAGGTGTCGGCGGGGGCCGCGCCGGGCAGGCGGACGGCCGCGTCGGCGTCGCGGACGTGGAGGGCGTCGGCGTCCGGGTCGGAGTGGACGGCGACGGTGGTCAGGCCCAGGGCGCGGGCGGTGCGGAAGATCCGGACGGCGATCTCGCCGCGGTTGGCGACGAGGAGGGAGGTCAGGTTCGTCATGTGCGGGCTCACATCCGGAAGACGCCGAAGCCGCCACGGGCGCCCTCGACGGGGGCGTTGTGGACGGCCGACAGGCACAGGCCGAGGACGGTACGGGTGTCGCGCGGGTCGATGACTCCGTCGTCGTAGATCCGTCCGGACAGGAACATCGGCAGGGACTCGGACTCGATCTGCGCTTCGACGAAGGCGCGCATCCCGGCGTCGGCCTCCTCGTCGTAGGGCTGTCCCTTGGCGGCGGCGGACTGCCGGGACACGATGGAGAGCACGCCGGCCAGCTGGTGGGGTCCCATGACGGCGGATTTGGCGCTGGGCCAGGCGAAGAGGAAGCGGGGCTCGTAGGCGCGGCCGCACATGCCGTAGTGGCCGGCGCCGTAGCTGGCTCCGATGAGTACGGACAGGTGCGGGACCTTCGAGTTGGAGACGGCGTTGATCATCATCGAGCCGTGCTTGATGATGCCTCCCTGCTCGTACTCCTTGCCGACCATGTAGCCGGTGGTGTTGTGGAGGAAGAGGAGGGGGATGTCGCGCTGGTTGGCGAGCTGGATGAACTGGGCGGCCTTCTGGGACTCGGCGCTGAACAGCACGCCCTGCGCGTTGGCGAGGATGCCGACCGGGTAGCCGTGCAGGGTGGCCCAGCCGGTGACGAGGCTGGGGCCGTAGAGGGGCTTGAACTCGTCGAAGTCGGAGGCGTCGACGATCCGGGCGATGACCTCGCGCGGGTCGAAGGGGGTCTTGAGGTCGGGCGGGACGATGCCGAGGAGCTCCTCGGGGTCGTGGAGGGGTTCCTCGGCCTTCGGCGGGTCCTGGTGGGGCTTGCGGTGGTTCAGGCGGGCCACGACGCGGCGGGCCTGGCGGATGGCGTCGTACTCGTCGAGGGCGTAGTAGTCGGCGAGTCCGGAGGTGCGGGCGTGCATGTCGGCGCCGCCGAGGGACTCGTCGTCGCTCTCCTCGCCGGTGGCCATCTTGACCAGGGGCGGACCGCCGAGGAACACCTTGGAACGGTCCTTGATCATGATGGTGTGGTCGGACATGCCGGGGATGTACGCGCCTCCGGCGGTGGAGTTGCCGAAGACGACCGCGACGGTCGGGACGCCCTCGGCCGAGAGCCGGGTGAGGTCGCGGAAGATCGCGCCGCCCGGGATGAAGATCTCCTTCTGGGAGGGCAGGTCGGCACCGCCGGACTCCACGAGGCTGATGACGGGGAGGCGGTTCTGCCGGGCGATCTCGTTGGCCCGCAGCGCCTTCTTGAGGGTCCACGGGTTGGAGGCGCCGCCGCGGACCGTGGGGTCGTTGGCGGTGACCAGGCATTCGACGCCTTCGACGGTGCCGATGCCGGTGACCATGGAGGCTCCGACGGGGTAGTCGCTGCCCCAGGCGGCGAGCGGGGACAGCTCCAGGAACGGGGTGTCGGGGTCCAGGAGCAGCTCGACGCGCTCGCGCGCCAGGAGCTTGCCGCGGGCCTGGTGGCGGGCCGTGTACTTCTCTCCGCCGCCCTGCAGGGCCTTGGCGTGCTCGGTGTCGAGGGCGGCGAGGCGCTCCAGTGCGGCCGTACGGGCGCGGGTGTGCTCGGGGGCGTGCGGGTCGACGGTGGTGCCGAGGCGGGTCATGAGGTGGCCTCCGGGGCCGGGAGGAGGGCGACGGGGATGTCGAGGTGGCGGGCGCGGAGCCATTCGCCGAGGGCCTTGGCCTGGGGGTCGAAGCGGTGGCCGGAGGCGACGCCGTCGCCGAGGATGCCGTTGACGGTGAAGTTCAGGGCGCGGAGGTTGGGCAGTTCGTGCCGCTGTACGGCGAGGCCGCGGGTCTCGGGGAGCAGGGCCTGGAAGCGGTCCACGGTCAGGGTGGCGCGGAGCCAGGCCCATGCGGGGGCGGACTCGGTCCAGACGCCGACATTGGCGTCGCCGCCCTTGTCGCCGCTGCGGGCCCCGGCGATGGCCCCGAGGGGCGCGCGGACGGTCTCCCGGGGCTCCGCCCCGGACCCGGCGGGGGCTGCGCCGCCGACCCCCTCGGGGGCTGTGCCCCCGGACCCCCGCGCCTCACATGCAGGCGGGGCCGGCGGGGCCGGGGCGGCCGGAGGGGCCGGGGCGGGAATCGGGACGCGGGTGCCGTCCGGGAGGACTGCGGTGTGGGCGGCGTCCGCTGCGGGGGCGGAGGTCGAGGCGAAGACGCCGTAGGGCTGGGCCGCGCCGGGTGGGGCGCTGACGTGGAAGCCCGGGTAGCTGCCGAGGGCCAGTTCGATCGCGGTCGAGGTCAGGCCGCGGCCCACCCGGTCCGGGGACGGGTCGCGGACCACGAGCCGCAGCAGCGCGCCGGCCGTCTCCTGGGTGTCGGGGTCCTCGTGGTCGGTACGGGCCAGGGTCCATGTGGTGTCGGCCACGCCCTCCAGCGCCTCGGCGAGCTGGGTGCGGACGAGGTCCGCCTTGGCCTCGATGTCCAGGCCGGTCAGGACGAAGACGACCTCGTTGCGCCAGCCGCCGATCCGGGTGACGCCGACCTTGAGGGTAGGCGGCGGGGCCTCCCCGCGCACGCCGTCGATGCGGACGCGGTCGGCGCCCTCGTCGGTGAGCCGGACGGTGTCCAGGCGGGTGGTCACGTCCGGGCCGAGGTAGCGCACGCCCTGGGTCTCGTAGAGGAGTTGGGCGGTGACGGTGCCGGTGGTGACGGCTCCGCCCGTGCCGGGGTGTTTGGTGATGACCGCCGAGCCGTCCTCGGAGATCTCGGCCAGCGGGAAGCCGGGGCGGCGGACGTCGTGCCGGGCGAAGAAGGAGTAGTTGCCGCCGGTGGCCTGGGTGCCGCACTCCAGGACGTGGCCCGCGGCCACCGCACCCGCCAGCCTGTCGTAGTCGTCCGGGGCCCAGTCGAACCACCAGGCAGCCGGGCCGCTGACCAGGGCCGCGTCCGTGACCCGGCCGGTCACCACCACGTCGGCCCCCGCCCGCAGGCAGGCCGCGATCCCGGCGCCCCCCAGGTAGGCGTTGGCCGTCAGCGCACCGTCCACCCGCGCGGTGAGGTCGTCTCCCTCGACGTGCGCGACCCGCACGGGGACGCCCGCCTTCGCCGCCAGGGCCCGTACGGCGTCGGCGAGTCCGGCCGGATTGAGACCGCCGGCGTTCGCGACGATGCGTACGCCCCGCTCGTGGGCGAGCCCGAGGCCCTCCTCCAGCTGGCGCAGGAAGGTCTTGGCGTAGCCGAGGTCGGGGTTCTTCAGGCGGTCGCGGCCGAGGATCAGCATGGTCAGCTCGGCGAGGTAGTCGCCGGTCAGCACGTCCAGCGGGCCGCCGGTCAGCATCTCGCGCAGGGCGTCGAAGCGGTCCCCGTAGAAGCCCGAGGCGTTGCCGATGCGGAGCGGGCGCCGGGTCACCGCGCGGCCCCCGGCTCCCGGCCCGCCCCAGGCTCCCGGCCCGCCCCCGCCGGGCCGGCGAAGGCCTGGGCGATGTCCAGCCAGCGGTCGGCGTCGGGGCCGGTCGCGGTCAGGGCCAGGTCGGCGCGGTGGGCCCGCTGGGTCACCAGGAGGCAGAAGTCGAGCGCCGGGCCGGTGATCCGCTGCGGGGCCTCCGGCGGGCCGTACGTCCACACCTGCGGGCCGTCGGGTGCCGTCAGCTCCACCCGGAACTCCTCGGCGGGCGCGGGCAGTCCGCGTACGGCGTAGGCGTAGTCGCGGGCCCGTACGCCGATCCGCGCCACGTGCCGCAGCCGCGCGGTCGGGATACGGCGCACGCCGAGCGCGTCGGCGACGTCCTGGCCGTGCGCCCAGGTCTCCATCAGCCGCGCGCTGGCCATCGAGGCGGCCTTCATCGGCGGCCCGTACCAGGGGAAGCGGGTGTCGGGCGAGGCCGCGGCCAGCGCCTGGTCGAGGGCCGCGCGCGTGCTGCGCCAGCGGGCGAGCAGCTCGTCGGGGGCCAGCTCCGCGCCCTCGCGCGCGCCTTCGTCGACGAACGTGTCGGGGGCCTTCAGGGCCTGCTCGACCATGTGGCCGAAGCCGGTGGCGTCGGTGAGGGAGAGCAGTGAGGCCCGGTCGGTCCAGTGCAGGTGGGCGATCTGGTGGGCGATGGTCCAACCGGGTGCGGGGGTGGGCCGGGCCCAGTCGGGAATGCCCAAATCCCCTACCAGGGAGTCCAGTTCGCGGCCCTCCTCGCGCAGATCTGCGAAGACGGCGACGGCTGCGTCGACGGCGGACGGATCGGGCACGGTGTGCTCCCCTCTCGGCGTGAGGGGAAGACTGGCAGCACCCACCAAAACAATCAAGCATGCTTGCATGATTTTCTTCGGTGGCGACGTCTTCCCGCCACCCGGACCAAACCGCCCCGGGGGAACGCCAGTTGCCGCGCCCGCATACGGGCCGCAGGTCCCGCCGCACGGCGGCCCGCGGGAACGGAGGGGGCGATTCAGGCCGTAAGCCGGAAACTCGCGATACGTCACTGGATGTCCCGTCGATACTGAACGTTCCGCTCCGGGCCCGGGCGGGCGCACACGTTCCTGTCACTCGACGAAGACGACGAACGCCGTCAAAGACGACGCAGACGTCGAAGACGATGAAGAGGATGGACCGACGTGACTCCAGCCGCCCGTACCCCCTTCTCCCGCACTCCCTTCTCGCTCTATCCCGAACTCGACACGACCGCCCTCACCGCCTTCGTCACCGCCCTGGAGAGCGGCGACGTCACCGGCCTCGCCCCCGCCCGCGCCGCCGAGATCGCCGAGGTCCGCTCGGTCGCCGTCTTCACCCGCGGCAAGGTCACCGGCGCCGACGGGGACCTCCTCGACGCCGCGCTCTGGCGGCACACCGGCACCCAGCCGCGCCCCGCGATCATCATGCCCTCGCCGTGGACCAGCCTCGGCTGGCTCCCGTACGCCGTCCAGGCCTCCCTCTTCGCCGCCCGCGGCTACAACGTCCTCGCCTACTCCGCCCGCGGCTTCGGCGGCTCCGAGGGCCAGGTCGACGTGGCGGGCCCGCTCGACGTCGCCGACGGCAGCCGGGCCCTGGAGCACCTCGTCGAGCGCAGCTCCGGCCCGGTGACGAAGATCGGCTTCCTCGGGGACTCGTACGGCTCCGGCATCGGCCAGCTCGTCGCCGCGCACGACACCCGCGTCGACGCCGTCGTCGCGCTCAGCACCTGGGGCGACCTCGGAGAGGCCTTCTACGAGAACTCCACCCGGCACATCGCGGCCGTACGGGCCCTGCTCGACGCGGCCGCGAAGGCCCGGCTGAGCCCGCAGACGCAGAGCGTCTTCGACAACGTCCTCGCCAACCGCGACGTCCAGGGCACCCTGCGCTGGGCGGAGACGCGGTCCCCCTTCAGCCACATCAAAGAGCTCAACCGCCGCCAGGTGCCGGTCTTCTTCTCGCACGCCTGGCACGAGACGCTCTTCCCGCCCAACCAGACGCTGAAGATGTTCAACGAACTGACCGGCCCCAAACGCCTCGCCGTCTCCATCGGGGACCACTCCGGCCCGGAGATGACGGGCATGCTCGGCCTGCCCAACCGGATCTGGACGGACGCCCACCGGTGGCTCGACCACCACCTCAGGGACATCGACAACGGCATCGGCGCCGAGGGGCAGGTACTCGGCGAGGTCATGTGGAGCAAGACCCTCGAACCCCGCCCCACCTGGCCCTCCCTCACCGAACGCCTGGAACGGCTGCACCTGACGGACGACGGCGAACTCGGCGACGAACCGCAGGCCGGCTGGACGTCGACCGTGCTGTGCGGGATGGACACCCCGGCGACCGTCGCCGACGCGGTGGTGCGGTCCGGCTACGCGGAGATCGCCGGCCGCCCGAAGATCTACCGCACCCAGGACATCGACCGCACCGTCGCCGCCGTATGGACCGCGGACCCGGCCGGGGAGACCACCCGGCTGCGCGGCATACCGCGGCTGCGGGTGACGTACCGGGCGGCGAACCCCGGGTCCACCTTCGTCGCGTACCTCCTCGACACGGCCCCCGACGGCACGGCCCACATCATCACGCACGCCCCGTACACCGACCTCGACTCCCCGCCCGACAGTCTGATCAGCGCGGACATCGAGCTCCAGGCCACGGCGTACGACGTGCCGCGCGGCAACCGGCTGATGCTGGTGATCGACGCCCGCGACCCGTTCTACGGCGACGCCAACCACCCCCGCGCGACCCTGGACTTCACCTCCCCCGAGGCCACCCCGTCCTACCTGGACCTCCCCCTCGGCTGACCCATGGGCCCGTGGGCCCGTACGCCCGCGTCGGCCCGGGCGGGGGGCGGGAGCCGGGCGGGCGGGGTCGGGTGGTGGGGCGGTGGCTACGGAAGGGCGGTTTCGCTCGGGCGGTGGTCAGTGATGTGTATGGGGGTTTCCCGTCAGTCTCATCGTCTCTCCGTGTCGTGCCGGTCCCTCAAGGGCGCTCCTCCTTCGTCGTCGCGTCGCTACGCGATGGCCTGACGGCCACCCTTGACCGACCGTCCCGCCCCGGATATCCGAAGACTGCCGAGAAGCCCCCAAAAGAACGAGCCGGTCCAGGCTTTGAAGGACGGGGTAGCCAGAGACCCCCTGCCCGGACGGGGGCCGGGGACACCCGACAGACGGGGCCCATCCAGACCCCAGCCCGGACCGGGGGAAGCGCACCACATCGCTACGCGCTCCCCACGTCTCAGCGTCCGACGACCGTCCTGGGCTGGACATAGGCCGCCCACAGCCTCAAATCCGGCGCTCGACCTGCGTCCGACGACCGGCCGGGGCTGCTCATAAGCCGCCCACGACCGATGTGCTTCTTCGGGCCTGCGTCCGGCGGCCGGTTTGGTGCTGAAGAGAGCCGCTGAGAGGGACTGACGGCCGGTACCTCGCCTATTCCGTCGTGGAACCGGGTCAACGCGAGCACAACACCACAAACCCACCCCCAAACGAGGGCAATTAGGGCAAACTGGCGGCCTTCTGGGCCACCCACATGCGCTGACCTGCATCCACGACGAAATAGCCGCAGTCCCACGCCTTTTCACCCCGAACGACGGCCAGACGCAGCCAAAAAGGACCCTCATGCGCCTGGGCGGGCTCGCCGACCGCCGACCGCCGCCAAAAGGGAGCCCCCCAACGGGCGTGGGCGGCTCATGACCAGCCACAGACGGTCGTCGGACGCCGTCATCGAGAGACCCGTGAGTGGTGGGCAGCCCATGCCCAGCCCAAGACGGTCATCGGACGCCGAGACTGGGGAGTCGCTGGGGATGGTGGGCGGCCTATGTCCAACCCAAGACGGTCGTCGGACGCTGAGACCGGGGAGTCAGTGGGGGTGGTGGGCGGCCTATGTCCAACCCAAGACGGTCGTCGGACGCTGAGACCGGGGAGTCAGTGGGGGTGGTGGGCGGCCTATGTCCAACCCAAGACGGTCGTCGGACGCTGAGACTGGGGAGTCGCTGGGGGTGGTGGGCGGCCTATGTCCAACCCAAGACGGTCGTCGGACGCCGAGAGATGAGGAGCGCGTAGCGATTGGACGCGCCTCCCCGACCCGGGCGGCGACTGTCATGGGCCCCGTCTCGGGAGCGTGCCCACCCGGGACCGGGCAGGGGGTCTCTGGCCGCCCCGTCCCTGTCTTGAGTGCCCGGCTCGTTCTTTTGGGGGCTTCTCGGCAGTCTTCGGATTTCCGGGGCGGGACGGTCGGTCAAGGGTGGCCGCAAGGCCATCGCGAAGCGACGCGACGAAGGAGCGCCCTTGAGGGACCGGCCCGACACGGAGAGACGATGAGACTGACGGGAAACCCCCATACACATCACTGACCACCGCCCCAGCGGAACAGCCCCTCCGCAGCCCCCGCCCCACCACCCGACCCCGCCCACCTCGCTCCCGCCCTCCGCAGCCACCGCCCCACCACCCGACTCCGCCCGAGCGGCTCCCGCCCTCCAGCGCCGCCGCCCCGCTTCCCGGTTCCGGCCGCCTGAAGCTCCCGCACACCGAAGCCACCGCCCCACCACCCGACTCCGCCCGAGCGGCTCCCGCCCTCCAGCGCCGCCGCCCCGCTTCCCGGTTCCGGCCGCCTGAAGCTCCCGCACACCGAAGCCCCCCCCCACCACCCAGCGGCCCCGCCCCGCAGCGCACCGCCCCGCCGCCGCGGGGCCGGCGGGATGCGTACCCCCTCAGCAGGCCTCGCCGCGCCCCGCCCGGGCCGTCGCGCGCAGGAGGTCGCGCAGGAGGTCGAAGTCGACCTTGGCGGGGTTGCGGAAGCGGAGGCATGCCTTGCCCATGTCGTGGGCGGCCAGGCGGTCCGCGAAGGCGTCGCGGACGTCCGTGCGCAGCAGGTAGAAGGAGATGTACTGCTTCTGGTTCGCCCAGGCGATCTCGCCGTCGGTCCCGCCCGCCCGCACGTACACCGGCATCCCGTACGCGATCCGCTCCTCGAACCCGGTGAGTTCCTCCAGGCACAGCGCCCGCAGGCGTACGAGGGCCTCGCGGCGGGTCTCCGGGACCGCGGCCAGGTAGGTGGCGACGTCCATCAGGCGGTTGCCTTCTTGCGGATCTGCGAGCGGACCGCGCCCATGCTGGCCGCGATGACGAGGGCGATGGCCAGGGCGTCCAGGGCGGACATGGCCTGGTTCAGGACGAGGAAGCCCGCGGTGGCGGCGATGGCCGGCTCCAGGCTCATCAGGATCGCGAAGGTCGGGGCCGGCATCCGCCGCAGTGCGAGCAGTTCCAGGGTGTACGGGAGGACCGAGGAGAGGACGGCCACGCCCACGCCGAGGGCGAGGGTGCTCGGGACCAGCAGGTCCGAGCCCGCTTCGGCGATGCCCAGCGGCAGCGAGATGACCGCGGCCACGGCCATCGCCAGAGCGAGTCCGTCCGCCTGCGGGAAGCGGCGGCCCGTCCGTGCGCTGAACACGATGTACGCCGCCCACATCGCGCCCGCTCCGAGCGCGTAGGCCGCGCCGAGCGGGTCGAGGGAGCCGAAGCCGAGGCCGCCCCCGCCGTGCCCGGACAGCAGGACGACGCCGCCGAGCGCGAGGCCGGCCCACAGGAGGTTGACCAGGCGCCGGGAGACGACGACGGAGAGGACGAGCGGGCCGAGGACCTCCAGGGTGACGGCCGGGCCGAGCGGGATCCGGTCGATGGCCTGGTAGAAGAGGCCGTTCATTCCGGCCATGGCGACGCCGAAGGCGAGCACGGTGCCCCAGTCGGAACGGGAGTAGCCGCGCACCTTCGGGCGGCACAGGAGCAGCAGCACGATCGCGGCGGCCGCGAGGCGCAGGGTGACCACGCCCGCGGCGCCCGCCCTCGGCATGATCATGACCGCGAGGGCGGCGCCGAACTGGACCGAGATCCCCGCCGAGATCACCAGCGCGACGGGGCCGAGCCCGGACGCGGAGCCGGAACCGGAACCCTTGGTCGGCGGCGGGGTCGTAGTGGTGACGGGGGCCGTCGGGGTCGTCGGAGTCGAAGAGGAAGGTGCGGGCATTTATCCAGACTAAGGCTAGGTAAGGGGTGTTGTCGCATGTCTTGCCTTACAGGCCTGTCTCACAGCCCCTCGGCCAGGAGTTCCGCCAGGTGACGGGCCCGGGCTCCGCCGAGCTGGGCGATCTGCGTGCGGCACGAGAATCCGTCCGCCTGGATCGCCGTGCCCGGCGGAGCGGTCCGCAGGGACGGGAGCAGCTGTTCCTCCGCGCAGGCCACCGACACCTCGTGGTGTCCGGGCTCGAAGCCGAAGTTCCCCGCGAGGCCGCAGCAGCCGCCGCTGAGCTCGCCCACCAGCCCGGCCCGCTCCCGCAGCCGCCGGTCGGGGCCGTCCCCGAGCACCGCGTGCTGGTGGCAGTGGGTCTGGCCGACGACCTCCCGGTCCAGGCGGGGCGGCCGCCAGTGCGGGGCGTACTCCTCCAGGGTCTCGGCGAAGGTCCGCACCGCAGCCGCGAGGCGGGCGGCGCGGGGGTCGTCGGGGAGCAGGGGGGGCAGGTCGGCGCGCAGGGCCGCGGCGCAGCTCGGCTCCAGGACCACGACGGGCCCGGGCACCTCGCCCAGCGCGTCCAGTGTCCGGCGCAGGACCGTGCGGGCGCGGTCGAGGCGGCCGGTGGAGACGTAGGTCAGGCCGCAGCAGACCGTGCCCCCGCGGGGGACGTCGACGTCCAGGCCGGCCGCCCGGAGCACGCGGACCGCCGCGCGCCCGGTCTCGGGGGCGAGGTACTCCGTGAACGTGTCCGGCCAGAGGGTGACGGACCTCCCCTGCCCCGGCGGCCCCGATTTCGCCGACCGCCGCCACCACCGCGTGAACGGCTCGCGCGCCAGCTCCGGCAGGCGCCCGCCCCGCTCCCGGTCCAGCCCCGGTACGGGGACGCGCCTCGCCACGGCGTTCACCGTCCCCGCCGCCCGCAGGCGGGCGATCAGGCGCAGCCAGCCCGGGAGGCCGCCCAGCGTGTAGTGGGACAGCGGGCGGATCCGGCCCGACCAGTGCCGGTGCAGGAACTCCGCCTTGTACGCGGCCATGTCCACGCCCACCGGGCAGTCGCTGCGGCAGCCCTTGCAGCCCAGGCACAGGTCCAGCGCCTCGGCGACCTCCGCCGAGCGCCAGCCGTCGGTGACGATCTCCCCGGCCAGCATCTCGTGCAGCAGCCGGGCCCGGCCGCGTGTGGAGTGCCGTTCCTCCCCGGTGACCCGGTACGACGGGCACATCACCGAGGCGCCGCCCGGATCGGTGGTCCGGCACTTCGCGACGCCCACGCACCGCGCGACCTCGCCCGCGAACGAGGTGGCGGGCAGCACCGCGAAGCGCAGGTTCTCGTCCAGCCGCGCCGGTCTGACCAGCATCCCCGGGTTCATGCCGCCCGCCGGGTCCCACACGTCCTTGTACGCGCCGAAGAGCCGGACCACGTCCGCCCCGTACATCCTGGGCAGCAGTTCCGCGCGGGCCTGGCCGTCCCCGTGCTCCCCCGACAGGGAGCCGCCGTGCGCGACCACGAGATCGGCCAGTTCTTCGGAGAAGTCCCGGAAGCGGGCGATGCCCGCCGCGGACACCAGGTCGAAGTCGATCCGTACGTGCACGCAGCCCTCCCCGAAGTGCCCGTACGGGGATCCGCGCAGCCCGTGGGAGGCCAGCAGGGCGCGGAACTCCCGCAGGTACGCCCCCAGTCGGGCCGGCGGCACCGCGCAGTCCTCCCATCCCGGCCAGGCCATCGTCCCGTCGGGCATGCGTGTCGCCGTGCCCGCCGCGTCCTCGCGGATCCGCCACAGCGCGCGCTGCGCCGCCGGGTCGGTGACCAGCAGCCGGTCCACCGCGTCGGCGGCCCGCAGCAGGGCCCGCGCCGCGCCCTCGTCGGGCATCTCCGCGAACAGCCACGCCCCGCCCCGGGGCAGCTGCGAAGCCGCACCGCCGACCAGGTCCTCGGCCATCCCCTCCACCGTCAGCGGGCCGTACGGCAGCAGTCCGGCGGCCGCCTCCGCGGCCGCGCTCTCGTCGGCGTACCCGAGCACCGCGAGCACCGGTGCGCGCGGCGCCTCCACCAGGCGCACCACCGCCTCCGTGACCACCCCGAGGGTGCCTTCGCTGCCGCAGAACGCCCGTGCCAGCTGGACCCCGCGCTCGGGCAGCAGCGCGTCGAGGCCGCCGTAGCCGGAGATCCGCCGCGAGAAGCCGGGCGGCATCCCGGTGCGCAGCGGCCCGAGATGTGCGGTGACCAGGTCCCGCAGGCCCGCGGGGGCGCCTGACCAGCCGGTTCCGATGCGGTGTGGGGTGCCCCCGTACGCCGTGACGGCCAGCTCGGTGACGTTGTCGGCGGTGGTGCCCCAGGCCACCGAGTGGGCCCCGCACGCGTTGTTGCCGATCATGCCGCCGAGGGTGCAGCGGGAGTGCGTGGAAGGGTCGGGCCCGAAGGTCAGGCCGTGCGGGCGCACGGCGTCCCGCAGCCGGTCGAGGACGAGTCCGGGCTGGACCACGGCGGTCCGGGCCTCCGGGTCCACCGACACCAGGGCGTTCATGTGCCGGGTGAGGTCGAGGACCACGCCCACGCCGGTGGCCTGGCCCGCGATGGAGGTCCCGCCGCCGCGCGGGACGACCGGGACCCCGGCCGCGGCGCACACCGCGAGGGCGGCGGCCACGTCGTCGGCGTCGCGCGGGGCGACCACTCCCACCGGTACGCGCCGGTAGTTCGAGGCGTCCATGGTGGTCAGGGCGCGCGCGGCGGCGCCGAAGTCGACCTCCCCGCGCAGGTTCTCCCGCAATGTCCGTTCGAGTTCACCGGGTGACGTCACCACTCCACCCTGCCACCGCCCGGAACCGTCTCATCGGGTGGACGCGCCTCAGAGCCGCGGACCGGGACCCGATACGCTCCGCTCGTGGCTGAGATCCAGATTCCCGCTGACATCAAGCCCGCCGACGGACGCTTCGGCGCGGGCCCCTCCAAGGTGCGGACCGAGGCGCTGGACGCCCTCGCCGCCACCGGTACCTCTCTGCTCGGAACCTCACACCGCCAGGCCCCGGTCAAGAACCTGGTCGGATCGGTGCGCCAGGGCCTCCGGGACCTCTTCTCCCTCCCCGAGGGCTACGAGGTGATCCTGGGCAACGGCGGCTCCACCGCCTTCTGGGACATCGCGACCGCCGGTCTGATCGAGCAGAAGTCCCAGCACCTCACCTTCGGCGAGTTCTCCTCGAAGTTCGCCACGGCCGCGAAGCTCGCGCCGTGGCTGGACGCGCCGTCCGTGATCTCCTCCGACCCCGGCACGCACCCGGAGCCGGTGGCCGAGGCGGGCGTGGACGTGTACGCGTACACGCACAACGAGACCTCGACGGGTGTGGCCGCGCCGATCAAGCGCGTCGCGGGCGCCGACGCCGGTTCCCTCGTTCTGGTGGACGCGACCTCGGGTGCCGGCGGTCTGCCGGTGGACATCACCGAGACGGACGTCTACTACTTCGCCCCGCAGAAGTCCTTCGCCTCGGACGGCGGCCTGTGGCTGGCCGCGTTCTCCCCGGCCGCCCTGGAGCGTGCCGCCCGCGTGCACGCCTCCGGCAGCCGGCACATCCCGGAGTTCTTCTCGCTGCCGACGGCGATCGACAACTCGCTGAAGAACCAGACGTACAACACCCCGGCGCTGTCCACCCTCTTCCTGCTGGACCAGCAGCTGCGATGGATGAACAGCCAGGGCGGTCTGGAGTTCACCACCGGCCGTACGGCGGCCAGTGCGCGCAACCTGTACGGCTGGGCGGAGGCGTCGAAGTACGCGACCCCGTTCGTCGTCGACGCCGACAAGCGCTCCTCCGTCATCGGCACGATCGACTTCTCGGACGACATCGACGCGGCGGCCGTCGCCAAGGTGCTGCGCGCCAACGGGATCGTGGACACCGAGCCGTACCGCAAGCTCGGCCGCAACCAGCTGCGCATCGCGATGTTCCCGGCGATCGACCCGGCGGACGTGCAGGCGCTGACGGCCTGCATCGACCACGTGATCGAGAAGCTCTGACCACCACCCGCCCGGTACGACGCGAAGCCCCCGGTGACCTGCGGTCGCCGGGGGCTTCGGCGATCCCCGGACACCCCGAAGGCCACCGGCGTGCGGTTCTCCCGTACGCGGTACCTTCAGGGCTCCGGCGGCGATTCTTGGAGGCAGCGGCGTGAGCGTGCGAGTGACGGCGGCCCAGAGCGGTGTGGACCCCTTCGGCACGGCCCGGCTGCGGCGCGGGGTGCTCGACGCGTGGGGTGCGGGCCCGGCCCGGTTCCGCGAGGACGCCAACGCCGAGGAGGACCTCGCGCTGGGCGGCTACCGGGACCGGCTCGTCGTCGAGCTGGCGCAGAACGCGGCCGACGCCGCGGCCCGGGCCAAGGTGCCGGGCCGGCTGCGGCTCACCCTGCACGAGGGCGAGGGCGGGCACGCCCTGCTGGCCGTCGCCAACACCGGTGCCCCGCTGGACGCGACGGGCGTGGAGTCGCTGAGCACCCTGCGCGCCTCCGCCAAGCGCGAGCCCTCCGGGGACAGCGTCGGCCGGTTCGGTGTCGGCTTCGCGGCCGTGCTGGCCGTCTCCGACGAACCCGCGGTGCTCGGCCGCCACGGCGGTGTGCGCTGGTCCCTGGCCGAGGCGCGCGAGCTGGCCCGGGGCGCGGCCGTCGGCAGCCCCGGCCTCGGCGACGAACTGCGCCGCCGCGACGGGCACGTTCCGCTGCTGCGCCTGCCGCTGCCGGCCGAGGGCACCGCGCCCGAGGGCTACGACACCGTCGTGGTCCTCCCGCTGCGCGACGCCGCCGCCGAGGGGCTGGTGGAGCGGCTGCTGGCGGGCGTCGACGACGCCCTGCTGCTCACCCTGCCCGGGCTGTGCGAGGTCGTCGTGGAGACCCCGTCCGAGGGAACGCGCACCCTGTACCGGCGCGACGAGGGCCCGTACACGGTCATCGAGGACACCACCGCCTCCGGCACGGTCACCCACCGCTGGCGCACCGTCCGCCACAACGGCCCCATCGAGCGCGCGCTGCTCGCCGACCGGCCCGTCGAGGAGCGGCTGCGGCCCGCCTGGGCGGTGTCGTGGGCGGTGCCCGTCGACTCTGAAGGCGCCCCGGTGCGCCCGGTCACGGCCCCCGTGGTGCACGCGCCGACGCCCACCGACGAGCCGCTGGGCATCCCGGCGCTGCTCATCGCGACCCTGCCGCTCGACACCACCCGCCGGCACCCCGCGCCCGGGCCGCTGCTCGACTTCCTCGTGGAGCGCGCGGCCGACGCGTACGCCGAACTCCTCGGCGCCTGGGACCCGGTGACCACCGCCCTCGTGGACCTGGTGCCCGGCCCGCTCGGCAAGGGCGAGCTCGACGGGGCCCTGCGCGCCGCCGTCCTCCAGCGCCTGCCCCGTACCGCCTTCCTCGCACCGGCCGCGCCGCCCGAGCACGCCGAGGAGCGGGGCGCCCTGCGCCCCTTCGAGGCCGAGGTGGTGGAGGGCGCGGGCGCCGACACCGTACGCGTCCTCGCCGAGGTCCTGCCGACCCTGCTGCCGGCGGGCCTGGAGCGCCGGGCCGAACTGCGCACCCTGGGCGTGGGCCGGCTCCCGCTGGGCGACGCCATCGAGCGGATCGCGGGCATCGAGCGGACCCCCGAGTGGTGGCACCGGCTCTACGACAGCCTCGCCGGGGTGGACCCCGACCGGCTGTCCGGGCTGCCCGTGCCGCTCGCCGACGGCCGCACCTCGATCGGGCCCCGGCACATCCTGCTGCCCGGCGCGGACACGCCGGCGAGTCTGGCCCGGCTGGGCCTGAAGGTGGCTCACCCGGACGCGGCGCACCCGCTGCTGGAGAAGCTGGGCGCGCTCCCGGCCACGGCCCGGGCGGTCCTGACGACCCCGCAGGTGCGGGCGGCCGTCGCCGCTTCCCTCGACGCCGGGGAGATCTGGGACGAGGACGGCGACACCCTGGACGCCGACGAGCTGGCCGAGGTGGTCCTGGGGCTGGTCCGGGACGCCGATCTGGCGCCGGGCGACGAGCCCTGGCTCGGGGCGCTGGCCCTCCCGGACGAGGACGGCGAACTGGTCCCGGCGGGCGAGCTCCTGCTGCCGGGCAGCCCGCTGGCCTCGGTGATCCGCGAGGACGAGGTCCCGTACGTGGACGCGGACCTCGCCGAGCGGTGGGGCGCGGGCCCGCTCACCGCGTGCGGGGTCCTGGCCACCTTCCAGCTGGTCCGCGCCACCGACGTGGTCCTCGACCCGGACGAGCTGGAACCGCGCGAGGGCGACTTCGCGGAGCCCGACGACGCGGGCCTGCTGGACGCGGTGGACGTGTGGTGCGAGGACGTCCTGGACCAGCTGCCGGAGCTGCCGGTACCGCCGGTGGCGACCGAGCTGATCGCCGTCCGGGACCTCGACCTGGTCGACGACGACTGCTGGCCGCAGGCGCTCGCC
Source organism: Streptomyces spororaveus (assembly GCF_016755875.1). Classification (NCBI taxonomy): domain Bacteria; kingdom Bacillati; phylum Actinomycetota; class Actinomycetes; order Kitasatosporales; family Streptomycetaceae; genus Streptomyces; species Streptomyces spororaveus. The sequence goes on along the minus strand of NZ_BNED01000005.1, from coordinate 4,855,018 downwards.
ATGCTCGCGCAGCCGCCGCTGCGCGACGCGCTGACCCAGCCCGTGCGGATCCTGCTGCCGGACGGCACCACGCAGTCGGTGCGCCCGTACACCGCCTGGTGGCTGCGCGACCACCCGGTGTTCGACGGCCGCCGCCCGGCGGGCCTGCGCGCGGCGGGCGGCGACCCGCTGCTGGACGGCCTCTACACCTCGGCGGACGCCACGGGCTTCGAGGACGAGCAGGTCCTGCGGGCGCTCGGCGTACGGACGACGGTGGCGGCCCTGCTGGACGAGCCCGGCGGCGCCGCCGAACTGCTGGCCCGGCTCGCCGACCCGGACCGCGAGGTCACCGGTCATCAGCTGCACGGCCTGTACGGCGCGCTGGCCGATCTGGACCCCGAGCAGGTCACGCTCCCGGACGAGCTGCGCGCGGTGGTGGACGGCGAGGTGCTCGTGGTGGACGCGGCCGACGCGGTGATCGCGGACGCCCCGGACCTGCTCCCGCTGACGGCGGGGCTGCCGCTGCTGCCGGTGCCCCCGTCGCGCGCGGCGGATCTCGCGGAGCTGCTCCAGGTCCGGCGCCTCTCGGAGACGGTTCCGGCGGAGGTGACCACGCCCGGCGAGACGCACGAGGTTCCGGAGTCGGTGCTCGTCCTGCTGGGTCCGGCCACTCCCGCGACGTACGTCGAGCACGAGGAGCTGGTCGCCGGCGGCACGGAGCTCGACTGGCGCCGCACCCCCGACGGCACCCTCCACGCGGCCACGCTGGAGGGCGTGGCGGCCGGGCTTGCCTGGTCGGCGGGCCAGTGGCCGCGCCGCTTCGAGGTGGCGGCGCTGCTGGAGGACCCGTCGCGCACGGCGGAACTGGCCCGGGACCGCTGGTTCGACTGACCTGCGCGGGGCAGGGCCGCGGGGCGGGAGGAGGCCGCGCGGCCGCCCGGAAGCTGTGGGTTCCCTTTGACAGGCGGCACCTGCCGACTCAGACTGATCGTTGCTTTCGTCCGACCGGCGGAGCCACGACCACGTAGAGAACGCGCCCTCAGGGAATCGTTCAGGGGGAGCGTCATGTCCGACAGGAGAGCCCGTTCGGCAGCCTTCCGCTGGTCCCGCGGGCCGGTGTCCGAGCTGTTCTCCGGACGGAACAACAGCCTGGGCCTCCTGCGGCTGCTCCTCGCGTCGGCGGTCGTGGTCTCGCACGCGAGCGTCCTCGGCTTCGGGCGCCATGAGTTCGGTCACAGCTTCTCGCAGGGTCAGATCGACCTCGGGAAGATGGCCGTCTTCGGCTTCTTCTTCCTCTCCGGCATCCTCGTGACGCGCAGCGGCAACCGGCTGCCCGTCGGCCGTTTCCTGTGGCATCGCGCGCTGCGCCTGCTGCCCGGCTTCTGGGTCTGCATGGCCGTCACGGCCTTCGCCGTGGCGCCCTTCCTGTACTGGCGTCAGCACGGCAGCACGGCAGGGTTCTGGGACCACCCGCAGGGGCCCTTCTCCTACGTCGAGGCGAACTGGGCCGTCGGTATCGGCCAGTGGGGCATATCCGACGTGCTGGAGACCGCCTCCGCCAAGGGGCTCACCCACAACGTGGGGATGAACGGGGCCCTGTGGTCGCTGGCGTACGAGATCCTCTGCTACTTCGGCGTCGCCCTGCTGGCGCTCGGCGGCTCGCTCGTCCGCTCCCGGCGGACCATCCTGGCGGTGGCGGTGATCCTGGGCGGCCTGGTCTTCGGCGATGCGATCGGCAACCGGCTGATCAGCGGGGCCGGGGCGGCGGCGCACGGCGGGAACGTGATCGTCCCGCTGATGGGCCCGCAGAGCCTGAACACCATCATCTACCTCGGGTTCGCCTTCGCCCTCGGTGCGGTGCTGGAGGTCTACAAGGAGCGCGTCCCGGTCAGCGACCCGCTGGCGGGCCTCAGCGCCGTGGTGTTCCTGCTGACCCTGCACTACGGGTACTTCTTCGCCCTGGGCGTGCCGGCCTTCTGCTACCTGCTGCTGTGGCTGGCCATCCGGCTGCCCAAGCCGTTCCAGCGGATCGGCGCCAAGCACGACTACTCGTACGGCATCTACATCTACGGCTTCCTCGTCCAGCAGTCACTGGCCGTCCTCGGCGGCGCGCGCTGGGGCTTCCCCGCCTACCTGGGGCTCTCCCTGGGCGGCGCGCTGGTCGCGGCGGTCCTCTCCTGGCACCTGGTCGAACGGCAGGCGATGCGCCTGAAGGACCTCGGCGCCCCGCGCCGCCCGGCGTCCGGCATCCCCGCTCCCCGCAGCGGCGCCCCGGCCGAGGGACAGCGGCCCGTACCGGTTGCCTGACCCGGTCAGGCCGGGAACCTCCGGTCGACCCACCTGAAGGTGAACTCGATCAGGACGGCGGCGCCCACGGCGACGGCCACCGCGATCCACGGCACCACCGCGCCCACCAGCTTGAGCTGGAAGAAGTCCTGCAGCCACGGCACGACGAGGACGATCAGGAACGCCCCGCCCATCGCGCCGACCAGGGCCATCCGCCACCACGTGTACGGGCGGGCGATGATCGCCAGGACCCACATGGACGTCAGGAACAGGGTCAGCGTGGCCGCGCTGGACTCGGCTTCGAGCGCACCCTGGCCGGTGTAGTGGTGGCGGGCGATCAGGTACGAGACGAAGGTGGCCACGGCCGCGATGACGCCGCCGGGGATCGCGTAGCGCATGACCCGCTTCACGAAGTGCGGTTTCGCGCGCTCCTTGTTCGGGGCCAGGGCCAGGAAGAAGGCCGGGATGCCGATGGTGAGCGTGGACAGCAGCGTCAGGTGGCGGGGCAGGAAGGGGTACTCGACCTGCGAGCAGACCACCAGGATGGCCAGCAGCACCGAGTAGACCGTCTTCGTGAGGAAGAGGGTCGCCACGCGGGTGATGTTGCCGATGACCCGGCGGCCCTCGGCGACCACCGAGGGCAGCGTCGAGAAGCTGTTGTTGAGCAGGACGATCTGGGCCACCGCCTTCGTCGCCTCCGAGCCCGAGCCCATGCTGACGCCGATGTCCGCGTCCTTGAGGGCCAGGACGTCGTTGACGCCGTCGCCCGTCATGGCGACCGTGTGGCCCTTGGACTGGAGGGCTCCGACCATGTCGCGTTTCTGCTGCGGGCTCACCCGTCCGAAGACGGAGTTGTCGTCGAGGACCTGCGCCATGTCGCCCTGGTCGGTGGGGAGCCCGCGGGCGTCCACGGTGTTCTCCGCACCCGGCAGCCCCAGCTTGCCGGCGACCGCGCCGACCGAGACCGCGTTGTCGCCGGAGATGACCTTCGCCTTGACGTCCTGGTCCTCGAAGTAGCGCAGGGTGTCGGCGGCGTCGGGGCGCAGCCGCTGTTCCAGGACGACCAGGGCGGTCGGCCGGACCCCGGTGGCGACGGCCGCGTCGTCGAGTTCGCGGGCGGAACGGGCCAGCAGCAGGACGCGTAGTCCCTGCTCGTTGAGGTCGTTGATCTCGTCCAGGGCGGGGTCCCCGGCGGGCAGCAGTACGTCGGGGGCGCCGAGCAGCCAGGTGTTGTTCTCGCCGTCGCCCTCGCTGAAGCTGGCGCCGCTGTACTTGCGGGTGGAGGAGAAGGGCAGGGACTCGGTGCAGCGCCACTCCGCCATGTCCGGATAGGCGTCGATGATCGCCTGGAGGCTGGCGTTGGGGCGCGGGTCGGACTCGCCGAGGGCGCCGAGCACCTTCTTGACGTACGCCGGCTCGGCGCCGCCGAGGGGGCGGAGCTCGGTGACGTCCATGCCGCCCTCGGTGAGGGTTCCGGTCTTGTCGAGGCAGACTACGTCGACGCGGGCGAGGCCCTCGATGGCGGGCAGCTCCTGTACCAGGCACTGCTTGCGGCCGAGCCGGATGACGCCGATCGCGAAGGCCACGGAGGTGAGCAGGACGAGTCCTTCGGGGATCATCGGGACGATGCCGCCGACGGTCCGGGCGATGGAGTCCTTGAGGTTGTTGTCCTTGACGAGGAGCTGGCTGATGATCAGGCCGATCGAGGTCGGGATCATCATCCAGGTGACGTATTTGAGGATGGTGGAGATGCCGGAGCGCAGCTCGGAGTGGACGAGCGTGAAACGGGAGGCCTCTTCGGCCAACTGGGCGGCGTAGGCCTCGCGGCCGACCTTGGTGGCGGTGAAGGCGCCGCCGCCGGCGACCACGAAGGAACCGGACATGACCCGGTCGCCGGGCTTCTTCAGGACGGGGTCGGCCTCGCCGGTGAGCAGGGATTCGTCGATCTCCAGGCCGTCGGCCTCGCCGACGGATCCGTCGACGACGACCTTGTCGCCGGGGCCGAGCTCGATGACGTCACCGAGGACGATCTCGGAGGTGGAGATCTCGGCGGTCCGGCCGTCGCGGCGCACGCTGGGTTTGGCCTCGCCGATGACGGCGAGGCTGTCGAGGGTCTTCTTGGCGCGCAGTTCCTGGATGATGCCGATGCCGGTGTTCGCGACGATCACGAAGCCGAAGAGGCTGTCCTGGATCGGCGCGACGAAGAGCATGATCACCCAGAGGACGCCGATGATCGCGTTGAACCGGGTGAAGACGTTGGCGCGGACGATGTCGGTGGTGGAGCGGCTGCTGCGGACGGGAACGTCGTTGACCTCGCCCCGTGCGACGCGCTCGGCGACCTCGGCCGTGCTCAGGCCGCCCGGCTTGAAGAGGGGCGCGGGCGGGCGAACCGGGTGTACGGGGTCCAGCTCGGCTCCCGCGTCGATGGCGGGGGCGGCCGTCCCGCCGCCCGGCTCCGGCCCGTCGGATTCGGTTCCAGCCCGCTGCGTCATGCCTTCGACGTTAAACGGGGTGCGAACTGTTCACCCGCCGAGCAGGAGGAAGATCCGACCTCAGGATGACCCGAATCGTCCCCTGGTAGCGCCGCGGGTCGCCCCACCCCGAAGCCGCCGGACCCGCACCCGCGCCGCCGCTAGTCCTGCGGGCCGGGCTCCGGCTCCGGCGGAGCCTGGGCCGCCTGTTCCACCTGTTCCGCCGCGTGGCGCGCAAGCGCCGCGTCGCGGCCGCGGACGTACCAGATGCCGATCAGGCCGAGGAAGCCGCCGGCCGCGCAGGTCCAGACCCACCAGAGGCGGCCCTGGTCGGCGAACCACCCGTAGAAGGGCAGCTGGACCAGGAAGAGGGCGAACCACAGGATCGTGCCACCGGTGACGGTGGCGACGACCGGGCCCTCCAGGGGCTCGGGCGCCTCGTGCTTCGCAGTCCATTTCGCCATGCGGCAAGTCTAGGCGGCGCGAAACGACATCTACGCGCGGAGATGGACGCACTTTCGTTCATGTGTTCATACTGAAACGGTTTGGGCGCGGCCCATTTTCTTCGTATGAACCACCCAATGAGGACCGTATGAGCACTCCGGCCCCCGCCCCCGCAGCGACCGCCCCGGAGCCTTCCCCCCAGGAACCCTCCGGCCCGCTGGACCGCTACTTCAAGATCTCCGAGCGCGGCTCGACCCTCGCCCGTGAGGTCCGCGGCGGCTTCGCGACCTTCTTCGCCATGGCCTACATCATCGTGCTGAACCCGATCATCCTGGGCAGCGCGAAGGACATGTACGGGCACCAGCTCGACAACGGCCAGCTCGTGACGGCCACCGCCCTGACGGCGGCCTTCACCACCCTCCTCATGGGTGTCATCGGCAACGTCCCGATCGCGCTCGCCGCCGGCCTCGGCGTGAACACGGTCGTCGCGCTCCAGCTCGCCCCCCGCATGAGCTGGCCCGACGCCATGGGCATGGTGGTCCTGGCCGGCATCGTGGTGATGCTGCTGGTCGCCACCGGCCTGCGCGAGCGGGTCATGAGCGCCGTCCCGCTGGGCCTGCGCAAGGGCATCGCCATCGGCATCGGCCTGTTCATCATGCTGATCGGCCTGGTCGACGCGGGCTTCGTCTCGCGCATCCCGGACGCCGCGCACACCACGGTCCCGCTCCAGCTCGGCAGCGACGGCCACCTGCACGGCTGGCCCGTCCTGATCTTCGTGGTCGGCGTGCTGCTCACCCTCGCCCTGCTGATCCGCAAGACGCCGGGCGCGATCCTGATCTCCATCGTGGCCATGACCGTCGTCGCCGTCGTGGTCCAGCTGATCGTCCAGCTGCCCGACTCCGGCTGGGGCCTGACCGTTCCCGAATGGCCCGGCAACCCGGTGGCCGCGCCCGATTTCGGGCTCGTCGGCCAGGTCAGCCTGTTCGGCGGCTTCGGCAAGGTCGGGATGCTCACCGGCATCCTCTTCGTCTTCACCGTGCTGCTGTCCTGCTTCTTCGACGCCATGGGCACGATCCTCGGCGTCGGTGACGAGGCGAAGCTGATCGACAAGAAGACCGGCGAGTTCCCCGGGATCAACCGGGTCCTGCTCGTCGACGGCCTGGCGGTCGCCTCGGGCGGCGCCACCTCCTCCTCCGCGACCACCTGCTTCGTGGAGTCCACGGCCGGCGTCGGCGAGGGCGCCCGTACGGGCATGGCGAACGTCGTGACGGGCGGCCTCTTCGCCGTGGCGCTGTTCCTCGCCCCGCTCGCCACCATGGTCCCGTCCCAGGCGGCCACCCCGGCGCTCGTGGCGGTGGGCTTCCTGATCCTGGCGGGCTCGGTCAGGGACATCGACTGGAGCGACTTCACCATCGCCGTCCCGGCCTTCCTGGCCATGGTGATGATGCCCTTCACCTACTCGATCACCAACGGCATCGGCATCGGCTTCATCAGCTTCTGCGTCCTGCGCCTGGCGACCGGCCGGGGCCGCGGGGTCCCGGTGGCCATGTACGTGGTGTCGGCGGTGTTCGTCTTCTACTACGCGATGCCCGCCCTCGGCCTCGCGCACTAGGTCGAGGAGACGACCCGGCTCACGTCAGCCCGTAGAACTTCTCTGTCTCGTCGACGGCCGCCTTGAAGCGCTCGTCGAAGTCATCGCGAATGAGCGTCCGGACCACATAGTCCTGGACGCTCATTCCGCGTTTGGCCGCATGGATCCGGAGCCTGTCGAGGAGCTCCCCGTCTATGCGCATGCTCAGCACATGTGTCCCCATGCCGAAAGAGTCGGGGCACGGGGTGCGCACGCGTGTCACTTTCAGCCGCCGACTCACCCGTATGAGTGACCCCAGGTGTGAGCCGGAAAACTGGTGTTCCTTAGCGAGAGTAATGAGTTACTCTAAATACATGCATGACCTCTCCCATGGCGACGACGCAGCCGCCGTGAACGACCTCCGCTCCGCCGTCATGCGGCTGGGGCGACGCCTGAAGCACCAGCGCGTCGACGAGTCGCTGAGCCCGACCGAGATGTCGGTCCTCGGCACCCTCGCCCGCTGCGGCCAGGCCACACCCGGCGAACTCGCCCGGCGGGAGCACGTCCAGCCGCCGTCGATGACACGCATCGTCGCGTTGCTGGAAGCCAAGGGACTGGTCACGCTGGAACCGCACCCCGACGACCGCCGCCAAAAGGTGGTCCGCCAGACGGAGGAAGCCGAAGCGATGCTCGAAGAGAGCCGCCGCAAGCGCAACGCCTTCCTGGCCGGGCTCGCAGCCGAGCTGACCGAGGACGAATGGGCCAAGCTCCGCGCGGCCGCACCCGTCCTGGAGAAGCTCGCGCACCTCTGAGGAACGACGCCAGGAGGCGAACGCTTTTGAGTACGGGAACCGGAGCAGACTCCGCACCCGGCCACACATCCACCCCCGCTACCGCCGCGACCCTCGCGGCACCCGCGAGCAAGGGCTCCATGTTCGGCTCGCTGAAGATCCGCAACTACCGGCTCTTCGCCACCGGCCAGGTCGTCTCCAACACGGGCACCTGGATGCAGCGCATCGCCCAGGACTGGCTGGTCCTCTCACTGACCGGCTCCGCCTCCGCCGTCGGCATCACCATCGCCCTGCAGTTCCTGCCGATGCTGATGTTCGGCCTCTACGGCGGCGTACTCGCCGACCGGCTGCCCAAGCGGCCACTGCTCCTCGCCACCCAGAGCGCGATGGGCCTGACCGGCATCGCCCTCGCCGTCCTCACCCTGGCCGGACACGTCCAGGTGTGGCACGTCTACCTCGCCGCCTTCGCCATCGGCCTGGTCACCGTCGTCGACAACCCGGCCCGGCAGACCTTCGTCCCCGAGATGGTCGGCAAGGACCAGGTGGCCAACGCCGTCAGCCTGAACTCGGCCAACTTCCAGTCCGCGCGGCTGGTCGGCCCGGCGATCGCCGGTGTGCTGATCACCGCCGTCGGCTCCGGCTGGGCCTTCCTGCTGAACGGACTGTCCTTCGCCGCGCCCATCGCCGGCCTGCTGCTGATGCGCACGAACGAACTGCACCCGGTCGAGCCGAGGCCCCGCGCCAAGGGACAGCTGCGCGAAGGCCTGCGCTACGTCGCCGGCCGCCCGGAGCTGATCTGGCCGATCGTGCTCGTCGGCTTCATCGGCACCTTCGGGTTCAATTTCCCGATCTGGCTCTCGGCCTACGTCAGCGACGTCTTCCACGGCGACGCGGGCACCTACGGACTCTTCAACACCCTGATCGCGGCCGGTTCCCTGGCCGGCGCCCTGCTCGCGGCCCGGCGCGGACAGTCCCGCCTGCGGGTCCTGGTCGCCGCGGCCGTACTGTTCTCGGTCCTGCTCCTGGTGACCGCCTTCGCCCCCGGCTTCTGGCTGTTCGCCGCCCTGCTCGTACCCATCGGGATCTTCGGCCTGACGGTCAACGTCACGGCCAACTCCAGCGTGCAGATGGCGACCGACCCCGAGATGCGGGGCCGCGTCATGGCCCTGTTCATGATGGTGTTCACGGGCGGCACCCCGCTGGGCGCCCCGCTGCTGGGCTGGATCACCGACACCTACGGAGCCCGGATCGGCATGGCCTCGGGCGCCGTGATCTCCCTGGCCGCCTCCGTCGCGATCGCGGTGGTCCTGGCCCGGGTCGGCAACCTCCGCATGCGGCTGAGCCGCCGCGGCGTGGCCTTCGTCCCGGCCGCCCCGCCCCGCCGCGAACTGGTGACGGTGGCCTGAGCCGGAGCCGACCTGCCGGGGCTCCGCGCCATCCAGCCCCGCCGGCCGTTGCGGCGCCGCTGTCGGGCGCGGAGCCCCCGACAGCGGCGCCGCGCACGGCTACGCTCACCGGCATGAGACTGTTCGCAGCCGTCCTCCCGCCGGAGGCGGCCGTCGCCGAGCTCGCCGCCGCCGTGCAGGCGGTCCACGACGACCGGCTGACCTGGACCGGACGGGCCGGCTGGCACTTCACCCTCGCCTTCATGGGCGAGGTACGGGAGGAGGTGCTCCCGGAACTGCACACCCGCCTGGAGCGGGCCGCCCACCGCACGGCCCCCTTCGCACTGCGGCTGCACGGCAGCGGCCACTTCGGGGAGCGCGCCCTGTGGGTCGGCGCCGCCGGCGAGCTCGCCGCCCTGCGGATGCTCGCCGACCGGGCCGACGCCGCCGCCCGGCGGGCCGGCGTACCGATGGAGCAGCACCACCGGTACACCCCGCACCTCACCCTGGCCCGCAGCCGCGGCGCCACCACCCCGCTGCGGCCCTACCTGGACGCCCTCGCCCCCTTCGAGGGCACGTCCTGGCAGGTCGCCACCCTCAGCCTGGTCCGCAGCAACCTCCCCGTCAGCGGGGTGCCGGGCGAGCAGCCCCGCTACGAGACCGTCGGAGCCTGGCCGCTGCGCGGCTGAACCCGCACGCCCCCCGGTTCGGGCCGGGGGGCGTGCGGGAGAGCCGGCGGGCCGCGTTAGGCTCGACGGGTGGATCCCAAGACCAGAAACCGCGTCATGGCCGGTGTGCTCGTACTGATGTTCGTCGTCGTGGCCGTGGCGGCTGCCGTCGGCCAGTAGCCCCTCGCCCCGGGCCCCGGCCTACCAGGCGAAGGCCTCCGGCGATGCCCCCGGACCGGGGAAGATCTCTTCCAGGCCCGCCAGGACCTCGTCCGAGAGCTCCAGCTCCACCGCGCGCAGCGCCGAGTCGAGCTGCTCCTGCGTACGCGGCCCGACGATCGGCCCAGTGACCCCGGGACGCGTCAGCAGCCAGGCCAGACCGACTTCGCCCGGCTCCAGGCCGTGCTTGTCCAGCAGGTCCTCGTACGCCTGCACCTGGGCCCGTACCGTGCTGTTGGCCAGCGCGTCCGCCGACCGGCCGGAGGCGCGGCGGCCGCCCTGGACCTCCTTCTTGATGACCCCGCCCAGCAGGCCCCCGTGCAGCGGGGACCACGGGATGACCCCGAGCCCGTACGCCTCGGCGGCCGGGATGACCTCCATCTCGGCGCGCCGCTCCGCGAGGTTGTAGAGGCACTGCTCACTGACCAGTCCGAGCCGTCCCTGGCGGGCGGCGGTCTCGTTGGCCTGGGCGATCTTCCAGCCGGGGAAGTTGGAGGAGCCCGCGTAGAGGATCTTGCCCTGCTGGACCAGGACCTCGACGGCCTGCCAGATCTCCTCGAAGGGGGTCAGCCGGTCGACGTGGTGGAACTGGTAGACGTCGATGTAGTCGGTCTGGAGCCGCTTGAGGCTGGCGTCGACGGCGCGCCGGATGTTCAGCGCCGACAGGCGGTCGTAGTTGGGCCAGGTCTCGCCCTCGCGGGACATCGAGGCGTAGACCTTGGTGGCGAGGACCGTCTTCTCGCGGCGGTCGCCGCCCTGGGCGAACCAGGTGCCGATGATCTCCTCGGTGCGGCCCTTGTTCTCGCCCCACCCGTACACATTGGCGGTGTCGAAGTAGTTGATGCCCGCGTCGAGGGCGGAGTCCATGATCGAGTGACTTTCGGGCTCCCCGGTCTGGGGGCCGAAGTTCATGGTGCCGAGAACGAGTCGGCTGACCTTGAGGCCGGTGCGTCCGAGCTGCGTGTACTTCATGGGCCACTAGCCAACTGCTTCGAGTGCGCTCGAAGCAAGACCCCGCCGTGAAGGGCGTGTTACGGCTCCCCCGCGCGGCGGTAGGGGCCGCCGATGCCCCACGCCTGGTGCAGGACGGCCGCGAACTCCCCGGCCAGCCGGTGCTCGCCCGAGGCGTTGGGGTGGGTGCCGTCGTAGGTGTCGCGGTGGATGTCGTACGCGTCCGGGCGCGCGGCCAGCAGGATCGGCGAGGCGTCGGTGGTCAGGTCGGCCACGGCCTTCGCGAGGAGCTCGTTGAAACGGGCCACCTCGGCCGCGAAGGGGGCGTCCTCCTCGGCCCGGCTGTTCGGGATGACCGGCAGCAGGATCATGCGGACGGCGGGGCGGGCGGCGCGGGCCCCGGCGATGAACCGGCGGGCGTTGGCGGCGGTCTGCTCGGCGTCGGTGTAGAAGCCGAGGTCGATCAGCCCGAGGGAGACCAGCAGGACGTCGGCCCCGGTCGAGTCGACCGCGGGACCGATGAGGGGGGCCATGTGCTGCCAGCCCTCGCCCCAGCCGGCCAGATGGCGGCGGGCGCGCTCCGGAAAGCCCGGGTCGGCGTAGGCGTGGCTGGTGGGCGTGTCGGCGGCGGTGTCGTACAGCTCGCAGCGCGGACCGACGATCCGGTAGGGACCGCCGAAGGTCGAGCTGAGGTGCTGCCACATCCGGTAGCGCCAGGTGTAGTCGCCGGCGCGTCCGATGGTCATGGAGTCGCCGACGAACATGAAACGCATCCGGTCATCATCGCGGATCGCGCGACAGAAACCCCTGTGACGCCGGACACGCGGCACGTACTGGCAGGCTGGGGGAATGCGCCTGTCCAAGCCGTCCGCCGCCGCGTCCGCCGCCGTTGCCGTCACCACCGCCGTCGCCGCCGCCGCACTCGCCGTGCCGCCGGTCCCGGCCCTCGCGGCGGGGTCCCCCGCCACGTCCTCCTTCACCATCTCCGACCCGCGGATCAAGGAGTCGAGCGGCCTGGCCGCCAGCCGGATCCACCCGGGCGTGTACTGGACGCACAACGACAGCGACGACGGCCCGTACATCTACGCGGTGGACTCGGCGACGGGCCGGACGGTGGCCCGCGTGACGCTGAAGGGGATCGGCACGCCGCGCGACGTCGAGGCGATCTCGCTCGGCCCGGACGGGCAGCTCTACGTCGGGGACATCGGCGACAACCGCAACGGCACCTGGGACCACGTGTGGATCTACCGCTTCCCGGAACCGAGGCAACTGGGTGATGTCACGGTCGAGGCCGCGCAGTTCACGGTGAAGTACGCGGACGGTGCGCGCAACGCGGAGGCCCTGATGGTCCATCCGGTGACGGGCCGCGTCTACATCGCGAGCAAGGACGAGAACAAGGGCGGCCTGTACGAGGGTCCCGCGGAGCTGACGACGGGCGGCACGAACGTGTTCCGGCGGGTCGCCGCCGTGCCGTGGGTGACGGACGGGGCGTTCTCGCCCGACGGCACCCGGCTGACGCTGCGGGGCTACTTCACGGCCCGCACCTACCCGTGGAAGGACGGCCTGCCGGTCGGCGAGGGCGAGCGGGTGGACGCGCCGTGGCAGGGGCAGGCGGAGTCGGTGACGTACACGCCGGACGGCTCGACGCTGATGTTCGGCGCGGAGGGCGAGGGCAGCCGCGTCATCGCCGTCCCGGTCACCGCCGCCCCCTCGGCCGGGTCCTCGGCCTCTCCGAAGCCGGGCTCCCCGGCGGGCGCGTCCCCCGCGACGCAGCCGACGGGCAGCTTCGGCAAGGGCGCCCTCGTCCTGGTGGGCGGCCTGATCCTGGTCTTCGGCACCAAGCGCCTCCTGCGACGCCGCCGCACCTGACCGGCGCCGCATCATCCCAGCCTCGCCGGCGTTTGAGGCGCGGGGGTCCGGGGGCAGCGCCCCCGGCAGCGGAGCCGCACCCGGGGCTCCGCCCCGGACCCCGCTCCTCAAACGCCGGAGGGGCTGAATTGACGGGTTACTCCTCGCGGATCGGGATGCGGCCGTTCACCGGTGGGGCGGCCGGGGACGGAGTTCCCGGGGCGGGGGCCTGGCCCATCGAGGCCAGGAGCTGGCGGGCCACGCCCAGGCCCGTGCCGCCCATCGTGAGCGCCTTCGCGAACATCTCCGACATGCCCTCGGCCCCGTTCAGCAGGACCATGTGCTCCACGTTCCCGAAGGCCCCGGCGCCCGCCTCCACGATCGCCGGCCAGTTCTCGGCCAGCTGCTGCGCGACCACCGCCTCCTGGTTCTCGGCCAGCGCGGCGGCCCGCGCCTTGATCGCTTCCGCCTCGGCCAGGCCCTTGGCCTTCGCCGACTCCGCCTCCGCGAGGCCCCGCGCCTGGGTGGCCGCGGCCTCGGCCTCACCGGTCGCCCGCGTGGCCTTCGCGGACGCGATGCCCCGCGCCTCCACGGCCTGCGCGTCGGCGGTCGCCGCCGTCGTCACCCGCGTCGCCTCGGCGGCCGCCGCGAGCTCCGTCTCCCGCGCCTTCGCCTGCGCCGCCGAGATCCGCGCGTCGCGCTCGGCCTCCGCCCGCGTGCGGGTCTCGTACGCCGCCGCGTCCGCGGGCTTGCGTACGTCCGCCTGCAGCTGCTGCTCGCGCCGGTGCGCCTCCAGCTCCGCCACCCGGGTCTCCTGGACGACGACCTCCTGGCGGGCGGCCGCCTCCGACAGCGGGCCCGCCTGACGGGCCGTCGCCGCCGCCTTGTCGCGCTCCGCCTGGTATCCGGCCTGCAGGATCTCGCTGTCGCGCGTCGCCTCGGCCATCCGGGCGAAGGCGGCCTGCTCGGCCTCCGTGGCCAGCCGGTTCGCCTCGGCCTGCGCGATCCGCGCGTCCCGCTGCACGGCCGCCGCGTGCGGCATCGCCAGGTTCTTGATGTAGCCGGTCGGGTCCTCGATCTCGTGGATCTGCAGCGAGTCGACGATCAGGCCGAGCTTCTCCATCTCGGTACCGCACGCCATCCGGGTCTGTCCCGTCAGCTTCTCCCGGTCCCGGATCATGTCCTCGACCGTCAGACCGCCCACGATGGAGCGCAGATGGCCCGCGAAGACGATATGCACGCGCTCGGGCATCATCTTCTGCTGGTCCAGGAAACGGCGGGCCGCGTTCGCGATCGACACCAGGTCGTCGCCGACCTTGAAGATGACGACGCCCTTCACCCGCAGCGGGATGCCCTGGTGGGTGACGCAGTCCACGGACAGCTGGGTCTCGTTGAGGTCCAGGGACAGCTTGCGCACGGCCTGCACGCCCGGAAGTACGAGCGTCCCCCGACCGGTGACGATCCGGAACCCCATGCCCTGCCCGAGGCCCTCGGTCTTGTGCGTGGAGCCGGAGATGACGAGTGCCTCGTTCGGTTCGGCCACCCGCCACATGAGCTTGAACAGGCCGATCAGAGCCACGATTGCGGCGAGAACGATTCCCGCCACGACGCCGATAGCCATCGGCAACGCCCCCTTAGCGCGGTGCCGTTCGGCACCGACGAGGCCGAGTCTGCGCCTGCCGCGGCCCGGCTGGAAGATGCGGGCCGCGTCTTGTCGCCATCTTGATACGTACAGGTGGGACGGGGCGTCAGTTGTCGTAGGCGGCCATCACGTACACCGTGCGCGGCGGCAGGTGCTCGACGACCGTCACCACCGTCCCGACGGCGAGCCGGCCCGTCCCGGCGACCGGGTGCGCGAGGAAGTGTTCCGCCCCGCCCCGGATCCGGACGATGACCTCGCCCACCAGCCCCGGCCCGACCGTCCCGGTCACCCGGCCGGTCATGCCCACCATGTCCGTGTCCGTGTCCGCGCCCCTGTCCCCCATGGGTCGAGGGTACGCCGGGCGCGAGCGCCCTACGAGCGCCCTACGAGTGGCCGAGGTCCGCGGCCGGCAGGTCCGACTCCGAGACCGGGACGGAGCCGGTGTCGGGGGCGGGTCGCAGGGTGAACTCGTCCGAGGCCATCGAGTCGAGCACCGGCGGCGCGGGCCGCAGCGGCGCCGGCATGACCGCGGCCTCGGAGTGGCCGCCGCAGCCGTAGGACAGCGAGACCAGGCGGCCGTCGGCGGGGCTGAACTCGTTGGCGCAGACGCCGAAGGCCTGGCCGAGCGAGCCGCCGATGGCGACGAGGAAGCCGCAGGAGACGCAGGACGCGGGCGCGGCCTGCGCCATCGGGGTCTTGGCGCCGAAGGACTCGTCCCAGCGGTCGGCGGCGGTGTGCAGCCCGTACCGCGACAGCACGCGTGCCCGGCGCATGCCGAGTTCCTCGGCGACCGAGGTGATGGAGCCGCGTACGGGGACCACCGCGCGGTCGGTGACGTCGGCGTCCTCGGCCTCGACCAGTTCGGCCATCTCGGTGGAGACCACGGAGTTCGGCGGCGGGGTGTCCTCGCCCGACCAGCCCGGCTCCAGGCGCAGGTCCTCGGCGTCGGTGGGCAGCAGGTCGCCGGGGCCCATGTCGCCGGGGCGCAGCCGCTCGCTCCACGGCACCCACTCGGGGGCCAGCAGGGCGTCGTCGCCCGGAAGCAGCACCGTTTCGTCGAGGGTGACGTTCTTCGCGCGGGAGGCGCGGGTCACGGTGACGGCCCAGCGCCAGCCGCGGTAGCCGGGCTCCTTGGACTCGAAGAAGTGGGTGACGACGCGGTCGCCCTCCGCCACGGCGGAGACGTGCGCGCCCACCACTCCGGGGAAGGCGGCCTCCTCGGCCGCCGCGCGGGCGAGTTCTACCGCCTCGACGCACAGGCGGTCGGGGGTACGCGGGGTACGGCTTCGCGTCGTCGCAGCACTCACTGGTCTCGTTCTCTCCTACGCCGTCTCACGTGTGCGCCGTCCGTACTGTCGTCCACAACGACCCGTCGGTGCTGTCCGTACGTGGCACGGGCGGAGCGGACCAGAGGGCCGCGTCGACGTCCGCACCCGATCGGACTCCGGGCGCACCTCACTGCAACCCATTCTGCGGGATCACGAAGAGGCGCGCGGCCAGGAGCAACCGCCGGTGGCGCGCTACGCACGCTACCTCGTCTTACGCCCCGGGCACACATGCAAGGTCCGATTCGCGGACAAGCCACCGGGTGCGCGACGCGCCGAGAGGCGCCCGGACGGGGCCGGGTGGGGCACTATGTCGAGTGTGGCACCCGTACGGTCGTCCGACGACGGCTCGGGACCGGCCAGGCGGGCCGGCCGGGCTGTCGGGCGTGCGCTGCACCTTCCGGCGCGCGGGATCCGGCGGGCCACGCACGCGCACGGGGCCGGGGAATCGGGCCTCGGCAAGCTGATCGAGCTGCACGCCATCAACGGCGCCGGTGACGTGATGATCACGGTGGCGCTGGCCTCGACGGTGTTCTTCTCCGTTCCCACGGACGAGGCGCGCGGCCGGGTGGCCCTGTACCTGGCGATCACGATGGCCCCCTTCACCGTGCTGGCCCCGGTGATCGGTCCGCTCCTGGACCGGCTGCCGCACGGCCGGCGGGCGGCCATGGCGGCCTCGATGCTGGCCCGCGCGCTGCTGGCGCTGCTGATGTCGGGCGCGGTGGCGACGGGGGGCATTCAGCTGTATCCGGCGGCGCTGGGCGTGCTGGTGGCGTCCAAGGCGTACGGGGTGGTCCGCAGCGCGGTGGTGCCCCGGCTGCTGCCGCCGAAATTCTCACTCGTGAAGGCGAACTCCCGGGTCACGCTGGCCGGTCTGCTGGCCACGGGCGCGGCGGCGCCGGTGGGTGCCGCCCTGCACCTGATCGGGCCTCCGTGGCCGCTGTACGGGGCCTGCGTGATCTTCGTGTGGGGCACGGTCGCGGCGTTCACGCTGCCGCACAAGGTGGACGAGGCCAAGGGCGAGCGCCGGGCGCGGCTGTCCACGCACGAGGCGCATTCGAAGCGGCCGGGCCTGCGGACGGTCAGCCGGGCGGTGCTGTGCGGGCTGCTGGCGAACGCCTCGATGCGTGCGCTGTCCGGGTTCCTGATCTTCTTCCTGGCGTTCCTGTTGCGCGAGCATCCCCTGGCGGGGCAGAGCGCGGCGGTGTCGCTGGGCATCGTCGGCGTGTCGGCGGGCGTGGGCAACGCCTGCGGGACGGCGGCGGGCGCGTGGCTGCGGGCGCGGGCGCCGGAGGTCATCATCGCGTCGGTACTGAGCCTGACCCTGGCGGTGGCGGTTCTGGCGGCGGTGTTCTTCAGCGGGCTGTTCATGGCCGTGCTGGGCGCGACGGCGGGCTTCTGCCAGGCGCTGGCGAAGCTGTCGCTGGACGCGATGATCCAGCGGGACGTGCCGGAGGCGGTGCGGACCTCGGCCTTCGCCCGTTCGGAGACGCTGCTCCAGGTGGCCTGGGTGCTGGGCGGCGCGATCGGGATCGTGCTGCCGCTGAACGGCGTACTGGGGATGTCGGTGGCCGCGGCGATCGTGGCCATGGGCACGACGATGGCCTACCGGGGTGTCCTCTCGGCCCCGCGCCCGCACCACCGGGGCACCTCCCGCCCCCGCGTGGCGTAGCCCCTTGCCCGGCGGGGGCTTCGGGCAACCGGAGCAACGCCGCGCCGCAGGCCACCGGTACCCCATGCAGCGGCGCAGCGCAGGGGCCCGATAGCCTTCGGCTCATGACCGCACCGCTTTTCTCGGGTAGGGCCCGCCGCAGCGTCGCGGCCCTCGGAGCCGTGTCCGCCGGCTTCCTCCTCCTTTCCGCCTGTGGCGAGAAGCCGACGCCGCTGGCGACCGTGACGGTCGGCACCTCGTCGGTGTCCGCCGAAGCGTCCTGCCACGGCGGCAAGGAGCCGCTCTCCATGGAACGCGTCCAGGAGTGCCTCACCAACCTCAAGGACCCCAAGACCATCGAGTACGCCCGGGGTGACACCCTGCGTCTCGGTGTCGAGCCGGAGGTCGTCGAGGACGGCAAGCGCTGGTCGGCGGTGCTGGACGGCCAGCCGATCACCGAGCCCTCCTCGAACACCTACCGCAGCTTCCCGGGCGCCGACGTCTTCGCGACCGGTGGCCAGGGCGAGGCCCCCTCCTCGAAGAAGCTGGCGTTCCTGCAGATCGCGGAGGACGGCCAGCCGCTCGCCGTCTGGTCCTTCAACCTCAAGCTCAAGTAACCGGGCGGCAGCGGTGCGCGCGCTCGTCGTGACCGCGGTGGCGGCGGAGGCAGACTCCGTCACCACCGGGCTGACCCCTCATCCGGACACTCCTGGTCCTGAGCCACGCACCTTGCCCGGCGGTTACCTCATCCACCGCCGGGACCTTCCGGGCATCGCCTTCGACGTGCTCGTCGGGGGCGTCGGCCCGGCGGCGGCCGCCGCCGGGACCGCCACCGCCCTGGCCCTCGCCGACTACTCGCTCGTCGTCTCCGCCGGCATCGGCGGCGGGTTCGTGCCCGCCGCCCCGCTCGGCTCCCTCGTGGTCGCCGACGCGATCGTCGCCGCCGACCTGGGGGCCGAGACCCCCGGCGGCTTCCTCGACGTGACGGAGCTGGGCTTCGGACACAGCGTGCACCTGCCGCCCGCCGAGCTCGCCGCCCGCGCCGCCGAGGCGACCGGGGCGCTGCTCGCGCCCGTGCTGACCGTTTCCACCGTGACCGGGACCGCCTCCCGGGCCGCCGGGCTCGCCGCCCGGCACCCGATGGCCGGGGCCGAGGCCATGGAGGGTTTCGGGGTCGCGGAGGCGGCCGCCGCGCACGGGCTGCCCGTACTGGAGATCCGCGCCGTGTCCAACGCCGTGGGCCCTCGTGACCGTGCCGCCTGGCGGATCGGGGACGCGCTCACCGCGCTCGCCGACGGCTTCCGCGTGCTGGGGCCCGTACTCGCGAACTGGGGAGAACGCCATGAGCACGATCACCGGTGAACCGCTGAAGATCGCCTATTCGCCCTGCCCGAACGACACGTTCGTCTTCGACGCGTGGGCGCACGGCCGGGTACCGGGCGCGCCCGCCCTCGACGTCACCTTCGCGGACATCGACATCACCAACGGCATGGCCGAGCGCGGCGAGCTGGACGTGCTGAAGGTGTCGTACGCGGTGCTGCCGTGGGTGCTGGAGGAGTACGCGCTGCTGCCGTGCGGCGGGGCGCTGGGGCGCGGTTGCGGCCCGCTGGTGCTGACCCGCGAGCCGGGCCTGGACCTGGCGGGGAAGACGGTCGCCGTGCCGAGCGAACGCTCCACCGCCTACCTGCTGTTCCGGCTGTGGGCGGCGGACGTGCTGCCGGAGGGCGTCGGCAAGGTCGTCGTCCTGCCGTTCCACGAGATCATGCCGGCGGTCCGGGACGGCCGGGTGGACGCCGGTCTGGTGATCCACGAGGCCCGGTTCACCTATCAGGACTACGGGCTGCACTGCCTGGCCGACATGGGTGAGCACTGGGAGTCCACGACCGGCCTGCCGATCCCGCTCGGCGCGATCATCGCCCGGCGCTCGCTGGGCGGTGAACGGCTGCGCGCGCTGGCCGAGTCGGCCCGTACGTCGGTCCGGATGGCCTGGGACGACCCGGAGGCCTCCCGCCCGTACGTCCGCGCGCACGCCCAGGAGCTGGACCCGGCCGTCGCCGACCAGCACATCGGTCTCTACGTCAACGAGTTCACCGCCGACCTCGGCGACTCCGGCTACGCGGCGGTGCGCGGCCTGCTCACCCGGGCGGCCGCCGAGGGACTGGTACCGGCCATCGCGCCCGGCGCGCTGGAGTTCCCGCGGGGCTGAGCCGCCCCGTACGCACGACCGCGCCCCGCCACTCTTTCGAGTGGCGGGGCGCGGTCGTGCGCGTGCCGGTGAGGCTCAGACGTCGAGCTGGTCGGCCACCGCGCGCAGCAGTCCGGCGATCTTCGTGCCGTGCACCTTGTCGGGGTAGCGGCCGCGCTCCAGCATCGGGGTGATGTTCTCCAGCAGGGTCGTGAGGTCCTGCACGATCGAGGCGAGCTCGTCGGGCTTGCGCCGCTGCGCCGCCGCGACGGAGGGTGCCGGGTCCAGTACCGTCACCGAAAGTGCCTGGTCACCGCGCTGACCCGCGACGACACCGAACTCGACGCGCTGGCCGGGCTTGAGAGCGTCCACCCCGGCGGGGAGCACCGACGAGTGGACGAAGACGTCGCCGCCGTCGTCGCGGGAGAGAAAGCCGAAGCCCTTCTCACTGTTGAACCACTTGACCTTGCCGGTAGGCACGTCCGTCCTCTGTCCTTGTGCTCGTCGGGGTCCGAAGTGCCGCTGAACGGCTCCGGACAACAGCGCAGCGGGCCATGTGTGACCCGCCATCTCAAGGCTAATGGTCAGGGGCCGGGTGACAAGACGTTCCCCGGTCCTTCGCCGTCGGCTGCCTTCGGCCAGGCAACTACCCTGGTGAGGTGACTGTTACTCCTCATTCCGACGAAGCGCGGCCCGGCGACGGACTCGTCAAGGCCGGCGGCATCGTGTTCATCGCCGGGGCCGTCGCCACGCTGGCGACCATGGCTCCGCTCTTCCTCGACGTCGACCCGTTCCCGTCGTACGCGTGGGCGGTGTGCATGCTCATGGGCGTCGGCTTCGCCATCTCCGCGGCGGGCGTGCTCCGCTCGGCGGCGGCGCAGCGCAGGGCGGCCCGGGCCTCACAGGCGTAGCCGCCCGGGCACCTCCCCGGGCCCTGCCCCTAGGCCGGCTGCGCGGCGACGTACTGCGCGAGCCACTGCGGCAGCGCGGTGAGGTCGGGCAGCACCACGTCCGCGCCCGCCTCCAGCAGTTCCTCCTCCGGGCACGGGCCGGTCGGCACCACCACGGACAGCGCGCCTGCCGTACGGGCCCCGCGTACGTCGCCGACGTGGTCGCCGACGTAGACCTGCGCCCCGTGCTCGCGCAGCGCACCGGCCTTGGCCTCCGCCCACAGCCAGCCGATGACCGCGTCGGCCTCGATCCCGAGGTGCGACAGGTGCAGCCGGGCGTTGGGCTCGTGCTTGGCGGTGACGACGATCGCGCGGCCGCCCAGCGCCCGGACGGCCTCGACGGCCTCGCGGGCGCCCGGCATGGCCGGGGTCGGCCCGATGGCGTAGGTGGGGTAGATCTCCCGGTAGCGGTCGGCCATGGCCGGGATCTCGGCCTCCGGGAACCAGTGCGCGAGCTCCTCCTCCAGAGGCGGCCCCAGCCGGGTGACGGCCTCGTCGGCGTCGATGAAGGTGCCCGTCTCGGCCGACAGGGCCTGGTAGGCGGCCCTGATACCCGGACGCGAGTCGATGAGGGTCATGTCGAGGTCGAAGCCGACGGTGAGGTTCATGCCGTCCATTGTGCCGACGCGGCCGCACGGGAGGCCGACCGCGGGCCGACCGCGGGCCACCATCAGGAGAACGCCTCGTGCTCGGCGGGTTCCCGGCTCCTTCGAAATCCTTCACATCGGTGTTCAACCTTTTCCCGGCGGCGGCGCTCAGGACAGGGGTGAGAGACACGACGTGAAGGGGAGGGCGGATGCCACCAGGCACCGAGCACGACTTCGAGGCCTTTGCCCGGGCCGGTCAGCGCAAGCTGTACCGGACCGCGTACCTGCTGTGCGGGAGCGCCGACGGCGCACGCGACCTGACGCAGACGACGCTCGCGAAGCTGTTCCAGCACTGGCGGCGGGTGTCCACCGCCGAATACCCGACGCGTACGCCAGAACCGTGCTGACCCGCACCTTCCTCGCCGAGCGGCGACGGCGCCTGCGCGACCTGCTGGCCCACCGGCGCGCCGATCCGCCGGCCCCGCCCGAGCACGCCGACCTGCGGGTCACCCTGCTCGCCGCGCTGGACGAACTCCCGCCGCGGGCCCGGGCCATGGTCGTCCTGCGCTACTGGGAGGACCTGAGCGTCGAGACCGTCGCCGAGCTGCTGCGCTGCAGCGAGGGCACGGTCAAGAGCCAGTGCTCACGCGCCCTGACGAAGCTGCGCGCGGCTCGGCAAGGCCCACGTCTACACCACCGAGAGCTGAGGAGACGCCATGGGTACCAACGAGGACCACACCGAGGACCGGGCCACGGCCGTGCTCGTCCGGGACGCGATGGCCCGTGCCACCGCGGAGCTGCCCGTCACGGCGGACCTGGTGGGCCCGGCCCGCGCCCAGGGCCTGCGCCACAGGGCCCGCGTCCGGGCGGCGATCGGCGGCGCGGTCCTGGCCGTGGCCGGGCTCGGCCTGGCCGGCGCCTTCGTCCTGCCGGGCGGCGACGACGACGGGGGGCCGACCGGAAGCACCGGGGTGATCGACGTGGCCGCGCCGCCGACGGGCTCCGCACCGCCGCCGCCGGTCCACCTCGAACCCAGTCCGGGCGAATCGTCGATGGCCGACCTGCCGCCCGCCGAACGGGCCCGGCAGGAGAACTTCCAGAACCAGGCCGTCGGTGTGCTCCAGCAGTTGCTGCCGCCGTCGGTCGGCACCGTTCAGCGGGTCGACCTGGGCGTGCGGCACTACCAGGGCACCAAGGACGGCAAGACCTTCCACATCGTCTTCTCGGTGCGGCCCTTCGAACCGGGCACCGCGCCCCAGGCCTGCCGCGAGATCAAGGGCACGGTCTGCTCGAAGACCACCCTGCCCGGCGGCATCGAGGCCGCCGCGTCGATCTCGCCGATCAACAACGGCGACGTCACCGAGTCCCGGGTCTGGTTCCGCTACGGCGCCAGCGACGTCTCCCTGAGCGTCAACCCGCACGACGAGTCGCACACCTCGGCGCCCGTCACCGCCCAACAGCTCCTCGACCTCGCCGCGTCCTCCGCTTTCCTCGACCTGGTCAAGGCGGCCGACCGCGACCCGGTGGAGGAGATGCAGCGCTCGGTCCCGGCAGGCTGACCCGCCTAGCGCCGCCGCGCCCGCCACACCAGGTACAGCGCGGACGCCAGCGCGGCGCCCCGCAGCACCCACGGCCACATCCCGTGCAGCGCCCCGCTCAGCTGGTCGTCGGCCAGGGTCTCGCCCCACTTGCCGTTCATCCGGCCCCACACCCACAGCACCGCACCGGCGAGCACGGCGCCGGGCGGGCCGAAGACCGCCCATTTCCGCTCGGCGGGCCCCAGCACCCGCGAGGCGTACGGAAGGAGCCAGCCCACCACGAGCAGCAGCCAGTAGCCGGTGACCACGCCGACCACGAGCACGGCCGCGGCCAGCAGCAGGAAGGCGTTCGGCCGCGGCCGGGCGGCGGCCGCGGCGGCTTCGGGCGCGGCGGCGGCCGCCGCCTCCTTCTTCGCGCGCCGCCGCTCGCGCAGGAACCGTACGAGGCTCCGCGCGCCCTTCTCGTCCTGCGCGGGCGGCGCCGACCCGTCCTTGCCGGCCTCCGCCGGCTCCTCCTCCGGGCCCTCCTTGAACAGGTCCGGGATCTCGATGCCGCCCGCGAACCCCTCGACCTGCGGGCCCGCCCCGTACGTCCCCGGGCTCACCCGCCACCAGTCGGGCTCGGCCCCGCCGGAGGGGCCGAGCTCGTCCAGCCCGGCCAGGTGCGGCGGCACGTTCTCGGGCTCCGTCGCGGGCACCGGGGGCGCGTTCCGGCCGCGCAGGCGGCCCGGGCCCCGCTGGACGGGGACCGACAGGCCGGGTTCGGCGGGCGCGGCAGCCGCGGGGGCCGCGGCCGCGCCCTGCCGGGAGCCGGGCGTGCCGAGGGTGTCCAGGACCTCCTCGGGCGTACCGATCCGCTCCAGGATGCGCCGTACGGCGGCGGGGGTGTCCGGGTCGTACTTGGCGCGCCGACGGTCGATCTCGTCCCGCAGCCCCGACACCAGCCGCATCCGGTCGCCGGAGGACAGCTGCCGCTGTTGCGCCAAGTCCCCGACGCGGCTCAGATATTCGTAGACCAGATGGTCGCTTTCGATCCCCACGCCCCGGCTCCTCCCTGACCCCCTGCTCCGAAGGTAGCGCGTGCGCCCGTGGAGCTGCTGCGGGCACAGCGGATACCGTTGACCGGATGGGGACCGGCCGACTGACCGGCCGACGCGACCAGGAGGCGACTGTGCCCGAGGCAAGCACTGCGGCGGGATCCGCCGGCGGGAGCCCGGCGGGAAGCTCCCCGCGCTCACTCGCCGAGGCGCTGCGCGCCCGTGACGACGCGGCGCTCGCGGCCCTGTTGCGCGCCCGGCCGGACCTGCTCGGCCCGGTTCCGGGCGACGTGACCCAGCTGGCCACCCGGGCCGGGACCCGGGCGTCGGTGGTGCGTGCCCTGGACCGGCTGGACCGGTTCGCCCTGCAGACCGCCGAGGCGCTCGCGGTGGCCCCGGATCCGTGCCCGTACCCGGTGCTGGAGGGGCTGCTGACGGGCGGCGAGGACGAACGGGCCCGCGCCGCGCTCCCCGACGCCCTGGCCACCCTGCGCGACCAGGCCCTGGTGTGGGGCGACGAGGACCGGCTGCGGCTGGTCCGCACGGCGCGCGAGCTGCTGGCCCCGTCCGCGTCCCGGCCCTCGCCCACCGGGCTGGGTCCGACCGTCGCCGAGGCCACCGCCGGGATGTCGCCGACCCGGGTGCAGGAGATCGTGGCGGCCGTCGGGCTGCCCGCCACCCATGACCCGGTGTCCGCGGTGGCGGCGCTGACCGGCCTGTTCACCGACCCGCAGCGGATGTCGGCGCTGCTCGACGAGGCTCCGGCGGAGGCGCACCAGGTACTGGGGCGGCTCGTGTGGGGGCCGCCGTACGGAGAGGTCACCCCGAATCCGACGCCGCCGGTGCGCTGGCTGCGCGACCGGGGGCTGCTGCTGCCCGCGACGGCGCGGACCGTGGTCCTGCCCCGCGAGGTGGCGCTGCACCTGCGGGGCGGGCTCGCGCACCGGGACACCGCGCCCGTGGCCCCGCCGGTGCCCGCGCACCGCGAGCACCGTCCACAGCTTGTGGACGCGAACGCCGCCGGGCAGGCGCTGGCCGCGCTGGCCACCGTCGAGGAGCTGGTGAAGTCCTGGGAGCACACCGGTCCGCCGGTGCTGCGGGCGGGCGGGCTCTCCGTACGGGACCTGAAGCGGACCGCGGCGGCGCTGGACACGAGCGAGCAGCAGGCGGCCTTCTGGGCGGAACTGGCCTACGCGGCCGGTCTGCTGGCCAGTGACGGCGAGGCCGACGAGCGGTACGCGCCCACCCCCGCCTTCGACGACTGGGTCGAACTGCCGCCCGCCGAGCGCTGGTCGGCGCTCGCGGCGGCCTGGCTGCCGGCGACCCGCACGGCCCCGCTGGTCGGCGAGCAGGACGCCAAGGGCCGCACGCTCTCCGCCCTCGGCCCCGAACTCGACCGCTCCGCCGCCCCCGAGGTGCGCCGGCGCGTGCTGGAACTCCTCGGCGACCTGCCCGAGGGCGGGGCCCCCGATCCGGAGACGCTGCTGGCGCGGCTCGCCTGGGAGCGTCCCGTACGCGGTGCGAGCGATCTGCGGGCCCGGCTCGCGCAGTGGGCGCTGGCCGAGGCGGAGGTCCTCGGCGTGACCGGGCGGGGCGCCCTGTCCGGGCCCGGCCGGGCCCTGCTGGAGCACCGCGACCCGGCGCCGCTGCTGGCCCCGCTGCTGCCGGAGCCGGTGGACCACGTCCTGCTCCAGGCGGACCTGACGGCGGTGGCCCCGGGCCCGCTGCGCCGCCCGCTGGGCGACACCCTGGCCGTGCTCGCGGACGTGGAGTCCAAGGGCGGGGCGACGGTGTACCGGTTCACGCCCGGCTCGGTGCGCCGGGCCCTGGACGCCGGGCACGCGGCCGCCGACCTGCACGCCTTCCTCAAGGAGCACAGCCGTACGCCGGTGCCGCAGCCGCTGGCCTACCTGATCGACGACGTGGCCCGCCGGCACGGGCACCTGCGGGTCGGCGCGGCCTCCTCGTATGTGCGCTGCGACGACGACGCGATGCTGGGCGAGATCCTGGCCGACAAGCGCTCGGCCGGGCTGGGGCTGCGCCGCCTGGCGCCGACGGTGCTGGCGGCGCAGGCGGATCCGACGGTCCTGCTGGAGGGGTTGCGGGCGATGGGCTACGCGCCGGCCGCGGAGTCCCGTACCGGCGACGTGCTGGTGGCGCGGGCCGACGCCCACCGCACCCCGGCCCGTTCGGCGCCCGTACCGGTGCCGGAGGGCCCGCCGGTGCCGGACGCCACGCTGCTGGCGGCGGCCGTACGGGCGATCCGCGCGGGGGACGTGGCGGCGACGGCGGTGCGCAAGGAGCCCGCGACGGCCTCCGCCGCCGGGGTGCCGGGCGAACTCCCGCGCACGAGCGCGGCGGAGACCCTGGCGACGGTGCAGGCGGCCGCGCTGACCGGGTCGGCGGTGTGGATCGGCTACGTGAACGCGGAGGGCGCGGCGAGCCAGCGGGTCATCGCGCCGGTCCGGGTGGAGGGCGGCTTCGTCACGGGTTACGACCACACGGCGGACGAGGTGCGGACGTACGCGCTGCACCGGATCACCGGCGTCGCGGAACTGGCGGACGACCACCTCTGAGGCAGCGCCCCACCCGGGGGCGCGGGGGTCAGTCCCGGACGATCAGGACGACGAAGCCGGCGACGGCGCCCAGCAGCAGGGCGGCCAGGGCGTGGCGGGGGCGGTTCTCGCGCAGCACCGGAAGGTGGTGGTCGGCGGAGAAGCGGCCCGGGCCGGTGAGGGTGAGGGCGATGACCGCGGCGAACAGCACCACTTCGAGTTCCACGCCTTTGGGCGGGAAGTAGGCGCTCAGGCCGCGGACGTCGATGATGTTGATGAAGACACCGGTCAGGGCCGCTCCGGCGAGCGGGGTGAGCAGACCGAGGGCGAGGCCGAGGCCGCCGAGGGTCTCGGAGAGGCCGGCGATGACGGCCATGGCGTCCCCGGCGGGGTAGCCGGCCATCGTGAAGCCCTTGCCGGTCGCGGTGAGGCCCGGACCGCCGAACCAGCCGAAGAGCTTCATCGTGCCGTGGCCGGCCATGCTGAGGCCGACGACGAGCCGGAGCAGGAGCAGGCCGGCGTCGTGGGTGACGGTGGTGGCGGGGGCCGAGGTGGTGCTGAAGAGCGGCTGGTCCCAGCGCGCTTGCGTCATGAGGGTCCGTTCGTTCCGACGTCGCCGGTGGGCGCCTGCGGGGCCTGGGTGGGGGTGCCTGGGGGCCTGGGGTGCCTGGGGTGGCTGGGGTGGCTGCCACCCTAGGACGCCCGGCCGCGCCGGACGGGCCGCAACATCGCCTCCCGTCCCCCCCGGCCCCCGGCGTCTACCCGTTCGGCCCTGGAACGCCTGACCACACCCCGCCGCCGGCCACCCGCCTCACCTGGGGGCGTAGTCGACCAGCCCGGCGTCGAAGGGCCACACCTCGCGGAGCCAGTGGGTGATCCGCTCGTGGACCCGCGTGTCCAGCGCGGCCCGGTCGGCGCGCACCCAGTGGCTGACGGACACCCGGCCGGGGGCCTCCCGGGAACCGTGGATGTAGAGGCAGCCGATCACGTCGCCCTCGCCCTGGCCGTCACCCTCGCCTCCGCCTTCCAGGAGGCTGTAGGCGAAGGCGACGCGCTCCTCGAACTCCCGCGCGTGCCGGACCAGGTCGGCCAGGTTCGCCTCGGCGGACATCCCCGCGACCGGCGGCCAGCCCCGTCCCACGAACCCGGGCGTCGCCCTGATGTGGGCGATGCTCCCGGTCCAGGCGGCGAGGTCCCGCTCGTTGTGCTCGGCGCCGAGCGGCTCCAGCCGGAAGCCGTCGGCGACGAGGGTCCGCGGCACCGCGAAGTCGGCCGGTACGAGAGGCTGCTGATCATGGCTCATGCCAGGACGGTACGCGCCTGTGCCGCCAGGGCCAGCAGCTTTTCCACCGGCCACTGGTCGTCCGCGTGCACCCCGTACCCGGCGGCCAGTACGCGCCCGTCCGGCGCGATCAGGAAGTCGGCGGGCAGCCCCAGGCGCCCGCCGCCCTGGACGAGCTTCGGCGGCTTCGCCCGGCCGCGCAGGATGTCGAGCGTGCCGACGGCGATCGCCCGCCAGGCGCGCGCGGCCAGCAGGGCGCGGTGGGACGACTCCACGCCGAACTCCGCGTACAGCCGCTTGCGGGGGTCCGCGATCACGGCGAAGGGCAGGTCGGCCACGTGCTCGCGCAGTTCACCGGCGGCGGAGTGGAAGACCACGACCTCCCGGATCCCGGCGGCTTCTATCTCGGCGTGCCGCCGGACCACCGAGCGCAGGTGCAGATGGCAGATGGGGCAGCCGGCGAACCGGCGGAACTGGAGGTGGACGAGGTGTCCGGGGTCCGGGACGGCCACGGGCGCCCCGTCCGCGACGGCGGTGAGGGTGCGGGTACGGACGATGGAACCGGTGTCGAGCTGCACTGGGGCCTCCTCTGTAGGCGTATGCCGTACACCTACAGCGTAAGCGTATGCCGTACGCTGTCAACACCATGCCGCGCCCCCGCTCACTCACCCCGGACCAACTGGCCGCCGCGGCCCTCGCCGTGATCGACCGTGAGGGCCTGTCCGGGCTGTCCATGCGCGCCGTCGCCGTCGAACTCGGCATCAGCACCATGGCCCTGTACCGGTACGTCGCGGACCGCGGGGAACTGGAAGCCCTCGTCGTCGAACTCGTCCTCGGCGCCGTCGACAGCACGCCGCCGCCCCTGACCGCCGGCCCCTGGCGCGCCCGCGTCACCCTCCTCGTCGACCGGATGCGGGACACCGTCGGCGCGCACCCCGCCGTGCTGCCGCTCACCATGAGCCACCGGCACCGCTCCCCCGGCGTGCTGCGCTGGGGCGAGACCGTCCTCGGGGTGCTCGGCGAGGCCGGGTTCGGGGCCGAGGAGCGGATCATCGCCCTGCGGACCCTGCTCGCCTATGTGATCGGCGCGATCCAGCAGGAACACCTCGGCGCCCTCTCCGGCGCGGGCACCGCCGCGATCGCCGAACTCCCGGCGGACGAGTTCCCCTACATGACCGAGGCCGCCCTCGGCGCCCGCTCCCTCACCCCGGACCGCGAGTTCCACGGCGGCCTCGCCATGCTGCTGGCCGGTCTGGGCCGCTGACCCTCCGAAGCGCCGTGTTCCCAGCCTCCGCCCCGTACGGCACACTGGAGGTTTGACCTGAATGAAACGGGGCGCCGCGCGTGAATGGTCCACTCATCGTCCAGAGCGACAAAACCCTCCTCCTCGAAGTCGACCACGAGCTCGCCGGAGCCGCCCGGCGCGCCATCGCCCCCTTCGCCGAGCTGGAGCGGGCCCCGGAGCACATCCACACCTACCGGATCACCCCGCTCGGGCTGTGGAACGCCCGGGCCGCCGGGCATGACGCCGAGCAGGTCGTCGACGCGCTCGTCGAGTACTCCCGCTACCCCGTCCCGCACGCGCTCCTCGTCGACGTCGCCGAGACCATGGCGCGCTACGGCCGCCTGACCCTTTCCAAGCACCCCGTGCACGGGCTGGTGCTGACCAGCACCGACCGGCCGGTGCTGGAGGAGATCCTGCGGTCCAAGAAGGTCGCCCCGCTCGTCGGCGCGCGGCTCGACGCCGACACCGTGGCCGTGCACCCCTCCGAGCGCGGGCAGATCAAGCAGACCCTGCTCAAGCTGGGCTGGCCCGCCGAGGACCTCGCCGGTTACGTGGACGGCGAGGCGCACCCGATCGAGCTCGCCGAGGACGGCTGGGCGCTGCGCCCGTACCAGCAGCAGGCCGTCGAAGGCTTCTGGCACGGCGGCTCCGGTGTGGTCGTCCTGCCCTGCGGCGCCGGCAAGACGCTGGTCGGCGCCGGGGCCATGGCGATGGCCAAGGCGACGACGCTGATCCTGGTGACGAACACCGTCTCCGCCCGCCAGTGGAAGCACGAGCTGGTCAAGCGGACCTCGCTGACGGAGGACGAGATCGGCGAGTACTCCGGTACGCGCAAGGAGATCCGGCCCGTCACCATCGCCACCTACCAGGTCCTGACGACGAAGCGGAAGGGCGTCTACCCGCACCTGGAGCTCTTCGACTCCCGCGACTGGGGCCTGATCGTCTACGACGAGGTGCACCTGCTGCCCGCGCCGGTCTTCAAGTTCACCGCCGACCTGCAGGCACGGCGCCGGCTCGGCCTGACCGCGACGCTGGTGCGCGAGGACGGGCGGGAGTCGGACGTCTTCTCGCTCATCGGGCCGAAGCGGTTCGACGCCCCGTGGAAGGAGATCGAGGCGCAGGGTTACATCGCGCCCGCCGACTGCGTGGAGGTCCGGGTCAATCTGACGGAGTCGGAGCGGCTCGCGTACGCGACCGCCGAGACGGAGGAGAAGTACCGCTTCTGCGCGACGACGGCGACGAAGCGGAAGGTCACCGAGGCCCTGGTCGCCAAGCACCGCGGTGAGCAGACCCTCGTCATCGGGCAGTACATCGACCAGCTCGACGAGCTCGGCGAGCACCTGGACGCCCCCGTCATCAAGGGCGAGACGTCCAACGCGCAGCGCGAGAAGCTCTTCAACGCCTTCCGCGAGGGCGAGATCAGCGTGCTGGTCGTCTCGAAGGTCGCGAACTTCTCCATCGACCTGCCGGAGGCCACCGTCGCCATCCAGGTGTCGGGCACCTTCGGCTCCCGCCAGGAGGAGGCCCAGCGCCTGGGCCGCGTGCTGCGGCCGAAGGCGGACGGCCACGAGGCGCGGTTCTACTCGGTCGTCGCGCGCGACACGATCGACCAGGACTTCGCGGCGCACCGCCAGCGGTTCCTCGCCGAGCAGGGGTACGCCTACCGGATCATGGACGCCGACGAGCTGCTGGCCAGCGACTGACTCCGGCAGGCGCGGGCGGTCAGGACGGCCAGTAACGGGGCGCACCAGACCCACAGCGGCGGCCAGTCGAGCACGAGGGCCCGGGCCGCGTCGGCCAGGTGCCGGGTCCAGAACGCGGCGGAGGCCTCCGGCAGGACCAGCAGCCCGAGCAGGGCGGTCCCGGCCGAGGCCGCCAGCGCGGTGAGCCCGGCGCGGACGCGGCGGGTCAGCAGGAGGTAGGCGGCGATGGCCGCCGGGGCGAGGGTGATCCCGGCGGCGACGCCCAGCGCGAAGCCCTTGCCGAGGGCGGAACGGGGCCGGCCGAGGTCCCACAGGACCAGGCAGGCGAGAGCCAGGTTGATCAGACCGGGCAGCGGTGCCTGGAACAGCGGCTGCAGCCACAGCCCGGCGATGGTGGCGGCCAGCACGGGCCCGGGCCGGGACCGAAGTCCCGCGAGGCGGCAGGACAGCGTGATCAGCAGGGCGAGCAGGCCGGCGTTGCCGAGGACGAGGACGGCCTTCAGCGCGCCGCTCGGCAGCCACGCGGCGGGCGTGAAGAGGATCGCCGCGAACGGCGGATACGTGGTGGGCGGCCCCCACTCGGCGGCGGAGAAACCCTGGACGAGGGCGTCGGCCACCGGGATGCGCAGGGCGATGCAGAGAACGCCCAGCACCAGCAGCGAGCCGGTCAGCAGCACACCGGCGAACGACGACGGTGAGTGGCTGGGAACGGTACTCCGGGTCACCCGCGTGACCCTAGTGGATCAGTGGACGTGCCGCGCGGGGCCCGAGGTCAGTGGCGTATGACGCCCGCGTCCTCGGAGTACTCACCGAGGACGACGACGCTCACGGCGGTCGCCGCGAAGATCTTGACGGCGCGCAGCATGCCGCCGAAGCCGTTGCGCGGAAGGGAGTCGGAGTCGGCGCCGCTAGGACGGCTGCCCTGGATCGAGGTGAAGGTTGCGGGGCTCATGGATCCATGGTGCGTTTCCGCGCCGTCCCGCACATCGCTCCCGGGAGGGAACCTCACGGCTCCCGGAGTCCTCCTCCCGTCGCATGCGCACCCCTAGGGGTGGCTACCAAGGTCTGACACTCCCCGGTACGACACCCGTCCGGATGCACGGGTGCCGGTCGGGACGGAGCCTGGGAAGGTCCGCGGTACCGGCGACGACGCCAGGGGAGTGATCCGCATGACCCACCGTTCCCGGACGCATCGCCTCGCGCTGCTCTGCGTGTCGACGGCCCTGGCCACAGGAGCCCTGCTGACGTCCCCCGCCGGACCTGCCGCCGCGGCCGTCGACGCGTACGCCGCCCCGCAGTACCTCGCCACGGTCACGGCCGGAGCCTCCGGCTTCTCCGTGTACGACATGCCGGGCGACCGCTATCCGCTGGACGAGCAGCTGCAGGGCTTCGTCGACGCGTTCAGCCTGGTCGGCCTCGGGACCGTGACCAGTCATGACGTCCGCAAGTCGACGGTGGACGGCCGCCCGGTCCTCGATGCGAGGCTCTCCGGCAAGAACGGCGACGAGTCCACGGTCGGCTTCATCCGGCTCATCTCCGACGACGACCACCTGGTCCTGGCCATGACGCTCGGTCTTGAGGCGGACAAGAAGGAGCTGAACGGAATGCACCAGCAGCTCATCGACTCCCTCAAGATCCCCTGATCCCTCCAGCCCCCCCCTGGCACCCAGGCGCCCTGGGTCCCCTTGGCCCCCTTGGCCTCGTGATCCCCGCCCCGGATAAATTCGTTCGCGCCGCACCGCCCCGGTGGCTAGAATCTCCGCTCTTGCCGCCTCCCGCCGCCTCATCGGGGAGAGCCGCCCTCCGGCCGGAAACCGGCGGGCCATCTGTTCCGCATCCAGCAGCTGGAGGCAGTTCCGTGCCCGCGCACGCCCCCGAGACCACGTACGACGACCCGTCCGCGCCCACCGACCCGCTGGGCCGCGAACGGGCCCACCTCACCGCCTCGCGTTCGGCCCTGCGCGCCATGCGCGAGGACGTCGAGTCCCTCGACATCCGCGACGTCACCGCGAACTGGGTCAACGCGATCGTCCTCCAGGCCCAGATCGACGACCGCATCAAAGCCCTCGCCGACCTCGCCCACACCCCGCTCTTCTTCGGCCGCCTCAACTACCTGCACGCACCGGGCGCGGAGCTCGCCGAGGGCGCGGAGGGCGAGCAGTTCTACATCGGCCGCCGGCACGTCCACGACGCCGACGGCGACCCCATGGTCATCGACTGGCGCGCGCCCGTCTCCCAGCCGTTCTACCGGGCCTCCAAGACCGACCCTCAGGACATCGCGCTGCGCAGGCGCTTCGGTTACACCGGCGGCGAACTGACGGCGTACGAGGACGAGCACCTGTCCGACCCCGGCGAGGCGGCCGCGGTCAGCAAGCTGCTCCAGCAGGAGATCGAGCGGCCGCGCGTCGGCCCCATGCGCGACATCGTCGCGACGATCCAGCCCGAGCAGGACGAGATCGTCCGCTCCGGCCTGTCCGGTTCCGTCTGCGTGCAGGGCGGCCCCGGCACCGGCAAGACCGCGGTCGGCCTGCACCGGGTCGCGTACCTGCTCTACGCGCACCGGGACCGCCTCGCCCGCACGGGCACGCTCGTCATCGGGCCGAACCGTTCCTTCCTGCACTACATCGAGCAGGTCCTGCCGGCCCTGGGCGAGCTGGAGGTCAAGCAGGCCACCGTGGACGACCTGGTCGCCCGCGCCGGCCTGGAGGTTCGCGGCACGGACGCCGCCGAGACCGCCGTGGTCAAGGGCGACGCCCGGATGGCGGTGGTGCTGGACCGCGCCGTCCGCTCGCACGTCACGCGCCCCACGGAGCCGCTGATGGTGGTCCGCGGCTCGCGCCGCTGGCGGGTACCGGCGTACGAGCTGGAGGAGATGGTCGAGGAGCTGCAGAAGCGCGACATCCGCTACGGCGCGGCCCGGGAGGCCCTGCCGCAGCGCATCGCGCACGCGGTGCTCGTCAGGATGGAGCAGGCGGGCGAGGCCCCCGACGACCGGGTGCAGGACGCGGTGGCCCGCAACGCGGCGGTGAAGGCGGCGGTCAAGGAGATCTGGCCGCCGGTCGAACCGGCGAAGCTGGTCCTGCGCCTGCTGTCCGATCCCGGGTTCCTCGCGCTGCACGCGGCGGACGTCCTCACGGAGGACGAGCAGAAGCTGCTCCTGTGGCCGAAGCCGTTCCGGAGCGTGAAGTCGGCGAAGTGGTCGGCGGCGGACCTGGTCCTGATCGACGAGGCGGCCGACCTGGTGGAACGGACGCATTCGCTGGGCCACGTGGTCCTCGACGAGGCGCAGGACCTCTCCCCGATGCAGTACCGGGCCGTGGGACGGCGCTGCACGACCGGCTCGGCGACGGTCCTCGGCGACCTGGCGCAGGGCACCACGCCGTGGGCCACGCGCAGCTGGGACGAGGCCCTCACGCACCTGGGCAAGCCGCAGGCGGTGCTGGAGGAGCTGACGGCGGGCTTCCGCGTGCCGCGCGAGGTGATCGCCTACGCCTCCCGGCTGCTGCCGTCGATCTCCCCCGGCCTGGCCCCGGTGTCCTCCGTGCGCGAGACCCCGGGCTCGCTGCGGATCGTGGAGAGCGCGGATCTCGACGCGGAGGTGGTCGGCGCGTGCCGGGACTCCTTGGCGTTCGAGGGCTCGATCGGGCTGATCGCGGCGGACGCGCGGATCCCCGTCCTGGGCGAGGCCCTGCTGGCGGCGGGCCTGCCGTACCTGTCCCCCGGCGAGGAGACGACCGCCGAGTCCCGGCTGACGCTCGTGCCGGCGTCGCTGGCGAAGGGCCTGGAGTACGACTACGTGGTCCTGGACGAGCCCGCGGCGATCGTGGACGGCGAGCCGGACGAGCGGACGGGCCTGCGCCGGCTCTACGTCTGCCTCACCCGCGCGGTCTCGGGCCTCTCCGTGGTGCACACGGCGGCCCTGCCCGAGGCACTGCTGCCCTGACCTGCGGGTCCGCTTCCTGGGGCGCCGCCCCGGACCCCGCGCCTCAAACGTCGGCGAGGCTGGATGTTCCAGCCCCTGCGGCATTTGAGGAGCGGGGGGCCGGGGGCAGCGCCCCCGTCAGGACAGGGCGGTGCGCCACTCCGCGACGGCCGCCGCCGAGACGGGGCGGCTCCATCCGGAGGGACGGGCCGCGCCGCCGATGTGGAAGGCGTCGATCCCGCCCGCGCGCAGCACCGGCACGTGCGCGAGCGTCAGCCCGCCGCCCACCAGGATCCGCGGCCCGTACCCCGGCTCACCACCCCGCGCCGCCTCCGCCAGCAGCACCGGCAGCCCGGCCTCCACCCCCGCCGCCGAGCCCGCCGTGAGGTACGTGTCCAGCCCGGGCAGGTCCGCCAGGGCCTTGCGCAGCTGGTCCCGGTCCGCCGCGCGGTCGATCGCCCGGTGGAAGGTCCAGCGGCAGCCGTCCAGCTCCGCGACGACCGCCTCGACGGCGGCCAGGTCGGGGGCGCCGTCGGCGTCCAGGAAGCCGAGGACGAACTCCCGCGCGCCCTCCGCCCGCAGTTCCCGTGCCGCCCGAACCAGGACGGACACGTCGCCGGCCGCGAAACCGTCCGCCTTGCGGAGCATCACGCGCAGCGGGATGTCGACCGCCGCCCTGATCGCCGCGAAGGTCTCGCGCGGCGGGGTGAGCCCGTCGGCGGCCATGTCGGTGACCAGCTCGAGTCGGTCCGCCCCACCGGCCTGGGCCGCGACCGCGTCCTCCACGTCGAGGGCGATCACCTCCAGGAGCGCACGGTTGCTCATTCGATCCCATCCTTCTTCGGAACGCTCGGGAAAACTCCGGAAAATAGGTCTAGTCCAATATTCAGAATACGGGCCTCCGCCCGCCCTTCACCAGCACAATCACGCCACCCCACAATGTGCCCATGGACACAGGCACCCAGAGCAGCGACACCCACCCGGACACCGCCGACCTGCGGGCCCGCTGGCAGGCGGCCGTCACCGCGGCCGGAGCCCCCGCCGACCGCGATCCCGCGCCCTACGCCGACCGGCTCCTCACCGCCTGGGCGGAGCCGCAGCGCCGCTACCACACCACCGCCCACCTGGCCGACGTACTCGCACGGATCGACGTACTGGCCCCGCACGCCGCCGATCCGGCCGCCGTCCGGCTCGCCGCCTGGTTCCACGACGCCGTCTACCGCCCCGACCGGTCCGAGAACGAGGAGCGCAGCGCCGCCCTGGCCGAGCGCGCCCTCCCCGAGCTCGGCATCGACCCCGCGCGCACCGCCGAGGTGGCCCGCCTGGTCCGGCTCACCGTCACCCACGACCCCGCCCCCGGCGACACCGACGGCGAGGCCCTCTGCGACGCCGACCTGGCCGTCCTCGCCGGGGCACCCGACGCCTACGCCGCCTACGCGGCCGCCGTCCGCGCCGAGTACGGCTTCGTCCCGGACGACGCCTTCCGCACCGGCCGAGCCGCCGTACTGCGCCAGCTGCTCGACCTGCCGAGGCTCTTCCGCACCCCCTACGGAGCCGCGCACTGGGAGGCCCCGGCCCGGGCCAACCTCGCCGCGGAGCTCGCCGCCCTCACGGCACCGGAAACACCTCGGGGAATTTGATCGCGTTCGCGCTGGTTGGTGACAGTCATGCCCGCTTCAGCCGAACGCCCCCGCATGCCCGTCTCCGTCTACGTCCTCGGACTGTCCGTGTTCGCGCTCGGCACCAGTGAATTCATGCTCTCCGGGCTGCTGCCGCCCATCGCCGAGGACATGGGCGTCACCATCCCGCAGGCGGGCCTGCTCATATCCGCGTTCGCGATCGGCATGGTCGTGGGCGCACCGCTCCTGGCCGTGGCCACCCTGCGGCTCCCCCGCCGCACCACCCTCATCGCTCTCATCAGCCTCTTCGGCCTCGGGCAGGTCGCGGGCGCGCTGGCCCCCTCGTACGAGCTCCTCTTCGCCTCCCGCGTGGTCTCCGCGTTCGCCTGCGCCGGCTTCTGGGCCGTGGGCGCGGCCGTCGCCATCGCCATGGTCGACAAGGACCAGCGGGCCCGCGCGATGGCCGTCATGATCGGCGGTCTGTCGATCGCGAACGTCCTCGGCGTCCCCGCCGGCGCCTTCCTCGGCGAGCACCTGGGCTGGCGCTCCGCCTTCTGGTCGGTCGCCGCCGCCTCCGCGATCGCCCTCGTCGGCATCCTGGCACTGATCCCGAAGATCCCGCTGCCCGCCGAGAAGCCCTCGCTGGGGCGCGAGCTGCGCATCTACCGCGACCGCCAGGTGTGGCTCTCCATCGGTATCACCGCGCTGGCCGCGGGCGGTGTCTTCTGCGCCTTCAGCTACCTGTCACCGCTGCTCACGGACGTGGCCGGGCTGGACTCGCGGTGGGTCCCGTGGATCCTCGGCCTCTTCGGCATCGGCGCGCTCGCCGGCACCACCGTCGGCGGCCGGGTCGCCGACGCGCACCTGTTCGGCGTGATGATCTGGGGCATCACCGCCTCCACCGTCTTCCTCACCGCGCTGGCCCTGCTGGCCTCCACCGCCGCCGCGGCGATCGCCCTCGCGTTCCTCCTCGGCTTCTCGGCCTTCTTCACCGCCCCGGCGCTCAACGCCCGCATGTTCAACGTGGCCGGCGCCGCCCCGACCCTGGCCGGCGCCACCACCACGGCCGCCTTCAACCTCGGCAACACCGGTGGCCCCTGGCTCGGCGGCACCGTCATCGACGTCGGCCTGGGCTTCGCCGCCACCGCCTGGGCGGGCGCCGCCATGACCGTCACCGCGATCGCCCTGACCGTCCTCGCCCTGCGCCTGGACCGCCGTACGCGCCCGCACACCACCCGTGTGGTCGCCGGAGGCGGCACCGCCGCCGCGACGGCCACCGCCGCGACGACCCCCGTCGAGGAGCCCGCCCGCGCGTGACCGCGGCCCCGGTCGCCGCCCCCGGCCCCGGTTCCTACGATGGGAAGGTCCGCTCGGGGATCCGGAGACCGCTCGCCGTCACCGGCGGGGACGTCTGCCAGAGGTGATCCTCCATGGGCCGGTACCGGACGCCCACCGTCCTGGCAGCCGCCTCGCTGCTGCTGACC
The DNA here is from genome assembly GCF_016755875.1 of Streptomyces spororaveus. Lineage (NCBI taxonomy): Bacteria > Bacillati > Actinomycetota > Actinomycetes > Kitasatosporales > Streptomycetaceae > Streptomyces > Streptomyces spororaveus. The sequence continues at coordinate 4,817,641 of NZ_BNED01000005.1, read as the reverse complement.
GCACTGTGCGCGGGCCAGGCCCCCGCCGCCGCCCCGCAGGGCCGCGTCGACATCGACCCCGTGACCGCCGGGCGGCTCGACGACGCGATCACCGCGGCCATGCACAAGGCCGCCATCCCCGGTGTGGGCGTCGGCCTGTGGATCGACGGCGAGGCCCCCTACGTACGCGCCTTCGGCACCGCCGACAAGGCCACCGGCGTCCCCATCAAGACCGACATGCACACCCGCATCGGCAGCGTCACCAAGACCTTCACCGTCACCGCCGTCCTCCAGCTCGTCGACGACGGGAAGGTACGGCTCGACGCGCCGATCTCGACGTACCTCGACGGCGTGCCCGGCGGCGACGAGATCACCGTCCGGCAGCTCGCCGACATGCGCAGCGGCCTCTTCAACTACACCGAGGACCCGCGCCTGCTGGACGCCTACAAGGCCGACCCGCACCGCGCCTGGACCCCGCAGGAGCTGCTGGACACCGCTTTCCGGCACCCTGCCAACTTCCCGCCGGGCACGCGCTGGGAGTACTCCAACACCAACACCGTGCTGCTCGGCCTGCTCGTCGAGAAGGTCGGCGGCCAGCCCCTGCACACCTACCTCCAGCAGCACGTCCTCGAACCGGCCGGCCTGGACGCGACCTCGCTGCCGACCGGCGCGGAGATCGCCTCCCCGTACGTGCACGGCTACACGAACTTCACCCCGGACGGCGCGACCGTCGACGCCTCCACCTGGAATCCGTCCTGGGCCTGGGCGGCCGGCGCGACGATCTCCACCATCGACGACCTGCACGCCTGGGTCCCGGCCCTGGTCACCGGGAAGCTGCCCGACGGCGACCGCCTGCTGGAGCCGGGCACCCAGGCCCAGCGGCTGCGCATGCTGCCCACCGGGTACCCCGACATCGGCTACGGGCTCGGCATCGCCGAGCTCGACGGCTGGATCGGCCACAACGGCGAGCTGCCCGGCTACGAGACCATCGCCGTCCGGCTCCCGCAGGCCCGCGCCACCCTGGTGATCGTGGTGAACTCCGACGTCGACGGGAAGTTCGGCAACCTGAGCTCCCTCATCGCCAACACGGTCACCAAGATCGCGACCCCGGACCACGTCTGGGAGCTCCCTCCCGCGGCCCACCCCAACACCGTCCCGGAGCCGTCCGCACCTCCGGCCCCGACCCCGAGCTCCTAGGCCTAGGCCGCCGGCCGGCCCTTCGGGCGGCGCAGGCCCGCCGCGGTGAGGCGGCGGACGAGTTCCTTGCTGCCGATCTCCACCGCACCGGCGCCGACCGCGGCCGCGTAGCGGTACGACGGCACGTCGTAGTGGTCCCGCTCGAAGGCCCGCGGCGGACATCCGATGCCCGCGGCGAAGGCGTGCAGCTCCTCGTACGAGACGTCGCTGACCAGGTGCGACCACATGCGGCCATGACCCGGCCAGGTCGGCGGGTCGATGTAGACGGTCACCGGCGGCTCACCGGAGGCCGAAGACCGGGCCCAGGCCGCCGATCGCGGCCACCTTCACGCCCGCCTCCGAGCACACCCAGTGCGGGTCCGGTCCCAGCTCCGGCTCCACGTCCAGCGCGTGCGGTTCGCCGTGGTTGCAGACCGGGCACAGCGGCCATCGTCCGTACTTCTCCAGCAGCGCGTCCTTCACATCCTGTGCGACGAGTCCGGCAAGGTAGTCGACACCCTCCGGCCACTGCTCCACCCACCACCGGCGGTGCGTGACCGAGTCCTCGACGAGGGAGACGACATCGGCGTCGGCGACCTCGCCCGCGGCGAGATCGGCGAGAACAAGTGCGCGCGCGACGTGCAGCGCCTGCTCCAGGGGGGTCGCGTGGTCCATGCGCCCATTGTGGACCCGCGAGGGCCCGGCGCTGAAGGCCCACTTTCGCGAGGGCCCAATGGCGGATTGACCGGGCATCGCCCTGAAAATAAGTTTCAGGAATGAGCCAGAACATGAAGGAAACTGCCAGCCGCGCGTCCCTGCCCGCCGCCGCAGGCCCCGCCGAGAGGCCCGACCCGGCCCCGGCTCCCCCGCCCCACGCCCTCCGGGCCCGGATCCGCAGCCTCGGCCCCTCCCTCACCCGCTCCGTGCAGGCCGTCGCCGACGCCGTCGCCGCCGACCCCGCCGCATGCTCCCGGCTCACCGTCTCCGCCCTCGCCGAGCACACCGGCACCAGCGAGGCCACCGTCGTCCGCACCGCGCGCCTCCTCGGCTACCCCGGCTACCGCGACCTGCGCCTCGCGCTCGCCGCCCTCGCCGCCCAGCAGGAATCCGGCGCCGCCCCCACCGTCACCGTCGACATAGCCGTCGACGACCCGCTCGCGGACGTCGTCGCCAAGCTGGCCCACGAGGAGGCGCAGACCCTCACCGACACCGCCGCCGCGCTCGACCTCACCCAGCTCGCCGCCGCCGTCACCGCGCTCGCCACCGCCCGCCGCATCGACATCTACGGCGTCGGGGCCTCCGCCCTCGTCGGCCAGGACCTCGCCCAGAAGCTGCTGCGCATCGGCCTCCTCGCGCACGCCCACAGCGACCCCCACCTGGCCGTCACCAACGCCGTCCAGCTCCGCCCCGGCGACGTCGCCGTCGCGATCACCCACTCCGGCACCACCGGCGACGTCATCGAACCGCTGCGCACCGCCTTCGAGCGCGGCGCCACCACCCTCGCCCTCACCGGCGGCCCGAACAGCCCCGTCACCCGCCACGCCGACCTCGTACTGGCCACCTCCGCCGCCCGCGAGACGCGGCTGCGCCCCGCTGCCATGTCCAGCCGCACCAGCCAGCTCCTCGTCGTCGACTGCCTCTTCGTCGGCGTCGCGCAGCAGACCTACGAAACCGCCGCCCCCGCCCTGGCCGCCTCGTACGAGGCCCTGGCCCACCGCCACACCGGCAGATCCAGCCCCTCCCCGTCCAGCCCCTCCGGCGTTTGAGGAGCGGGGTCCGGGGCGGAGCCCCGATCTCGAAGCCCAGCCCGCGCACCACCCGCACCCGCACCCGCACCCGCCAGGGACCCACATGACCGCGTACGAAGAACTCCGCGCCCAGCTGGACAGCCTCACCACCGAGGCCTTCCGCCCGGAACTCGCCGAGATCGACCGGCTCTCCACCCTCGACATCGCCCGCACCATGAACGCCGAGGACGCCACCGTCCCGGCCGCCGTCGCCGGGCAGCTGCCACGGATCGCCGCCGCCGTGGACGCCATCGCCGAGCGGATGGCCCGCGGCGGCCGGCTGGTCTACGCGGGCGCCGGCACCGCGGGCCGGATGGGCGTCCTGGACGCCAGCGAGTGCCCGCCGACCTTCAACACCGACCCGGCCGACGTGGTCGGCCTGATCGCCGGTGGCCCGTCCGCCATGGTCAAGGCCGTCGAAGGCGCCGAGGACTCGAAGGAACTGGCCGCCGAGGACCTCACCGCCCTGGACCTCGGGCCGCACGACGCGGTCGTCGGCATCTCCGCCTCCGGCCGCACCCCGTACGCGATCGGCGCGGTCGAGTTCGCCCGTAGCCGCGGCGCGCTCACCGTCGGGCTCTCCTGCAACGCGGGATCCGCCCTCGCCGCGGCGGCCGACCACGGCATCGAGGTCGTCGTCGGACCCGAACTCCTCACCGGCTCCACCCGCCTGAAGGCCGGCACCGCGCAGAAGCTCGTCCTCAACCTCATCTCGACCATCACGATGATCCGCCTCGGGAAGACGTACGGGAACCTCATGGTCGACATGCGCTCCTCGAACGAGAAGCTGCGCGCCCGCGCCCGCCGCATCGTGGCGCTGGCCACCGGCGCGCCCGACGAGGAGATCGAGGCCGCCCTGACCGCCACCGGCGGCGAGGTCAAGAACGCCGTACTCGTCGTCCTCGGCGGAGTCGACGGCCCGAAGGCCGCCGAACTGCTCACCGCCTCCCAGGGCCACCTGCGCGCCGCCCTCGAACTCGCCCTCGCCCCCGCCCGCTGAGCGCGCCCCTCGACCCCCGACTCCCCGACCCCTGCCCCCGTCACCGAGCCAAGGCGATCCCCTATGTCCACTGACAAGCACCGCGCCACAGCCGCCGCGATCCTTCCGCTGGTCGGCGGCCCGGACAACATCTCCTCGATCGCGCACTGCATGACCCGACTGCGCCTCACGCTGCGCGACCGCTCGCTGGTCCAGGACGAGGCCCTGCGCGCCCTCCCGGCGGTCCTCGGCGTGGTCGAGGACGCCACGTACCAGATCGTGCTGGGCCCGGGGGCCGTCGCCCGCGTGACCCCGGAGTTCGAGGCACTCGTCGAAGAGGCCCGCGCGGCCACCCCGGCCACACCGGCCGCCCCGGCCGCCCCGGCCGCCTCCGGCGCGATCACCGCGGACGACCTCGCCGCCCAGGGCGCGGCGCTGAAACAGGCTCAGAAGGCCAGGAACGCCACGCCCTTCAAGCTGTTCCTGCGCCGGATCGCGAACATCTTCGTCCCGCTGATCCCGGCGCTGATCGGCTGCGGCATCATCGCCGGCCTGAACGGCCTGCTGACGAACCTCGGCTGGGTTCCCTCCGTCGTCCCCGCCCTCGCCGCGATCTCGGCCGGTTTCATGTCCCTGATCGCCGTCTTCGTCGGCCACAACACGGCCAAGGAGTTCGGCGGCACGCCCGTCCTCGGCGGCGCCGTCGCCGCGGTCATCGTCTTCCCGGGCGTCGCGAAGATCGACGCCTTCGGCCTGGAGCTCAAGCCCGGCCAGGGCGGCGTCCTCGGCGCGCTCGCCGCCGCCCTGCTCGCCGTCCACGTGGAGAAGTGGTGCCGCAGGTGGGTCCCCGAGGCCCTGGACGTCCTCGTCACCCCCACCCTCACCGTGCTGATCTCGGGCCTGGTCACCCTCTTCGGCCTGATGTTCCTCGCCGGCGAGGCCTCCACCGCCATCGGCACCTTCGCGAACTGGCTCCTCTCCAGTGGCGGCGCCTTCGCGGGCCTGGTCCTGGGCGGCCTCTTCCTCCCCCTCGTCATGCTCGGCCTGCACCAAGCCCTGATCCCCATCCACACCACCCTCATCGAGCAGGACGGCTACACCGTCCTGCTGCCCATCCTCGCCATGGCGGGCGCCGGCCAGGTCGGCGCGGCCATCGCCGTCTACTACCGCCTCCCGCACAACGGCTCACTGCGCGCCACCGTCAGGTCCGCGCTCCCGGCCGGCTTCCTGGGTATCGGCGAACCGCTGATCTACGGCGTCTCCCTGCCGCTCGGCCGCCCCTTCGTCACCGCCTGCATCGGCGGCGCGGCCGGCGGCGCCTTCGTCGGCCTCTTCCACCAACTGGGCGTCGCCTTCGGCTCCACCGCCATCGGCCCCTCGGGCTGGGCCCTGTTCCCGCTGCTCGACGGCCGCGCCGGAGCGGGCACCACCCTCGCGATCTATGCGGGCGGCCTGCTGGTCGGCTACCTGGTGGGCTTCGCCGCCACCTACTTCTTCGGCTTCAGCCGCGCCCAGTACGCAGCGCTCAACCGCAGCGAGGACGAACCCCGGGCGACCCCGGCGGACCGGCCCGGCACACCCGCCGCCCCGGGACCGGCCGCCGGTCCCGAGCCCGCGGATCCCTCCGTACTCACCCGCTGAACGGGACGGCCGGCCCCCGGCACCCCGGCACTACGATCGCGGCCATGAGCGACAGCGCGATCATCGTCGCGGAGCTGACCGTCCCCGCCCGGGAAGCCCCCGCGCGAGCGGCCGCCACCGCCGCCTGGCTCCTCGACCAGGGCGTCATCCGGCCCGAGGACCGCCCCGACCCGCTCTGGCGCCCGAGCCCGTACGTCCCCGGACCCGCCGCCCAGGCGGCCCTCGCCGACCGCCGCCACGCCCCCGACGACGCCGTCGGCGACGGCGTCGACCTCCTCGACCAGCGCCGGATCCACCACCCCGGCGGGAACTACACCCCGCCGGGCTGCCCGCACTGCGCCGTCCCGCTCGACGAGGACGCGCACACCGTGCTGATCCGGACCTGGTTCGACCGGGAGGAGCCCCTCGTGACCTGCGCACACTGCGGGGCCGCCGCGCTCCTGGGCGACTGGACCGGCCAGTGGGCCGTGCTCGTCTCCCACCTCGCCGTGCGCTTCACCAACTGGCCGCCGCTCGGCGACGCCTTCCTCCGCGAGCTCCACACCCGCCTCGGCCCCCGCTGCCGCCTGATCCACCACCGGCTCTGAGCCGCCCCGCCCCGCCGCCGACGGGCCCGGTCCGGCCCGCCATGCTGTGCGGATGCAGCTCCCCGCCGACGCCGTCGCCGCCACGGTCCGTATCGACGTCGTACGCATCACCGCCGGTCCCGAGCGGCACGGCGACCCGATGACCGGGCCCGTCGTGGGGCACTGGGAGGGTCCCGCCGTCGCGGAGATGCTCGCGGCCGTACGGAAGATCCCCTCCGCCGGCCTCACCCTGTGCGGGTTCGCCCCCGGCTGGGGCATCCGCGCCTACGCCGAGGCGGCCGCGACGCCCCTCTACGAAGCGGCGTTCTGCTACGGCTGCGACATCGTCTGGCTCTGGGGCCCCCGCGTCCCGGAGCCGCTGCACCGCCAGACCTTCGCCTCGGACTCGCCCTACGCGCTGTTCCTGCGCATGCGCATGCGCGCGGCAGCGGCCTGACCGTAAAGGGGACACGCTCATACGTCACGGCGCCGCACGACGAGCACGGCGACGGCGACCGCGATCACCGGCCAGAGCAGGTACACGGTCCAGGAGCCGGAGACCGTGGCGGCGTGACCGAGGGCTCCCGGGTCCGGCTCCCAGTCCTGGACCAGGCGCTTCCAGGCGGCCGACACCATCGCGTGGTTGACGTCCGCCGACCAGCGCTCGCCCTCCGAGAACATGGGGGGCAGCATCAGCAGGATGAAGACCGTGGTGACCATGGTCGCGGCGCTGTGCCGGATCAGGACGCCGAGGCCCAGTCCGATCAGTGCGCAGACCGGGGCCAGCAACGCGGATGCCACCAGCGCCCGGAGCACACCGGGGTGGGTGAGCGGAACCCCGGCGTGCCGCCCGCCGAGGACGGCCTGGGAGACCAGGAAGGAACCGGTGGAGACGACCGCGCCGACCGCCGTCCACAGCACGGCGGTGACGGCCGCCTTGGCCAGCACCACCGAGCCGCGGGCGGGGACGGCCACGGTGGTGGTGCGGATCAGGCCGCTGCCGTACTCGCTCACCACGGTGAGGGCGCCGACGCTGCCGGCGACGAGTATCAGCGTCCAGTAGCCGGCCGGCGGATAGGCGGCGTAGGGCAGGAAGACGGCAGGGCCGGAACGGTCGGTGCCGCCCGCGAGCGTGGTCACGGCGGAGGACCCGATGACGAACAGGACGGTGAGGGCGATCGTCCACGGCGTGGAGCGCAGGGACCGCATTTTGATCCACTCGGAGGCGACCAGGTCGCCGAAGCGGGCGGACGGCCCGGTGACGGGGGCGGCCGGGGGGACGGAGGCGAGCGTGGTCATCGGGCCTCTCCTGCCTGGTATTCGACGCTGTCGGCGGTGAGTTCCATGAAGGCCGCCTCCAGTGAGGCGCTGCGGGTGGTCAGCTCGTCCACCCGGATGCGGTGCTCGAAGGCGAGCGCTCCGATCCGGTCCGCCGGGAGCCCGGTCACGGCGAGCCTCGCGGCGCCCGCCGGGCCTTCCGGCTCGACCGCCGCGCCCGCAGCGGTCAGCACGGCTGCCAGTTCGGCGGTCTGTGGTGTCCCCACCACGACGCTGCTACGGGTGCTGCGCGCCGCGAAGTCCCGTACCGACTCGGCGGCGACGAGGCGGCCCCGGCCGATGACGACCAGCTGGTCGGCGGTGTTCTCCATTTCCGACATCAGGTGGCTGGAGAGGAAGACGGTGCGCCCCTCGGCGGCCAGCCGCCGGAACAGCCGGCGTACCCAGAGCACGCCCTCCGGGTCCATACCGTTGATCGGCTCGTCGAACATGAGCACGGGCGGGTCGCCGAGCAGGGCGGTGGCGATTCCCAGCCGCTGCTTCATGCCGAGGGAGAATCCGCCGATGCGGCGCTTCGCCGCCTCGGCCAGCCCCACCTCCTGAAGCACCTCGTCCACCCGGCGCCGCGCGATGCCGTTGCTGCGGGCCAGGGCGGACAGGTGGGCGGCGGCGCTGCGTCCGCCGTGGACCTGTCCGGCGTCGAGGAGGGCGCCGACGTGCCGGAGCCCGCGCCGGTGGTGGTGGAAGGGGACACCGCTGACGGTGGCGGAGCCGGTGGTGGGCGCGTCCAGGCCGAGGATCATCCGCAGGGTGGTGGACTTGCCGGCTCCGTTGGGGCCGAGGAATCCGGTGACCCGGCCCGGCCGCACGGTGAAGGTCAGATGGTCGACGGCCGTCCTGCCGCCGTAGCGCTTGGTGAGTTCGTTGACTTCGATCACGGCACCCACACTGTCGGGAGGACCACCCTCCGGACATGGGGCCGTGGACGGCAATCCCCCGGCCGGCTCACCCCGCGGGTGTAAGCCCCCGGGCCGATGCCGCGCGGGGGCGGGGCGGGAGCCGCAGTCGCTTCCGCCGCTCGCCACAATTGCGGGCGCGGCCGGAATCCTCGGGTCCTTCATCAGTGCGGAACCAGCGAACGTGAAAACCCTGGGCCCGGCCCTGCACCGCCGGCCGGGCCCAGGAGAACTCACGGAGTGTCGCGCCCGTGAGCGAGACCGGTCGGGAATCATGTCCGGATGATCAACTCGATACCCCCCGTGGTCCCGGCCGGCCGGATGCGCGCCCTGCCGCAGCCCGAGTTCGAACTGCCGGGCGGCATGCTGCTGCGCCCCTGGACGGCCTACGACGTCCCCGCGCTCGTCGAGGCCTGCCACGACCCCGACATCCGGCACTGGAACCGGCCCGACCTGCTCACCCCGGCCGAGGCCGAGGAACGGATCGCCCGCTGGCACACCCGCTGGCAGGACGAGGCGGCCGCGACGTGGGCCGTCGCCCCCGCCTCCGGAGGCCCGGCCGTCGGGCTCATCGGCATCGCCGACCTCGATCTCGCGGGCGGCAGCGGCGAGATCCTCTACTGGCTGCTGCCCGCCGGACGCGGCCGCGGGGTCATGGCGCCCGCCACGGAACGCGTCGGCCGCTGGGCCTTCGAGGACCTCGGCCTGCACCGCGTACGGATCACCCACTCCGTGGCCAACCCGGCCTCCTGCGCCGTCGCGACGAAGGCCGGGTTCCCCCTGGAGGGCACCATGCGCGGCGCCCTCCTGCACGCGGACGGCTGGCACGACCAACACCTGCACGCCCGCCTGAGCACCGACTGAGCACCGACCGAGGCGGGGGCCGCGCCTCACATCGAGCCCCCGCCGGCGGCCTCCGTCAGGAAGCCGGCCAGGTCGTCCACGCCGTAGCCGAGCCTCGGGCCGCGCTCGGCCGCCATCAGCAGCAGCTGCCCGACGATCTCCGCGCCCCAGCCGTCCGGACCGTCCTCGGACCACTCCCACAGCTTGTCGATGCCGAGCCCGGTCATGAGCAGCCCATACCGGGTGCGGATCTCCGCGCACAGCTCCGCCACCGCGTCGAGCAGCCGCCCGCCCGGCCGCTCGCACCGCAGCCCGAGGCACCCGCCGAGGTCCTCCACCGCGCACCCCTGGGGCGGGGCCGCCCTGAGACCCTCGTAGCGCGGGTCGTCGAACCCCGGATAGCCCTCCAGCGGGCAGTGCACCAGCGTGAACCGCTGCCAGCCGGCCGGCGGAGGCGGCTTCGGATCCCCGGCCTCGGGCCCGCACACCCCGCGCGGGGCGAGGGCCGTCTCCAGACCGCGCAGCTTCCAGCCGAGCTCGAAGGCGAAGTTCACCGCCTCCACGGCCTCGCTCACGAGCCCCCCGCCCGCTCGTGCAGAACGGCCGCCAGCCGGAGCGCGGTGTCGAGGTTGCAGCGGCCGAGGTCGACCAGCGGCAGGCCGTAGGTACCGGCGGCCGAGACCCGCTCCACGTCCAGCGAGGGGAACAGCACACCGACCCCGGCGAGCGACTCCCGCAACTGCCGGACGGCCTCCTCGGCCGCCTGCATGCGCTCCTGTGGGGAGAGCACCATGACATGTCACCTTTCCACTCTGAGTATTCAACTTCTTCACACAGAGTGGCGACGCGCTCACTAGCCTTTCAAGTGCGGACCCCGCAACAACCGTTCATGTTGCTCAGGGAGTTGCCATGCCACAAAAGAACCTCGATCCGTCCTCATCCCCCCGCGCCCTCCTGGGGGCGGAGCTGCGCGTAGCGCGCGAACGCGCGGGCATGAGCCAGGCCGAACTCGGCGAACGGCTCTTCGTGAGCGGCGCGTTCATCGGCCAGCTCGAAGCGGGCACGCGCCGTATGCACCTGGAGTTCGCCCGCCAGATCGACGACATCCTCGACACGGGCGGCTTCTTCGTCCGCAACTGCGGGGCGGCCGCCAAGTCCAAGTACCCGGACCACTTCGCGGCGGCGGCCGAGGCGGAGGCTCTGGCGACCTCCATCCGGGAGTACGCGCCCCAGCTGATCCCGGGGCTGCTCCAGACGGAGGCGTACGCGCGTGCCGTCTTCCGCGCTGGCCATCCGACCGCGCCGGAGGAAGTGATCGACGAACTGGTCGCAAACCGATTGGCCCGCGCCGCCCTCCTCGATGATCCAACAGCACCACTGTTTTGGTGCGTCCTTGACGAGGCGGTCCTGCGCCGGGGCGGGGAGAGCCCGGAAGTCATGGCCGAGGCACTACGGCACATCGCGCGTCTGATCCGGGCTCACCGAATCATCGTGCAGGTGCTCCCGTTCAGCGCGGGCATGCACGCAGCCATGGGCGGCGCTATCAAGTTGATGTCCTTCGACGACGCTCCACCTCTGTCCTACGTCGAAGGCATGGGTACGGGGCTCCTGTTCGACGATCCTGCGACAGTCACCCATCACACCCTGACCTACGATCTCCTCACGGCCAACGCGCTCTCCCCTCGGAAGTCCCTGGCCTTGATCGAGTCCGTGGCGGAGGATTGCGAACATGACCAGCACGCCTGAGTACGACCTGTCGGCGGCCACCTGGCACAAGTCCAGCTACAGCGACGCCAGCGGCGGTAACTGCCTCGAAGTCTCCGACGGGCACCCCGACCTGATCCCGGTACGGGACTCCAAGCAACCCGAAGGCCCGCACGTGGTGTTCCACGCGCAGGCCTGGGCCCGGTTCGTCGGGTCGCTCTGAGCGATCAGAGACCGTCGGTGAACAGCAGCTTGTTCGGGCCGTTGTTGCTGAGGTTCTGGACGATGTCCTTCGTGGACACCTCGTTCAGGAAGTCCGTCACCTCCGCCGGCAGCGCGTTCGGGTGCTCCGACTTGTAGAGCGCGGCCACACCGGTCACGTGCGGCGCGGCCATGGACGTACCGTCCATGGCCACGCTGCCGCCGCCCAGACGCGCGGAGATGATGTCCTTGCCGGGGGCGTAGAGGTCCAGGCAGGAGCCGTGGTTCGAGAAGTCCGTCTCCTCGTCGAAGCGGTTCGTCGCGCCGACCGTCACCACGCGCGCGGCGGACGCGGGCGAGACGCGGCAGGCGTCGCGGTTGTCGTTGCCCGCCGCGATGACCGGCAGCACGCCCCGGTCGGACACGGCCGTCGCGGCCGCGTTGACCGCTTCGAGCCGGTCGCCGCCCAGCGAGGCGTTCAGGACGGCCGGCTGCTGGGCGTTGCGGGCGATCCAGTCGAAGCCCGCGATGATGCCCGACCAGGCACCCCGGTTGTCACAGCCGAGGACCCGGACGCTGACCAGGCTCACCTTGCGCGCCACGCCGAAGGTCTCGCCGCCGACCGTGCCCGCGACGTGCGTGCCGTGGCCGTTGCAGTCCGCGCCGTTGCGGCCGTCCCCGATCGCGTCGAAGCCCGCCCGTGCGCGGCCGCCGAATTCGGGGTGGCGGAAGTCGATGCCGCTGTCGAGGATGTACGCCGTCACGCCCTGGCCGCTGCGGTTGGCGCTGAAGTCGTTGTCCAGCGGCAGGAACCGCTGGTCGATGCGGTCCAGGCCCCAGGAGTGGGAGGGCGACTTGGTCCCGATCCCCTTCGCGGGGGTCGGCGGCCCGGTCACCGTCGCGTCCTCCGTCACGGACGTCACACCGTGCGCCCCGCGGACGGACTTCAGCTGCTCCGCCGTGAGGGACGCCGCGAAGCCGTTGATCGTCCTGGTGTAGGTGAACTTCGCCGCCAGACCCAGTCGCTTCGCGAACGCCCCCGGGGAGACGCTCTTGTCGAGGGTGACGATGTAGCTGCCCGGGATGGCGTCCGCAGACGTGAGGAGCGGCGCCGGGGTCGGCTCCGGGCTGTCTGCGGAAGCCGCACCGGCTCCGAGGGGGGTCAGTGCGAGCAAGGCGGTGGCGGTCAGGGCTGCGAGGTGACGCATGGAAGGAACTCCCTGAAGTGCGTGGTGTGTCGGCGTGGGGGAGCCGCCCCCGCGGTCTGGAGTCCTCCGCGGGTGCGGCCCCTCTCTACATCGGGCACCGCCTCGGCGCGACTTGAACCATCGTCGCCACCTGGCCGAGCGTCCGATCAGCGCGTCAACCTGGCGTGCCGGACACAGCAGAAAGGGTTAATCCCTTGTGGCGCCCGAAATGTGGGCCGTTCCAGCCGGGGTGTGGAAACCCGTGCGAGATTCACCCGTACGTCCCACCCCCACACCAGTGAGCGCGCGGCCCGTGCCCGCCGCGCACCCGCCACACCCGCCGGCGTCGTTGACCCGCACTGCCGTGCGTGATGCCCTCGGGCCATGCGCATCCGCCTGAGCCGGGCCCTGCCCGTGGCCGCCGCCGTACTGGCCGCCGTCGCCGCAGTGGCCGCCGTCGCCGCCCGGCCCGTGTCGGCGGCCACCGCCGACGTGCCGGAACCCGTACCGCACACGGCCCCCACCGCCGACCACGCCACGTACATCGTCACCGTGCGGGGGGACGCCGACCCGGCCGAAGTGGCCGAGCGGGTCGGCGCCACCCCGCTCCACGTCTACCGCACCGTCCTGCACGGCTTCGCCGCCCGGCTGAGCCCCGACCAGGTCGAGGCCCTGCGCGCGATGCCGGACGTCGAGACCGTGGAGGAGGACCGTGGGGCCACCGGCTTCTGAGGCCCGGGCGCGCCCGTAGCCGGATCCGGGATCAGAGTCCGGCGGTGTAGAGCAGCTTGTTCGGGCTGGCCGGGCTGAGGTTGCTCAGGACGTCCTTGGTGGTCTCGGACTCCAGGAATTCGGCGAGGGTCTCCGGGTCCGCCGTGGGGTTCTTGGCCTTGTAGAGGACCGCGACACCGGCGACGTGCGGCGCGGCCATCGACGTACCGTCGAGGGCCACGCTGCCGCCGCCGAGCTTCGCGGAGACGATGGCCTCACCGGGGGCGTAGAGGGTCACGCACTGGCCCCAGTTGGAGAAGCTGGTCTCCTCGTCGTACCGGTTGGAGGCGGCGACGGTGACCACCTTCCCCGCGGAGGCCGGCGAGACGCCGCAGGCGTCCTTCGCGGAGTTGCCCGCCGCGATGACGGGCAGCACGCCCGCCGCGGTGACCGCGTCAGCGGCGTCGTTCACGGCCTTCGACAGTTCACCGCCCAGCGAGCCGTTGAGCACGGCCGGCTGCTTGGCGTTCTTGGCCACCCAGTCCAGCCCGGCGATGATCCCCGAGTACTCGCCCTTGCCGTCGCAGCCGAGGACTCGGACGCTGACGAGGCTGGCCTTCTTCGCGACCCCGTACGTCTTCCCCGCGACCGTACCCGCGACGTGCGTACCGTGGCCCTGGCAGTCGGCGCCGTTGCGGCCGTCGTTGATCGCGTCGAAACCAAACGTGGCGCGGGTGGCGTCGGGCCCGCCGAACTCGGTGTGGTCGTAGTCGATGCCGGTGTCGAGGATGTAGGCGGTCACCCCGGCGCCGTTGCCCTCCGGGGAGAACTGCCCGTCCCCCTTGCCGTTGGCCTTGTCCCAGTCGCTCTGCTGGTCGATCCGGTCCAGGCCCCAGGACAGGGCCGGGGCCCGGGTGCCCGCCGCGGTGCTCTGCTTCGGCACCGACTGCACCTTCGCGTCCTCCTCGACCGACTTCACCCCCAGGGCGTTGCGGACGATCATCAGCTGGAGCGGGGTCATCGGGACCGCGAAGCCGTTGATCGCCGAGGTGTAGACGAACGTGGGCTTCAGGCCCAGCTTCTGCGCGGCCTTGGCCGCGTCCACCCCCTTCTCCAGCGTCACGATGTACTTGCCGGGCACCGGGTTGGCGGCGGTCTTCAGCGGTGCCGGGGTCGGCTCCGGGGCCGCGGCGGAAGCCGTGCCGGCGGCGACCGGGGGGACGGTGAGGAGGGCGGCGGCGGCCAGGCGTGCGAGCAGGCGCATGGAAGGGAACTCCCTGACGTTATGCGGAAGGCGGCATGGGGGAGCCGCCCTCACGGCACCAGTGCTCCTGCGGGGGCGGCCCTCAGCTCCATCGCTGCCACCCGTGTGCAGCTTGAACCAACAGCTCACCTGGTTGCCCGTCCCCGCCCGCGTCGACGCGCCCGGTCGCGCGCCCTGTGCAGAAAGGGTTGTCCCGCTGTGCCGTACGGGTCGTGCCCCGTCCCGGGCGGCCGTCGGCCCGCCCCACAAGATCACCCGTACGGTCCGCCGCCGGACCAGGGGGCGCACGGACGGTGCGCCGCCCCGTGCCCCCGCCACACCCGCGGACGTCGTTGACCGGCCCGGTCGCCCGTGATGGCCTCCCTGCATGCGCATCCGCCTGAGCCGAGCCCTGCCCGTGGCCGTGGCCGTACTGGCCGCCGTCGCCGTACTGCCCGTGGCCGCGGCCACCGCCGACGTGCCGGAACCCGTACCGCACACGCTTCCCGCCGCCGACCACGCCACGTACATCGTCACCGTGCGGGAGGACAGCGACCCCGCCGAAGTGGCCGAGCGGGTCGGCGCCACCCCGCTGCACGTCTACCGCACCGTCCTGCACGGCTTCGCCGCCCGGCTGAGCCCCGACCAGGTCGAGGCCCTGCAGGCGATGCCGGACGTCGAGACCGTGGAGGAGGACGGCCGGGCGAGCGGCGACAACGCCCCCGGCGACTACTGGGGGTGGGGGCCCGGAGGCAGGTGACCGCGGCCCGCCGCCGTCACCAGCCGAAGACCGGGCCGATGTCGAAAATCGGCGGCAGCAGGCCCTTGCGGTCCAGGTTCACGAAGACGTACGAGCCGGGCGGGCCCGGGTAGAAGGTGAACCGCTCGCCCAGCGGCAGGTCGCGCAGGACGGTGGGCTCCGCCCGGCGCACGCCGTCGGCCAGACGGCGGTGGGAGAGGTACGTCCACCAGCGGTCGGAGGTCACCACGCCGACCTCGCCCGGGCCGGTCGGGGCCAGTCCGCGGATCTGCGCGTCGCCGGCGCCCGCGGCCGCGTGCCAGACGCGACGGCCGTCGGTGAGGGAGTAGGCGGACACGCCGTTCTTCTTGCCCTGCTTCACCGCGGTGACCAGCAGGTCGCCGGTCAGGACCGGGGCGGGCTCGGACAGCAGGTCCCCGGCCGGACCCGAGGCCGGTACGGAGCCGCGCGCCCGGCCCTCGGCGTCGAACAGCAGCACCGCGTCCGTGCCGCGCTCGGCCGTCTCCGTAAGGCGTACGACCGGCGGGGCGGCGGACAGCACCCGCACCTCGCGCAGCCTGCTCACCGTCGGCAGCGCGGTCTGCCAGGCGCGGGTTCCCGTACGGGCGTCGACGGCCGTGATCCGGGCGGAGTCGCCGCACTCCTCCACGTACAGGGCATGGCGCTCCGAACCGTCGACGGCCTTCACCGTGCACTCGGCGGGGACCGGGGCCCGCCAGAGCTCGTGGCCGCCCTCCAGGTCGAGGCCGGTCACCGTGTCCCGGTCCGCGACGACGGCGCTCGCGCCCGCCGCGGCCACCAGCGCCCGGCCGGTGTCCCGGGTCCACCGCGCGTGGCCGTCGGACAGGTCCACGGCGACGACCTGCGAGCCGCACGTCCCGGGGCTCTCCCCGTACGCGACGAGGCCGGTGCCCGACGGGGTCGTCCGGCTGAGCGCGCAGAGCGGCGTACGCTCCGGGGCGGGCAGCCGCCAGCTCTTGCGGCCCTCCCCGTTGTAGCCGACGAGGCCGTCCCTGCGGGCCCGTACGAGCGAGCCGGGCTCGGGAGCCCAGACGCCGACCGGGGCCGCCGCCGGATGCACGGGCTCCTGCCAGCCCGACAGGTCCAGCTGCGGGCCGCGCGCGTACTCGAAGCCCAGCCAGCCGGGCCCCAGCGCGGCCAGCGCCGCGCAGACGGCGATCACGCGGACGTGCACCGGGGCGCGGCGGTGGCCGCGCTTCCTCGGCACCCGCCACAGCAGCCACGCGGCCACGGCGCACAGCGGGGCGAGCAGCGCGAGCGTGCCCATGCCGCGCGGGCAGCTGTCGATGCCGCACATGCGGCCGGGGGCGTCGGCGAACACCAGCTTGGTCAGGAGGACCAGGTACAGCGCCGCCACCGCCGCGAACGCCGCGGCGGCGGCGAACGCGAGGTAGCCCAAGAGCCGTACGGGCCGCCGTCGTTCCATGTCCATGATCCCCCCGGACCGCAGCCTAACCGGGGGCTCCGGAGTCAGAGCGCGGAGCCTCCGGTGGCGTCGACCACACGCCCGGTCACCCAGCGCGCGGCGTCGGAGGCGAGGAAGCCGACGACGTCCGCGATGTCCTCGGGGCGGCCGACACGGCCGAGCGCGGAGAGCGAGGCGGCGTGCGCCTCGGCCTCGGCGTTGCCCCGCAGCCAGCCGGCGTTGACGTCGGTGTCGACGATGCCGGGGGCGACCGAGTTCACGGTGATCCCGCGCGCGCCGAGGGCTTTGGCGAGGTTCAGGGTCAGGGTGTCGAGCGCCCCCTTGGTGGCCCCGTAGGCGAGGATCTCGGGCATCGCGATGCGGGCGGCGCCACTGGAGATGTTGATGATGCGGCCGCCGTCGCGCAGCCGCCCGAGGGCCTCCTGGACGACGAAGAACGGCGCCCGTACGTTCACCGCGAAGACCCGGTCGAAGTCCTGCTCGGTGATCTCGCCCAACGGAATGGGCAGTCCGATGCCCGCGTTGTTCACGATGATGTCGACCCCGTCCAGCCCCAGCGCGTCGTACGCCGCCCAGAGCGCGGCGGCGGAGCCCGGGCTGCCGAGCTCCGCCTGGAGGGCGAAGGCCCGGCCGCCGTCCTCGGTGATCCGCTCGACGGTCTCGCGGGCGGCCGCCGCGTCGCTCGCGTACGCGAGCACGACCGTGACGCCGTCGGCGGCGAGCCGCTCGGCGATGGCCCGGCCGATGCCCCGGCTGCCGCCCGTGACCAGCGCTGTCCTGTTCATGAAGTCCCCCTCGGATTCGGTAATGATCACTACAGAATGAAGGTAGCACGACTTCCGTAGCGATCATTACATAATTACGGAGGTCAGTCCGGGCGAGCCGTCAGGCCCGGGCGGCCCCGACGAAGGCGCGGATCAGCTCCGGCGACTTCACACCGCGCTCCCGTTCCACCCCGCTGGACACGTCCACGCCCCACGCCCCGGTGGCCGCCAGCGCCGCCCGCACATTGCCCGGGTTCAGCCCGCCGGCGAGCAGCCACCGCCCCTCGGGCGCCGTGAAGTCCGCCGCCCCCCAGTTCCACGGCTTGCCGGAGCCCGGGTCGGGCGCGTCCAGCAGCAGCAGGTCCTCGCCGTACTCACCGCAGCGCCGCACGCGCTCGGCGGTGGCCCGCAGCAGGGTCCGGCCCTCGGCGCGCAGCGCCTCGAACTCCTCGGGCCCCTCCTCGCCGTGCAGCTGCACCCCGCGCACACCGCTCTCCTCGGCGAACCGGCGCACCTCCGCCACCGCCTGCCCCCGGAACACCCCGACCGTGAGCACCCCCTCGGGCACCCGCGCGGCCAGCTCCCGCGCGGTGGCGGCGTCGACGGTCCGCGGGCTGCCGGGCGCGAAGACGAACCCGACGGCGTCGGCCCCGGCCGCCACGGCCGCGTCGACATCGTGCGCGGTCCGCAGACCGCAGATCTTGACGAAGAGATCAGCCATGCGTCCAGCCTATGCGGACCGGACGGGGCCCGGCCGCGTCAGCGGCCCACCTGCGCCGGGCCCAGCACCGACCCGCCGATCGCGGCCGCGAGCCGGGCCGCGCCGGTCTCGTCGGCGTACGTGAAGTGCACGTAGAGCGTGTGCCGGCCGTCGGGATGCTCCTCGTTGATGCCGAGTTCCACCCGCTGGTTCGCCGAGTCCCGCACCGCGGACGGGATCCCGGGGGCCGACGGCCAGACTCCGTACCAGAGCATCGTGGCCGACCCGGCGCCCAGCGCGCGCAGGAAGGCCGGTTCGACGGGGCCCGGAGCCGCGTACGTGTCGACGGTCAGCGGCAGTTCGGCCGCCAGCTCCCGGTCGTCGCGGGGCAGTTCGGCGCCCGTGAACCAGACGTCCCGGTCCCAGTCGTACGAGGGCTCGAACAGGCCCGTCGGAAGGAGCGCCGCCAGCCCGCGGGCCTCCGGGACGGTGAGCGCCTGCGCGCACAGCCACATCTCCGCGTCGAGCGGCTTCATCAGCCCGGACAGCAGGCGGGCCCGCCGATAGGCGTCGGCGAGGTCGTCGGTCCGGAACACGGGGTAGGCGCGCGAACTTCCCACCGCCCGCTCAGCCCCGCTCGGGCTCGCCCGGCAGCCGCGCCTGGGCATACGCCTCGGCGGGATCGGAGGTGCGGTGGACGGGGTACGCGACGGAATGGCCCATGCCCGTACCGTCACACGCCCCCACCCACCCGGGCCAGCGCTTTTACCCCCCGGTCGGCGGAGAGCGCTCCGCGGGCCGGGCACGTGTCTCCCCCCGCCGCTAGCCTGGAACGAGGCTCACGCCCAGTGCACGGCACGCCACGCGGAGGACACGGTGACGATCATGATCGAACGGGCCACACCGATAGAGCAGGCGGCACCGCCGACGTTCGAGACGCTCCTGCGCACGGTCGCGGAGATGGACACGCCAGACGGCTTCAAGGCCGAGCTCATCCGGGGGAAGATCATCGTGTCGCCGTTCTCGTCGCTGCGCTATCTGCGCAGCATGCGTGCCCTTCGTGAGCAGCTCAAGGTCCATGCTCCCGAAGGCCACGTCGCCGAGACCTCCCCGTTCCTCTTCCGGTTCCCTGCCGCAGAGCGGGCCTACGGCCCCGACCTGTTCGTCGCGGACGAGGCCGCCTTCGAGGACGATGGCCGTCACGCGGACAGTGCGGCCCTGTCCTTGGTCGCCGAGTTCACGTCCACATCCACGAAGGACGTGGACTGGAACGAGAAGCTGGAGGTGTACGGCCAGGTGGTCCCCGTGTACCTGGTGGCCGATATGCAGGCGAAAGAGATCACCTGCTTCTCCGAACCCTCACCACACGGCTACCGCTCCCGCAAGACGGTGTCCTTCGGCGAGGAGCTGCACGTCCCCGAACCCTTCGACTGCATCATCGACACCACCGGCTTCTAGCCCGGGAACGCCCGAGGGCGGCACCCCCGTGGGGGTGCCGCCCTCGTTCGAGAACAGCCGATCTACCGGTGGCCGGAGCCAGGGGTGGATCAGAAGTCCATGTCACCACCCGGCATGCCGCCGCCCGCGGGGGCACCGGCCTTCTCGGGCTTGTCGGCGATGACGGCCTCGGTGGTGAGGAACAGCGCGGCGATCGACGCGGCGTTCTGCAGCGCGGAGCGCGTGACCTTCGCCGGGTCGATGATGCCCTCGGCGATCATGTCGACGTACTCGCCGGTCGCGGCGTTCAGGCCGTGACCGATCGGAAGGTTGCGCACCTTCTCGACGACGACGCCGCCCTCGAGACCACCGTTGACGGCGATCTGCTTGAGCGGGGCCTCCAGCGCGAGCTTCACGGCGTTGGCGCCGGTCGCCTCGTCACCCTCGAGCTCCAGCTTCTCGAAGACCGCGGAGGCCTGCAGCAGGGCCACGCCACCACCGGCGACGATGCCCTCCTCGACGGCCGCCTTCGCGTTGCGAACGGCGTCCTCGATGCGGTGCTTGCGCTCCTTGAGCTCGACCTCGGTCGCGGCACCGGCCTTGATGACGGCCACGCCGCCGGCCAGCTTCGCGAGGCGCTCCTGGAGCTTCTCGCGGTCGTAGTCCGAGTCGGAGTTCTCGATCTCTGCGCGGATCTGGTTCACGCGACCGGCGACCTGGTCGCTCTCGCCGGCACCGTCGACGATGGTGGTCTCGTCCTTGGTGATGACGACCTTGCGGGCGCGGCCGAGCAGGTCGAGACCGGCGTTCTCCAGCTTGAGGCCGACCTCCTCGGAGATGACCGTGCCGCCCGTGAGGATGGCGATGTCACCGAGCATGGCCTTGCGGCGGTCGCCGAAGCCCGGGGCCTTGACGGCGACGGACTTGAAGGTGCCGCGGATCTTGTTGACGACGAGGGTGGAGAGCGCCTCGCCCTCGACGTCCTCGGCGATGATCAGCAGCGGCTTGCCGGACTGCATGACCTTCTCCAGGAGCGGCAGCAGGTCCTTGACCGAGCCGATCTTGGAGTTGACGATCAGGATGTACGGGTCGTCGAGGGACGACTCCATGCGCTCCATGTCGGTGGCGAAGTACGCCGAGATGTAGCCCTTGTCGAAGCGCATACCCTCGGTGAGCTCCAGCTCCAGACCGAAGGTCTGGGACTCCTCGACGGTGATGACGCCTTCCTTGCCGACCTTGTCCATGGCCTCGGCGATGAGCTCGCCGATCTGGGTGTCGGCGGCGGAGATGGAGGCCGTCGAAGCGATCTGCTCCTTGGTCTCGACATCCTTGGCCTGCGCCAGCAGGGCGGCGGAGACGGCCTCGACGGCCTTCTCGATACCGCGCTTGAGGGCCATCGGGTTCGCACCCGCGGCCACGTTGCGCAGACCCTCGCGGACGAGCGCCTGGGCGAGAACGGTGGCGGTGGTCGTACCGTCGCCGGCGACGTCGTCCGTCTTCTTGGCGACTTCCTTGACCAGCTCGGCGCCGATCTTCTCGTACGGGTCCTCGAGCTCGATCTCCTTGGCGATGGAGACACCATCGTTGGTGATCGTGGGGGCGCCCCACTTCTTCTCAAGGACGACGTTGCGACCCTTGGGGCCAAGGGTGACCTTGACGGCGTCGGCGAGCTGGTTCATCCCACGCTCGAGGCCGCGGCGGGCCTCCTCGTCGAACGCAATGATCTTGGCCATCTGAAGTGGTCCTCCCGGACAGCGGTGGATTACTCCGGACCGCGCCCGCGCCCGCGACGGACGGCCTGCGTGCCCGGCGGTTCCTTCCCACCGGACCCTGCGGGCCTCACCGACCCGGTCCTCGTTTCAGTAGCACTCTCACATGGAGAGTGCTAACGCCAATGATTAGCACTCGCCCCCCGAGAGTGCAAGCGGCTTCGGGGAACGCCCCGCCACTACCGGGCGTACGCACGAGGGGCCCCCATCCCGTGTCCAGGATGTGGGCCCCTCGTGGTGTTCCAGGTCTTCGACGAAGACTGATGCGTCGGCGGTCGATCGCGCCAGGACTAGCCGAGTGCGAGCTTGACCATGTCCGCCTGCGGACCCTTCTGGCCCTGCGAGATCTCGAACTCGACCCGCTGACCCTCTTCAAGGGTGCGGTACCCGTCCATCTGGATGGCGCTGTAGTGGACGAACACATCCGCACCACCGTCGACCGCGATGAAGCCGTAGCCCTTCTCCGCGTTGAACCACTTGACGGTGCCCTGAGCCATGCCTAACTCCCCTATTACTGGCCCTTGCGCAGGAACGCACTTCACGATCCCGGGTCAGAACTTGCGTCGGAACGCGTCGACCGAGGCTGAATGTATCTGCGCGGATGCTGTCTGCAACAGGTCAATCCGATGAGAATTCTGGACACCGAGAAACATTGAAATAGAGTGAAAATTTGCCATACTCCCGGGCAAGTCGGGCCTGACATATCTCGCCAAAGCCCCATACCGCACTCGCATGTTGGCCCGATGTCGACCCTTGCGCGGCCCGTTCATATGCAGGGGGCAAGAACAGCGGAGGGGACTTCCCCAACCCTACCGTGCCCAATCAAGCAGAATTGCCCCCTCCGCTTTTAGCGGAGGGGGCAATTTCGGTTTTCGCGTGTCAGCAGCCGCCGGCGACGGCCGGAATGATCGAGACACCGGCGCCGTCCGGCGTCGCCGCCTGCAGCCCGCCCTCGAAACGCACGTCGTCGTCGTTCACGTAGACGTTCACGAAGCGGCGCAGCTTGCCCTGGTCGTCCAGGACGCGCGCGGCGATGCCCGGGTGGTTCTTCTCCAGGGACTCGATGACCTCGGCGAGGGTCGCGCCCTCGGCCGGGACCTCGGCGACGCCGCCGGTGTAGGTGCGCAGGATGGTGGGGATGCGGACGTTGACGCTCATGGCGCTACTGCCTTTCCGGTAGGGCGGAGGAGAAGGGGTCAGGCCAGGCCGGCGGCGCGGAACGCGTCCAGGCTCGGGCGGATGGTGGCGGTCTGCCCGCTGTCAGCGGCCACCGCCTCCAGGGTCTTGAGGCCGTCACCGGTGTTGAGGACGACGGTGGTCAGCGTCGGGTCGAGCTGCCCGTTGTCGATGAGCTTCTTCGTCACGCCGACGGTCACGCCGCCCGCGGTCTCGGCGAAGATGCCCTCGGTCTGCGCGAGGATCTTGATGGCCTCGACGACCTGCTCGTCGGTGACGTCCTCGACGAAACCGCCGGTGCGGCGGGCGATGTCCAGGACGTACGGGCCGTCCGCCGGGTTGCCGATGGCCAGCGACTTGGCGATGGTGTTCGGCTTCTGCGGGCGGACCACGTCGTGACCGGCCTTGAAGGCGGTCGACACCGGGGAGCAGCCCTCGGCCTGGGCCCCGAAGATCTTGTAGGGCTTGTCCTCGACGAGGCCGAGCTTGATGAGCTCCTGCAGACCCTTGTCGATCTTCGTCAGCTGCGAGCCGGACGCGATCGGGATGACGATCTGGTCGGGCAGCTGCCAGCCGAGCTGCTCGCAGATCTCGTACGCGAGCGTCTTGGAGCCCTCGCCGTAGTACGGGCGCAGGTTGACGTTGACGAAGCCCCAGCCCTCGCCCAGCGGGTCGCCGATGAGCTCGGAGCAGAAGCGGTTGACGTCGTCGTAGTTGCCCTCGATGCCGACGAGTTCGCCGCCGTACACACCGGCCATGACGACCTTGCCCTGCTCCAGGTCGTGCGGGATGAACACGCAGGAGCGGAAGCCGGCCCGGGCGGCCGCGGCGCCGACGGCGCCGGCCAGGTTGCCGGTCGAGGAGCAGGACAGGGTGGTGAAGCCGAAGGCGCGGGCGGCCTCGACGGCGATGGCCACGACGCGGTCCTTGAAGGAGTGCGTCGGGTTGCCGGAGTCGTCCTTGACGTAGAGCTTGCCGGTGATGCCCAGCTCCTTGGCCAGGTTGGCCGCGTCCACGAGCTTGGTGAAGCCGGGGTTCAGGCTGGGCTTCGACGCCACGTCGGCCGGGACGGGCAGGAGCGGCGCGTAGCGCCAGATGTTGTTCGGGCCGGCCTCGATCGCGGCGCGCAGGGCCTCGGGGTCACCGGTCGGGAGGTCGTAGGCGACTTCCAGCGGTCCGAAGCACTCGGCACACGCGAAGATGGGGCCGAGTTCGAAGCGGGTGCCGCACTCACGACAGGAAAGGCCGTTGGCGGGTCCGAGATCAACAGAGGTGGCGACAGTCTGTGCAGCCATGATGGCGAGGCCCTTTCTCCTCATCTTCCCCATGGCGCATTTCGCCATGAGACGGAATTGGCACCTTCCCTAGCCGGGGACCTCGCTGACGACGCTGGTGCGCGATCGCGAGAACCGACTGGAGGGTTGCCGGGGCTTCAACGGGCCGTGTCCCTCTGCCCCTCTGGATGAGCGGTATGGCACCGGCATACGCGCTCTGTGGCGCGCCGGTGCGTTTGTACGCGGGGGACCCCCGGCATGCGGTGGTCCTTCGCGTTGTTCAAGACTGTAACCGAAGGCCCGGGCGGTTGAGACAGCCGTCCGAACCGCGAGATGGATCACATAAGGGCGTATATCGCCGACACGCAGGGAGTGCTGAGGGTGCTGGAAGAGGTGGAGCGATGGCTGGCCGACCGCTCCTGGTCCGCCGCCGACCGACCGCTCGACCAGCTGCTCGACCGGAAACGGGCGGCCGGGACCACGGTCAGCGTCGTGCTGCCCGCGCTGGACGAGGAGGCCACGGTCGGCGCGATCGTCGAGGTCATCCGGCGTGAGCTGATCGAGGGACTGCCGGTCCCCCTGGTCGACGAACTGGTCGTGATCGACTCGGGTTCCGCCGACCGCACCGCGGAGGTCGCGGCGAAGGCCGGGGCCCGGGTGGTGCACCGTGACGAGATCCTCCCGAGGATCCCGGCGCTGCCCGGCAAGGGCGAGGTGCTGTGGCGCTCGCTCCTGGCCACGGGCGGGGACATCGTCTGCTTCGTCGACGCCGACCTGCGGGACTTCTCCGCCGCCTTCGTCTCCGGGATCGTCGGACCGCTGCTGACCGACCCCGACGTGCAGTTCGTCAAGGCGATGTACGACCGCCCGCTGGGCGACGCCCCCGGCCAGGGCGGCCGGGTCACCGAGCTGGTCGCCCGGCCGCTCCTCAACCTCCACTGGCCGCAACTGGCCGGCTTCGTCCAGCCGCTGGGCGGCGAGTACGCCGTACGGCGCTCCCTGCTGGAACGGCTGCCGTTCCCCGTCGGGTACGGCGTCGAGCTGGGCCTGCTGGTCGACGCGCTGCACACGGTCGGGCTGGACGCGCTGGCCCAGGTGGACGTGGGCGTACGGGTCCACCGCCATCAGGACGGGCAGGCGCTGGGCCGGATGGCCGCGGCGATCTACCGCACCGCCCAGGTACGGCTCTCGCGCGGGCACCTCGTACGGCCGGAGCTCACGCAGTTCGAGCGCGGCCCGGAGGGCTTCGTACCGCGGACGTACCCGGTGGACACCGAGGAGCGGCCGCCGATGGCGGGCATCAAGGAGTACGCGCTGCGTCGCGTGGCGTGACCGCGTCCATACGTTTGAGCGAGAGCGGGCCGGGCTAGGTTGGCCGCATGGCTTCCCAGGTACTCGTAGCAGCGAACCGCGGCCCCCTCTCCTACGCCCTCGACGACGGCGGGACGCTCAGCGCCCGGCGCGGCGGGGGCGGTCTCGTCTCCGGACTCTCCGCGGCCCTCGCGGAGCAACCGGGGGCCCTGTGGATCTGTGCGGCGCTGTCGGACGCGGACCGGGAGGCGGTCCGCCGGGGCGTCGCCGAACCGGGCGTCCGCATGCTGGACATCGATCCCACCGTGTACGACGACGCGTACAACGGGATCGCCAACTCTGTGCTGTGGTTCACGCACCACCACCTGTACGACGTCCCGCGCGAGCCGGTCTTCGACGCGCGGTTCCGGCGGCGGTGGGAGTCGTACGTGGCGTACAACCGGGCGTTCGCGCAGGCCCTGGCCGAGGAGGCGGCGGACGGCGCCCGCGTGCTGGTGCAGGACTACCACCTGGCGCTGGTCCCGGGGCAGCTCCGGGAACTGCGGCCGGACCTGCGGATCGCGCACTTCACGCACACCCCGTGGGCCTCGCAGGAGTTCCTGCGGATGCTGCCCGACGACATCCGCGGCGAACTGATGTGGGGGATGCTCGGCGCGGACGTGGTCGGCTTCCACACCTGGGCCTGGGCGCACACCTTCATGGGCGGCGCGCACCTGAACGACGAGCGCGGTATCGCCGAGCCCCGGTTCGCGGCGGGGGTGGAGGCGTCGGGGGCGAGGTACGTCCAGAAGAGCCCGTCGGGTGCGGTGCGGCACAAGCGGACCGAGGTGGCCGTGTACCCGCTGGGCGTGGACGCCGACGAGCTGCGGGCGCTCGCCCACCGGCCGGAGGTGGACGCCAAGCTGGCGCAGCTCAGGGCGGAGACCGGTGGCCTGAAGACCATCGTCCGGGTGGACCGGACGGAGCTGTCGAAGAACATCCTGCGCGGCCTGCTGGCCTACCGGGAACTGCTGACGGTCCACCCCGAATGGCGCGGCCGGGTCGTGCACCTGGCCTCGGCGTACCCGTCGCGGCAGGACCTGAAGGTGTACCGGGACTACACGGCGTCCGTCGCGGAGCTGGCGGCGCAGATCAACGCGGAGTTCGGCACGGAGGACTGGCAGCCGGTGCTGGTGTCGGTGAAGGACGACTTCGCGCGGTCGCTGGCGGCCTACCGGCTGGCGGACGTGGCGCTGGTGAATCCGGTGCGGGACGGGATGAACCTGGTGGCGAAGGAGATCCCGGTGGTGTCGGAGGCGGGGTGCGTGCTGGTGCTGTCCACCGGGGCGGGGGCGTACGAGGAACTCCGGCAGGACGCGCTGACGGTGAACCCGTACGACGTGTCGGCGACGGCGGAGGCCCTGCACGCTGCGCTGACCATGCCGGTGGGTGAGCGTGCGGAACGCACGAAGCGGCTGGCCGCCGCGGCGACGGCCCTCCCCCCGGCCCAGTGGTTCACGGCCCAGCTCTCGGACCTCGGCCCATCCAGCCCCGCCGGCGTGTGAGGCGCGGGGGTCCGGGGGCCGGCCCCCGGCAGCGGCGCCGCTGCCGGGGCTCCGCCCCGGACCCCGCTCCTCACACGCCGGAGAGGCTGAAATGTGCAGGCGGCTGAGAGCGTCAGCGTCAGCCGCGGATGGCCCCGGCCAGGGTGGCCAGGAAGGCGGCGACCTTGCCCGGTCCGGGCAGGACCAGGTCGGCCCGTGCGGCGAGCTCCGGGACCTCGGCCGAGCCGCTGCACACCAGCAGCCCCGGCAGGCCGTCCTTACGGCCCTTCTCCACGGCCGCGAAGGCCGCCAGGTCACCCAGGTCGTCGCCCGCGTACAGCACCGCCTCCGCGTCCCGCTCCGCCAGGAACTCGGTCAGGGCGACGCCCTTGTCCATGCCGGGCGGCCTCAGCTCCAGCACCGCCCGCCCCGGCTCGACCATCAGCCCGTGCCGCGCCGCGAGCTCCGCCAGCGGCTCCCGCAGCGCAGCGAAGGCCGCCGCCGGGTCCTCGGCCCGCCGGGTGTGCACGGCCAGCGCCCGGCCCTTCTCCTCGATCCAGGTGCCGCGCCAGGCCCCGATGGAGTCCAGGAACCCCGGCAGCTCGGCCCGGACGGCCGCCACCCCGGGGTGCTCGGCGGGCGCGTGGACGATGCCGCTGACGGCGTCCCACCGTTCGGCCCCGTAGTGGCCGAGGACGACCAGGTGCTGGAGTCCGGGGACCCCGGCGAAGCCCCCGTAGCGGACGGCGACGCCCGCCGGCCGTCCGGTGATCACCGCGACCGAGTCGACCTCGGGGGCGAGTGCGGACAGGGCCGGGACGGCTCCGGGGTGGGCTCGGGCCTGGTCCGGGTCCGGGACGATGTCGGCGAGGGTGCCGTCGAAGTCCAGGGCGACCACGGACCGGCGGGGTGCGCGGAGCAGGGCTTCGAGTCCCTCGCGTCCGGCTGCGGTGACGGGCATCGGCAGGTCGTGCGGATGGCTCCCCATATGCACGACCCTAACGGCCCAACGGTGTGACGGCTACGGCTATCGCCGGGCCCGCTGGGCCTCGCGGATCCTGCGCAGCCGGTTCACCGTGCCCGGGGCGTGCGCCAGGGCCCTCGGATCGTCCATGAGCGCGTTGAGCAGCTGGTAGTAGCGGACGGGGGTCATGCCCAGCCCCTCCCGGATGGCCCGTTCCTTGGCTCCGGGCCCTGGCCAGGTGCGTCCCTCGTACGCGAGCACCGCGGCCTCCGTGGCCGTCAGCTGCCCCTCGTCCGTCATACCGCCAGATTAACGCCGCGCTCTGACACCCGGCCCGCCGCCACCGCTCAGCGCGGGTCCGCCGCGCGGGCGGTGGTGGCGATCCCCTCCAGTACCTTCGCCGGCTGTCCGCCCGGCTGGACGGTCTTGCCGATGTTCTGCTTGATGTCCTCGCTGACGCCCGCCCAGGACTTCTTGCCGACCGGGTACAGCCGCGAGCCGGGCAGCGCCGTCAGGAACGGCTTCAGCTGCGGGGCGTTGCCGCCGGTCGCGGCCTGCTTGGCCTGGTAGCCGGTGGTGGTGGCGGGCAGCAGGTCGTACTTCTCGGTGAAGGCCGTCACGTTCTTCGGCTGGTACATGAAGTCGAGGAACTTGCCGGACTGCTGGCGGTGGCCGGTCTTGAAGGCCATGACCCAGTCGGCGACACCCATCGCGGGCTTGTCGCTGCCGTCGGCGGTGGGCAGCGGCACCATGCCGAACTTCACGCCCTTGGCCTCCGCCTGCTTGAGCAGTGTCGGGTGCCCGTTGAGCATGCCTACCTCGCCCTTGGTGAAGGCGTCGAAGGCGGCCTGGCGGTCCAGCTTGCCGGGCTCCACGGGGCCGGTCAGCCCCTGGCCGACCATCTTGTCCCGCAGGAACTCCAGCGTCTTGATGTTGGGGGCGGAGTCGATCGAGTACGACTCCTCGTTGTTGGTGTATCCGCCGCCGCCCGCGAGCATCCACATCATCGTCTCGGCCTGCGCCTCCTCGCGGCCCAGCGGCAGCGCGAAGGGGGTGGGGACGTTGGCGGCCTTGAGCTTCTTGGCGGCGGCTTCGAGGTCCGCCCAGCTCTTCGGCTGCCAGCCCTTGCCGTCCTTGCCGATCACACCGGCGTCGGCGAGCAGCTTCTCGTTGTAGAAGAGCAGCCGGGTGCTGGCCACGAAGGGCATGCCGTACTGGATCTGCTTGACCTTGCCGGCGTCCGCGAGCGGGCCGAGGAAGTCGGCCTCGGTCTTCACGGAGAGCAGCTCTTCGGCCGAGTACAGCTTGTCGGCGGCCGCGTAGTCGGAGTAGGCGCCGATCTGGGCTATGTCGGGGGCCTTGCCGGCCTTGACCATCTCGGCGACCTTGGCGTCGACCTCGGACCAGGAGTAGACGCTGACCTCGACCTTGATGCCCGGGTTGGCCTTCTCGAAGCCTGCGGCGAGGTCCTTCCAGTAGGACTCGGAGGAGTTCTGCGGATTGTCCCCGTAGTCGGCCGCCACGACCCGCAGGGTCACCTCGTTGTCTCCGGTGAGCCCGCCGAGGGCTCCGCAGCCCGTCAGCGTCACGGCAGTCAGGCACAGCACGGCGCCGGACGCGGCCAGGCTCAGGTAACGGCCCTTCACAGTTCTCCATCCACTCTTCTTGTACGTACGATCCACGTAAGGTCTACACCACTTTGGCGGCTCGTCCACATCGGGCTCCCGCCCGGGGTCCCGGATTTGTATGGCCGCTCAACAATCTCCCTCATTGGACTAGACCTTTCCCCGCCGAGCACGCGAGACTGTCTCTGTGAAATCCGTGAAACACGTCATCGCCCTCGATGTGGGCGGCACCGGGATGAAGGCCGCCCTCGTCGCGGACGACGGCACCCTGCTCCACGAAGCGCGCCGGGCCACCGGCCGCGAGCGGGGCCCCGACGCCGTCGTCGAGACGATCCAGGACTTCGCCGCCGAGCTGCTCGACACCGGCCGGGAACGCTTCGGACGGCCCGCCTCGGCGGCCGGCGTCGCCGTCCCGGGCATCGTCGACGCCGAGCACGGGATCGCCGTCTACGCGGCGAACCTGGGCTGGCGCGACGTACCGATGCGCGCCCTGCTCAGCAGCCGCCTCGGCGGCATCCCGGTGGCCCTCGGCCACGACGTGCGCACGGGCGGACTCGCCGAAGGCCGCATCGGCGCCGGCCGGGGCGCCGACCGCTTCCTCTTCGTCCCGCTCGGCACCGGCATCGCCGGGGCCATCGGCATCGCCGGCCGCATCGAGGCCGGCGCCCACGGCTACGCGGGCGAGATCGGGCACATCGTGGTACGCCCGGGCGGCCCCGCCTGCGGCTGCGGCCAGCACGGCTGCCTGGAGACCCTCGCCTCCGCCTCGGCCGTCAGCCGCGCCTGGGCGGCCGCCTCCGGCGACCCCGAGGCCGACGCCGCGGACTGCGCCAAGGCCGTCGCCTCCGGTGACGCGCGCGCCCGGGAGGTGTGGCTGGCCGCCGTCGGCGCCCTCGCCGACGGACTGGTCACCGCCATCACCCTGCTGGACCCGCGGACGCTGATCATCGGTGGCGGGCTCGCGGAGGCCGGGGAAACCTTGTTCACACCACTACGGACGGCCGTGGAGGAGCGCGTGACGTTCCAGCGGCTCCCCCACATCGTTCCGGCGGCCCTCGGGGACACCGCCGGATGCCTGGGCGCAGGGCTGCTCGCCTGGGACCTACTCGCCACGGAGGTACCTGCCTGATGTCCGGAAGCGCGCACAGCACTGTTCTTTCGGGCGCCAGGGTGGTGCTGCCCACCGGAACGGTGGCGAACGGCAGGGTCATCGTCGACGGCGACCGCATCGCCGGCAGTGCCCACGAGGGCGCGCGGACCGTCGACCTGTCCGGGCACTGGATCGTCCCCGGCTTCGTCGACACGCACAACCACGGCGGCGGCGGCGCCTCGTTCACCTCCGGCACCGCCGAGGACGTCCTCAAGGGCGTCCGCACCCACCGCGAGCACGGCACCACCACCCTGGTCGCCTCCACCGTCACCGGGGACCTGGACGAACTGGCCCGCCGCGCCGCCCTGCTCGCCGAACTGACCCAGCAGGGCGAGATCGCCGGCATCCACTTCGAGGGGCCGTTCATCAACCCCTGCCGCAAGGGCGCCCACAAGGAGGACCTGCTCCGCGACCCCGACCCGGCCGAGGTCCGCAAGCTCATCGACGCCGCGCACGGCGCCGCCCGCATGTTCACCCTCGCCACCGAACTCCCCGGCGGCCTGGACTCCGTACGGCTGCTGGCCGAGCACGGGGTGATCGCGGCGATCGGCCACACGGACGCCACGTACGAGCAGACGCGGGCCGCCATCGACGCGGGCGCGACCGTGGCCACCCACCTCTTCAACGCGATGCCGCCCCTCGCCCACCGCGAACCCGGCCCGATCGCCGCGCTGCTGGAGGACGAGCGGATCACCGTCGAGCTCATCAACGACGGCACCCACCTGCACCCGGCGGCCCTGGAACTGGCCTTCCACCACGCGGGCGCGCACCGCGTCGCGCTGATCACCGACGCGATGGACGCGGCCGGCTTCGGCGACGGGACCTACCACCTCGGCCCGCTGGAGGTGGAGGTCAGGCACGGCGTGGCACGGCTGGTGGAGGGCGGCTCCATCGCCGGCTCGACCCTGACCCTGGACACCGCCTTCAAGCGTTCGGTGACCCTCGACAAACTGCCCGTGGAGTCCGTGGTCCAGGCGATCTCCGCCAACCCGGCCAAGCTGATCGGCCTCTACGACGAGATCGGCTCGCTGGAGCCCGGCAAGTACGCCGACCTCGTCGTGCTGGACGCCGCGTTCGAACTCAAGGGCGTCATGCGGCGCGGCGAATGGATCGTCAACCCGCCCTCCTGACCGCCGATCTGACGGCCGAGCGGCCGCGGACAGGGAAAACGGTCGGCCCCGGCACTGGGCCGACCGCCCTGCGTTTGGCATGATCCCGGCAGCATCGGACCCGGGAGTGCCCATGATCCTTACCGTGACGCTCAACACCGCGCTCGACGTCACGTACCAAGTGCCGCGGCTGCTTCCGCACGCCTCGCACCGGGTCTCGGCCGTCACTGAACGCGCCGGCGGCAAGGGGATCAACGTCGCGCGCGTCCTGGCCGCCCTCGGCCACGAGGTCACCGCCACCGGCTTCGCGGGCGGACCGGTCGGCTCCGTCGTCCGGGGGCTGCTCGCGCGGTCCCCGGGCGTGGTCGACGCCCTGGTGCCCTGCGCCGGCACCACCCGCCGCACGGTCGCCGTGGCCGACGCGGGCACCGGCGACACCACCCAGTTCAACGAGCCGGGCCCGCTGATCACCGCCGCGGAGTGGTCACGGTTCCTCACGCGCTACGAGGACCTCGTGTCCGGGGCCCGCGCCGTCGCCCTGTGCGGCAGCCTCCCGCCGGGCGTGCCCGTGGGCGCGTACGCGCTGCTCGTCCGGTCGGCCCGCGCGGCCGGGGTGCCCGTCCTGCTGGACACCAGCGGCGAGGCCCTGCGCCGCGGGGTCGCCGCCCGCCCGGAGATCATCAAGCCGAACGCCGCCGAACTGGCCGAGCTCACCGGATCCCGCGACCCGCTCCCCGCCACCCGCGACGCCCGCCGCCGGGGCGCCCACGCGGTGGTCACCTCGCTCGGCCCGGCCGGCCTGCTGGCCGCCACCGCCGAGGGCTGCTGGCAGGCGTCCCCGCCCCGCCCGCTGTCCGGCAACCCCACCGGAGCCGGCGACTCCGCGGTCGCCGGCCTGCTGTCCGCGCTGGCCGAGGGCCTGGACTGGCCGGACCGCCTCACCCGCGCGGTCGCCCTCTCGGCGGCCACGGTCCTCGCCCCGGTGGCGGGGGAGTTCGACCCCGGCGTCTACGAGGAGCTGCGGGGCGCCGTACGCGTCACCGCCGGCAGCTGACGGATCCGCGGATCCGCGGATCCGGGCCGAACATCCCGCGAAATGTCCTGCGGACAACGCTCCTGACGGTCCTTCGGCGGCCGGCAGGCCCCCCGTAGATGCAATCAGGCTCTGCCGCGTGCGCGGCAGAGCCTGATTGCGTTCCGGGGGCGCCCGTCCCCGCCGTCAGCGCCGGGTGTGGCCCGAGGCCAGCTCCAGCTGGTCGAAGACGACATCGCACTGGTTGCCGGCCTCGCACGAGATCTTCATCGCGTTCGTGCCCTTCTTGAGGGTGATCCACGCGAAGGTGCGCGTCCAGCCCTTGTCCCAGGCGCCGTCCGCCGCCTTGGCGAAGTTGTCCAGGTTCAACGACTGGTTCGGGCTCTGCCCGTTGACCGTGAGGGTCGCCTTGCCGGGCTTGCCGGGAACGCCGTAGTTGACGAACAGCGTGTAGTCGCCCGCCTCGGGCACGTCCACCGTCCAGGTGAGCGCCGCACCGGTCTGGTTGAAGCCGGCGACGTACTGGCCGCCCGAGCTCTTCGAACCGGGCACCGTGCTCTCCAGCCGCGCACCGCCGGTCAGCACCATGCCCGCACCGGCCGCCTCGCCCTTCGGCAGCGGGTCCTGCGAGGGCTTCGGGCTGCTCGGGGCCGGGCTGGCCGGGTTCTGGGGGGCCGGCGACTGCTGGCCGGCGTTCGTGGTCGGCCCTTCCTTGCCCTTGTCCTTGTCACCGAACTGCAGGGCCGCGGCGATGCCGATCACGACCACCGCGACCACGGCGACGGCCGCGATCAGCAGACCGCGCCGGCTGGACCCGCCGCCGCCTCGGCCGCCGCCGTGACCGCCGGGGTGCGCAACCGCCTGGGTCTGGTGCTGCGGGGACTGCGCCTGCTGCGCCGGAACGCCGTAGCCGCCCGCCTGGAGCGCTTCGGGGGCCTGGTACTGGGCCTGGTAGCCCGGGCCCTGCTGCTGCGGGACGGGGCCGCGCTGGCCGCCGTTCCTGCGGTCACCGACCGTACGCACCTGGTGGTGCGAGGTGCGGGGGACGCCGGGCTGAGGACCAGGCTGACCGCCGCCCGCCGAACCGGGGTAGCCGTATCCGCCCTGCCCGGGCGGGGTGGCCCCGGCGGCCTGGCCGTCCTCGTAGAGGTAGCCGAACGGATCGTCGTCCTCGGGCTTGTTCGCCCCACCGTGCGGGCCGTTGTTCGCGGGCGTCGTCATCGCAGGTCACTCCTTTCGACCCCCGGGAGCCTACCCCGAACACGTGCGCCCACGAGCGGCAGACCGCTTCATCCCGCCCGGCGATGGGCCTTCGACCGGGACCTCTTCTCGATGTACATCCGCTGATCGGCGGAGCGCAGCACCTCGTCGGCGGACATCCCGCAGCTGGCCCAGCCGATGCCGAAACTGGCCCCCACCCGCACCGCACGGCCGTCCACCCGGATCGGCGGGATGATCGCGTTGCGCAGCCGGACGGCGAGGTCGGCGGCGTCGGCGGCGCCCAGGCCGTCGGCCAGGACGACGAATTCGTCACCACCCAGCCGGGCGACGGTGTCACCGTCCCTGACGCCGGTCGTCAGCCGCCGGGCCACCTCGATCAGGACCGCGTCGCCGGTGTGGTGCCCGAACCGATCGTTGATCGACTTGAAGCCGTCCAGGTCGCAGAAGAGGACCGCGAGCCCCTTCGTCCCGTCGTCGATGTCGGTCGCGGGAGCCACCGTGTGCACGTGGTGGTCGTACGGACCGTCCGCCGGGGCGGGCGGCGCCCCGGGGAATTCGAAGGGGTCGCCCCCGGGGAACCGGTCGGAGCCGTCGCCGTGAAACCCGTGCTCACCGGCACCACCCGCCTCCGCCCCCACCGGGTGCCCGTCGTGCGCCGCGTGCGCGGCGTGGCCCCCGTGCGCCGCGTGACCGTCGTACGTGTCGCGCCCCTCGAAGGCCGCGTCCAGCGCCTCCACCGCGCTGGCCCGCACCGACTGTGGCCTGCGGCACAGCCGGGCGCCGAGGCGGGCCCGCAGCTCGGCGCTGTTGGGCAGGCCGGTCAGCGAGTCGTGGCTGGCGCGGTGGGCGAGCTGGAGCTCGTGCCGCTTGCGCTCCTCGATGTCCTCGACGTGCGTGAGCAGGAACCGGGGGCCGTCGGCGGCGTCGGCGACGACGGAGTTGCGCAGCGAGACCCATACATACGTGCCGTCGCGGCGGCCCAGGCGCAGCTCGGCGCGGCCGCCCTCGGCGGAGGTGCGCAGCAGGGTGCCGATGTCCTCGGGGTGGACCAGGTCGGAGAAGGAGTAGCGGCGCAGGACGGAGGCGGGCCGGCCGAGCAGCCGGCACAGCGCGTCGTTGGTCCGCAGCAGCCGGCCGTGCTGGTCGCCGCCCATCTCGGCGATGGCCATGCCGCTGGGCGCGTACTCGAAGGCCTGGCGGAACGACTCTTCACTGGCCCGCAGTGCCTGCTGCTCGCGTTCCAGCCGGACGAGGGCCCGCTGCATGTTCGCGCGGAGCCGCGCATTGCTGATGGCAATCGCCGCCTGGAAGGCGTACATCTGGAGCGCTTCGCGGCCCCAGGCGCCGGGCCTGCGGCCGTTGCGCGGTCTGTCCACCGAAATGACACCCAGAAGTTCCCCGCCGGACGCATACATGGGTGCGTAGAGCCGGTCCTCGGGGTGCCACTCGTCCTCGAACCGGGGATCGGGGCCGTCGGTGTGCCACTGGGGGACGTCGTCCTCCATGAGGACCCAGCCCTCGGTGTGCGGGATGAACCTGAGCCCGTCCCAGTTCTCACCCATCGTCAGGCGGCGTTCCCAGGAGGCGCGGGAGCCGACGCGGCCGGTGATGAGGGCCTCCGCGGCGGGGTCTCCCGCGAAGGCGGCGACGACGAGATCACCGTCCGGGCGAACGAGGTTGACACAGGCGAGTTCGTAGCCGAGGCCCACGACGATGCCGTCCACGACGGTCTGCAGAGTGTCCGCCAGGCTCCGGGCCGTATTGAGCTCGGCCACCACCCGGTGCAGCTGCCGCAGGGTCGCAAGACGGACGTACGGCTCCGACTCGGTCTCCATTGCTCGCTCTCCCCGAGACCTCGACAGCAACTCCAGGTTTGTCATCGGCGTTTCGTTGCGGTGTCCCGTCCACTGAATCACAGTGAGCTGTGCGGCAGGTACACAGGGTCAACAAATCTTGCCCTCTGTGACTCAAGTCACATCAGGTGAATATCGGTGCGCGGTGGGCTCGTGCACGACTGGGAGCGCTCCCTCACATTCCCGAGAGCAAACGATACGCCCGGGCCTAGGCCAAGGGGCGGGGACGCGACTCGGACCAGGGCCCGATGCGCGGCGCGGAAGGGCGAGATTAGCGTTTCAGCGTGCTGAAGACGACCCCCGTACCCACCGTGTCCCGCGGAACCCCCCATGCTGAGGGAGTGAGCAATGACGAGTTCCGGGCCGCGATGTCCCGGCTGGCGGCGGGCGTGTGCCTGATCACCGCGCACGAGCCCCCGCTGACCGCGGACGGCCCGCGCGGAGAGGACGTCGGCATGACGGCGACCGCCTTCATGTCCGTGTCCCTGGATCCGCCGCTGGTCCTGGTGAGCCTGCGCGAGGGCTCCCGGATGGACGACCTGCTGGCGGAACAGCCCCTGTGGGCGGTGTCGGTCCTCGCCGACCACCAGCTCCAGGTGGCGGGCCGCTTCGCGATGAAGGGCCGCATCAGCGACCGGCTGCTCTTCGCCGACCTGCCGCACGTACGCGGCGAGGCCTCCGGCGCCCCCCTGCTGAGCGGCGCCCTGGCCACCCTGGAATGCCGTACGGAGAACCGCGTCGAGGCGGGCGACCACACCCTGGTCGTCGGCCGGGTCCTGACGGCCGGCCTGCCGTCCCCGGACGGTCAGCCCCTCACGTACTTCCGCGGGCGCTACCGGCACCTGGGCACGTAAGGCGGGCGGGGCGGGCAGAGCGGACAGGGCCGGCAGAGCGGACAGGGCGGGCAGAGCGGATTGGGCGAGCGGGGCGCGTAAGGCGGGCAAGGGCGCGGCTACCAGTCCCGGCCCGTGCGGCCGCGCTTGGTCTCGGCCCGCGCCTTCTTCTCCCGCAGCCGGCGCTCGTTGATCCCGCGCGGGATCTTCGTCGCCCGGCGCTGCTTCGGCGGCGGCGCCGTCGCCTCGGCCAGCAGCGAGGCCAGCCGGACCAGCGCCATCTCCCGGTTGCGCAGCTGCGAGCGGTGCTCGGAGGCCCGTACGGTCACCACACCGTCCACCAGCCTCGCCGCGAGCCGCTCCAGCGCCCGCTCCTTCCACACCTCGGGCAGCGCCTTGGTGGCCGCCAGGTCGAACAGCAGCTCCGCGCGCGAGTCCGAGGTGTTCACGTGCTGACCGCCGGGCCCCGAGGAACGCGAGAACCGCCAGGCGAGCTCTCCCTCGGGGAGCACGACCGAACCGCGGATGACATAGGGACCAGGCATGCCCCCTATGATCCGCCCCCGGCCCGGCCGCCGTCACCCGTATTTACCGCCCGCCGCATCCGGGCGGCGGAGATCCGCCGTCACGGACAATTCACGACGGGAACCCGACCGGCCTCTCGTCGCGTTATAGGGGGCAGCGGTAGTTTGACCGCCTGTACGTACATGTTGGATGAGGAAAGGGACATTCCCATGGCTGTCAGCCTGTCCAAGGGCGGCAACGTCTCGCTCTCGAAGGAGGCCCCGGGCCTCGCCGCCGTCACGGTCGGCCTCGGCTGGGACGTCCGTACGACGACCGGAGTCGACTTCGACCTCGACGCCTCGGCCATCGCGGTCAACCCGACGGGCAAGGTCGTCTCCGACGGCCACTTCGTCTTCTTCAACAACAAGTCCACCCCGGACCAGACCATCGTCCACACCGGTGACAACCGCACCGGCGAGGGCGCGGGCGACGACGAGGCCATCAACGTCAACCTCGCCGGCCTGCCGGCCGACGTCGACAAGATCGTCTTCCCGGTCTCCATCTACGACGCCGAGGCCCGCAGCCAGAACTTCGGCCAGGTCCGCAACGCGTACATCCGCGTCGTGAACCAGGCCGGCGGCGCCGAGATCGCCCGCTACGACCTCTCCGAGGACGCGGCCACCGAGACCGCCATGGTCTTCGGCGAGCTCTACCGCAACGGCGCCGAGTGGAAGTTCCGCGCGGTCGGCCAGGGGTACGCCTCCGGCCTCACCGGCATCGCGCAGGACTTCGGCGTCAACGTCTAGGACACCAGCGCCGGCGAAGCCCCCTCCCGGCCGTCCGGGGAGGGGGCTTCGCTACCGTTCGACAGGTGATCCTGCACCCCCTCGTCCCCGTCGACGGCGCCCTCCCCGGCCCGGTCCTCACCGAGATCGCCGCGCTCTACTCGACGAACCACGCCTTCTTCGAACTCAGCGGGGACTTCCCCGACCCGGACCGCATCACGGTCGAACAGGTCGCCGCCGCGCTCGCCGGTGAACTCGCCCACGACAGCGCCGAGGTGCTCCTCGCCCGGTCCGCCGGCCGCCTCGTCGGGCTGGCCGCCACCCTCGCTCAGGCACCCGCCGCCGACGACCCGGACCCGTGGATCGGCCTGCTGCTCATCGACGCCACCGCCCACCGCGAGGGATACGGCCGCGCCGTGGCCACCCTGATCGAGGACCGCTTCCGCACCGCCGGACGCGCGGGCGTGCGCATCGCCGTACTGGACAACAACCCGACGGCGCTCGCCTTCTGGCAGTCCCAGGGCTACGTCGAGCTGCGCCGGGCCAAGGACCGCGAGCTGGGCCGCGACTGCACCGTGCTGCGCAAGCCGCTCGAAGCCCCGTAGCGGACACGAGGCCTACTCGGGACGGTCCTTCCCGTACAGCCACACGTCCCAGACCTTCTTCAGGTCGTGGCCCGTCTTCTTCTCGGCGTAGGCCGTGAAGTCGGCCGTGCTCACGTTCCCGTGCCGGTGGTCGGCGACCCAGCCGCGCACCAGGGCGAAGAACTTCTCGTCGCCCACCTCCTGCCGGATCCGGTGCAGGACCATCGCGCCGCGGTAGTACACCGGCTCCGCCGAGATGTCCGCGGGCCCGGGCGGAGCGGCCGGAGGGAAGGCGTACCAGTCGCTGCCGGCGTCCCGGTCGACGTCCGTGTCACCGGTCCGGAACGCCTCGAAGTACTCCTGCGCCGTGGACCCGCCGTGGTCCTCGGCCCACAGCCACTCCGCGTAGGTCGCGAAGCCCTCGTTGAGCCACATGTCCTTCCAGGTCTTCGGGGACACCGAGTCGCCGAACCACTGGTGGGCGAGCTCGTGCACGACGAGCTCCTCCTCGGTCGGCGCGCCGGAGAAGACGGGGCGTCCCTGGGTCTCCAGCGCGTAGGACAGGGTCCCCGCGGGCACCACGATCGCGCCCGCCGAGGCGAAGGGGTACGGACCGAACCGTCCGCTGCCCCACTCCACCATCTCCGGCAGCCGGGCCAGCGGACCCGTGTTCGCGGCCTGCTCCCCGGGCGCCACGGCGCTGTAGAGGCCGACCCCCGAGGGCGTCCGCCCGGTCGTCACCTTGAACGGCCCGACGGCGGCGGTCGCGAGATAGCTCGCCATCGGCTCCGGACTGTGCCACGCGAACGCCGTCCGCCCGTCCGCGTCCTCGGTACGGGAGCGCAACTCGCCGTTCGAGACCGCCTCGTAGCCGCGCGGGACGGTGATGGTGATGTCGTAAGCGGCCTTGTCGCCGGGGTGGTGGTTGCCGGGGAACCAGGTCATCGAACCGACCGGCTCGCCGACGGCCACCGCGCCGTCCGACGTGGTGATCCAGCCCTCCTTGGCGCCGTCCACGTCCACGAGGGGCTTCGGCTTCCCGCTGTAGTCGACCTCCGTACGGAAGACCTCGCCCTTCGCCAGGTCCTCGGCGGGGCGCACCGTCAGCTCGTTGCCGGTCCGGTTGTACCGGGCCCCCTCGCCCTGGACGGTCACGCCCTCGACGTTCAGGCCGCTGAAATCCAGGTTGAAGGAGCTGAGCGCCTGCTCGGCGCGGGCGGTGATGACGGCCTTGCCGTGCAGCCGCCCGTCGGCGGGGTCGTAGTCCAGGTCCAGCGCGTAGTGGTCGACCTGGTAGCCGCCGTTCCCGGCCCGGGGGAAGTACGGGTCCCGCAGCCCCGACGCACCCGGCCGCCCCTGCACCGTGTCCCCCGTACACCCCGTGGTGAGGGCGAGCAGGGCGACGGCGGAGGGGGCGGCGAGGCGGTAGAGCGTACGGAGTTCCACGCACTCGATCCTAAGCGGGCCGGCGCCGCGGACTACTTGCCGAGCGCGTCCACGCCCGCCTTGGCGAACTTCTCGTCCAGGTCACCGCTCGGGGCACCGGCCACACCCACACCGGCGACGGGCGCGCCGTTCGCCTGGACTGGGGTGCCACCGCCGAGGAAGAGGGTGCCGGGGATGTCCTTCAGGTTCGGGGTCTGGGCCAGCCGGCCCACGAGCACCGAGGTCGGGGCGTTCCAGGACACGGCGGTGAAGGCCTTGCGCTGCGCCGAGTCGTAGGACTGCGGGCCCGCGCCGTCGCCGCGCAGCGTGACGATGGTGTTGCCGTTGCGGTCGACGACCGCGACCGTCACCTTCTGGTTCTCGGACTCCGCGGCCTTCAGGGCGGCCTGGGCGGCGCGCGTCGCGGCATCGACGGTGAGGTGCGTCGTCGTGGTGAAGTTCTTGTCGGCCGGCCCGTCCTTCTTCGAGGAGACCGAGGCGACGGACGCCGAAGCGGCCTCGGAGGCCGGGGTCGCGCTGGCGCTCACGGCACCGAAGGCTCCGGCGCCCAGGGCGACGGCAAGGGCGGTACCGGTGAGAACGCGGGTGCGGGTCTTCATCTCTGCTCCTGAGAACGGTGGCACGGGGCGGCCGGTCGGACCGGCTCCTTCACTGCTCCAAGCCTCGGTCCGAACCCCCCGCCACCCCGTCCCCGTACCGGCTCGCCCCACCCAGCGCACCGGCTGACCCCCGGGTCGTCCGATCGGTCGATGCGCACCGCCTCCGGCGAGGTATTGGCTGGTCACGCCACGCCGGCTCGCTCAGCCCCGCCGGCGTTCGAGGCGCGGGGTACGGGGTGCGGGGCGGAGCCCCGCAACGACGCCGCAGCCGACAATGGACGCATGCCCCCGACCGAGGAGCACCCCGTGCACCCCGCCCCGCCGCCGCGCGACGACACCCGCACGCTGACCACCGTCGCCCACACCGCGTTCTTCCTGCTCCTCGGCGCCTCCGTGGTCCGCTTCCTGCTGCGCCACCCCGGCGAACCCCGCACCCCGTGGATCATCGCCCTCAGCATCACGCTGGCCCTGCTCTACGTGCTCGGCCCCGCCCTCGGCGCCGCCCCCACCGCCCGGCGGCTCCTGTGGCTGGGCCTGGTCGTCACCACCTGGGTGATCCTGGTCGTCCTCGCGCCGAGCTTCGCCTGGTGCGCCGTACCGCTGTTCTTCACCGCCCTGCGCACCCTCCCGCCCCGCGCCGCCGTCGTCCTCGTGGCCCTCCTGACCGCCTTCGTGGTGATCGCCCAGCTGCAGCTGTCGAAGTCCTTCGACCCCAACCTCCTGCTCGCCCCGCCCGCCGTCGCCGCGCTCGCCACCGCCGTCTTCGTCCACATGGAACGCCAGGCCCAGGCCCAGCGCACGCTGATCGACGACCTGATCCGCACGCGCCGCGAGCTCGCCGCCACCGAACGCCGCGAGGGCACCCTCGCCGAGCGGCAGCGGTTGTCGATGGAGATCCACGACACCCTCGCCCAGAACCTGTCCAGCCAGCAGATGCTGCTCCAGGCCGCGGACCGCACCTGGGACACCGACCCGGGCACCGCCCGCGCGCACGTCCGTACCGCCACCGGCATCGCCGCGCACGGGCTCGCCGAGGCCCGCCGGCTCGTCCACGACCTGGCCCCGCCCGAGCTCGCCGACGGCGCCGGCCTCCCCGAGGCCCTGCGCTCCCTCGACGCCGGCCCGGACATCGAGGTCCGCTTCCACCTCGAAGGCACCCCCGCCCCGCTCCCCGACCGCGTCCAGTCGGCCCTGCTGCGCATAGCCCAGGGCGCACTGGCCAACGTCCGCGAGCACTCCGGAGCCCGTACGGCCGCGCTCACCCTGAGTTTCCTCGGCGACCAGGTCGTCCTCGACATCGCCGACGACGGCCACGGCTTCACCGAACCGCGCTCCGGCACCCGCTCCGGCACCGGCGCCGACGGGCGCGGACACGGCCTCCCGGCCATGCGGGCCCGCGTCCGCCAGCTGGGCGGCACCCTGACGATCGAATCCACGCCGGGCGAGGGCACCGTCCTCTCCGCGGCCATCCCCCTGGAGCCGGCCCCATGACCACGATCCTCCTCTGCGACGACCACGTGGTGGTCCGCGCCGGACTCCTGGCCCTGCTCGGCAGCGAGCCCGACATCGAGGTCCTCGGCGAGGCGGGCAGCGGCGAGGAGGCCGTCGCGCTCGCCGCGAAACTCCACCCCGACGTGGTCCTGATGGACCTCCAGCTGGGCGAGGGCATCGACGGGGTCGAAGCCACCCGCCGCATCACGGCCCTCCCCCGGCCCCCGCACGTCCTGGTCCTCACCACCTACGACACCGACGCGGACATCACCCGGGCGATCGGCGCCGGCGCCACCGGCTACCTCCTCAAGGCCGAACGCCCGGAGGAACTCTTCGCCGCCATCCACTCCGCCGCCCAGGGCCGCACCACCCTGTCCGCTCCGGTCGCCAGCCGGGTGATGGCCCACATGCGCGGCACCCGGCCCACCCTGACCGACCGCGAGCTGGACATCCTCGGCCAGCTGGCCCGGGGCCTGGGCAACCGCGACATCGCCCGCGCCCTGTTCATCAGCGAGGCCACGGTCAAGACCCACCTGGGCCGCATCTACGACAAGCTCGGCGTCGACACCCGCGCGGGCGCGGTCTCGGTGGCCAAGGAACAGCGCCTGCTGCCCTGACACCGGAGATGAGCGGCCCCGGCGCGCGTGACACCATCAGCTACGTGCTCGACATCGGCTACTCCCTCTCCCGGCGCTTCCCCGACCCCCCGCAGACCGACTACCGCTCCGCGGACGTCCACACCCTGCGGCACGACCTGTTCTGCGGGGACGTGTACCTCGCCGACACCGCCGCGGACCGGGAAGTGTCCACAGCCTGGGGATGGGTGCCCGTACTGGACTTCGCCTGGGCGCTGTGCGACATCGTCGAACAGCTCGACAAGGACCCCCGCGGCAACCGCTCCGCCAACCGCCAGTACGCCGAGCTCGACTTCACCGAGTCCACGGACCGCATGCTCTTCGAGCGCCGCTTCGGCTGGGTCGACGTCGAGGCCGACTGGATGCCGGCCGAGGAGGCCCCGCTGACCTTCAGCCACCGCCTGCTGCGCCGCGAGGCCCGCGACTTCCTGCACGACCTCCTCGCGGACCTGATCGACATGCACGACGGCCTCGCCGACAACCCGGCCATCTGGACCCTCCAGGCCCGCTTCCCCCGCGTCCCGGCGTAGACCGGAGGTTCGGAACGGTTCAGAACGGCCGGCGGGGGATGTCCCGGGCGTCGTGGCCCTGTCCGGTGGAAAGGAACTCCCGGAACACCTGCGTGGAGCGCGGGTTCTGCCCGCACTGCCACACGCCGTGCGGGCAGTAGTCGGTGATGCTCTGGTAGAGCGGCTGGTGCTCGGCGAACCAGGCCAGCATGCCCCGCACGTACTCGGGATTGTCGCCGTGCCGGAACAGCCCCCATTCGGGGTACGAGATCCGCTTGCCGTGCGCCTTCGCGAAGTCGACCTGCTGCTGGAGTCCGTAGGGCTGGGTGACCTGCTCCTCGAAGGTCCGGCCGGGCTCCTGGTCGTAGGAGTCCATGCCGACGACGTCGACCACGTCGTCGCCGGGATAGCAGCTGGTCCAGGCGATCGCGTCCCTCCCGCGGTTGGGGGCGTAGTCGAAACGGAACCGCTGGCCCTCCACCGACCGCATGGCGGTCACGATGCGCCGCCAGTACGTCTTCCAGTTCTCCGGATCGGGACTGCACCGGTGGGTGTAGTCGAAGCCGTTCATCTCCCAGCCGAGCACGATCACCGTGTCCGGCACCCCGAGGTCGACCAGACGCCTCGCCAGCCGCTGGAAGTGGTGGTCGTTCGCACCTTGCGCGCCGGAGCGGATCAGCTCGGCGACCCGGTCGTCGGCAACACGGGCCTCGTTGTGCTGCTGCATGGGCACGTTCAGCACGAACAGGCGATCGGCTTTCTCCTTGCGCCACTGTGCCCAGGTGCTCAGGAAATACGGTTCCCCCTCGATGTTCGGCCAGGTGTCGCCGGGCAGATAGGTGTGCCCGGCGCGCAGCTCGGTACCGCCCAGCCAGCGCGAAAGTTCCGCCATCCGCTCGACGCCGGGCGAGTCGTAGTGGAGGTAGGCGCCCACGGCGACCCCCGTGACCTCGGCGCCCTCCGTCCCCGCGCTGCCCCCGGCCCCTTCCCGCGACGGCGGACTCCCGAAGAAGCCCCCCACGACGAGCAGGCCGACGGCGACCGTACTGGCGCAGGCACCTGCCAACCAGCGGCTCCGACGGGACATGCCACCTCCAGAGGCCTCGCGCACCGATGTGTCTGCCTGCGACGTTAGGCGCCTCACCCGGCGCATCGCCCCTCCAGGCATCCGGACGCTCGGCCATTCGCCGCAACCGCCCCGGCAACGGCCCGCACCCGACCCACGGGCCCACCTACGGAACCACCCGCACCCCCAGCTGGGAAGCAAGCGCCGGAGCCAGGTCGAACAGCTGCGCCGGGCTGATCACCGCCCCGGCCAGCGCCTCCACCCCCCGCGCGATCTCCAGCACGGACGCCTCCCGCAGATCCACATCAGTCATCCGCACCCCGCCGAAGTCCACCCCCCGCAGCGCGCAGTCCCGGAACTCCACCCGCTCCAGCACCGCCCCCGCGAAGTCCGGCTCCACCAGCACGCATCCCTCGAAGACCACGTCCTTGAGCCGCGCCTTCCGCAGATTCAGGTAGTCGATCTTGCCCCCGCGGACCACCACCCGCTCCAGCACCGCCCCGTGCAGCTGCACCCCGCCCAGCCGCGCGTCCACCACCTCCACGTCCCGCAGCGAAGCCCCCGACAGGTCCGTCCCCACGCCCCGGACCCCCTCCAGCACCGAATCCAGGACCCGCGCCTTCGCCAGCCCCGCCTCGTCCAGCGCACACCGCCGCAGCGCGCAGTCCATGAACCGGGCCCCGATCCCCTCCTGCCCCGCCAGGTCGAGATCCGCGAACTCCACCCCGTCGTAGTCCCCGTCCGGCTCCAGCCCGCCCCCCTCCCACACCGTCAGCTCCGGCAGCCTCAGCTCCGGCCGCCGCGCCGCCCTGACCGTCCGCTCCTGCTGCCCTTTGCGCGCCATGCCCCCATCGTGGACCACCCCACTGACAGAGGCCGCTCTTGACCTCAACCCCGCCTGAGGTCGCAGCCTGGCGCCATGACCACCATGCGAGCCATCCGCCTGCACGCCTTCGGCCCCGCCGAGAACCTCTCCTACGAGCACGCGGACGCCCCCGTCCCCGCCCCCGGCCAGGTCCGCATCGCCGTCGCCGCCGCCGGCGTCCACCTCCTCGACACCAGCCTCCGCCAGGGCATCCAGGGCCCGCCC
The DNA here is from genome assembly GCF_016755875.1 of Streptomyces spororaveus. Lineage (NCBI taxonomy): Bacteria > Bacillati > Actinomycetota > Actinomycetes > Kitasatosporales > Streptomycetaceae > Streptomyces > Streptomyces spororaveus. Next base: position 4,772,732 of record NZ_BNED01000005.1, on the reverse strand, counting down.
GCCCCGCTCCCCGAGCTCCCCACCATCCCCGGCCGCGAGGTCGCCGGCACCGTGGACGCGCTCGGCCCCGGCACCGACCCCGCATGGCTCGGCCGCACCGTCGTCGTCCACCTCGGCTTTGCCCCCGGCGGCTACGCCCAGTACGCCGTCGCCGACGCCGACCGACTGCACCCCGTACCGCCCGGCCTCGACCCCGCCCAGGCCGTCGCCATGATCGGCACCGGCCGCACCACCCTCGGGATCCTGCAGTTCGCCGACCTCGGCCCGGACTCCGTCGCCCTGATCCCCGCCGCCGCCGGGGGCATCGGCACCCTGCTGGTCCAGTACGCGGTCAACGCCGGCGCCACCGTCATCGCCCTGGCCGGCGGCCCCGCCAAAACCGCCCGGGCCTCCGCCAACGGCGCCCACCTCGCCCTCGACTACACCGACCCCGGCTGGGCCGACGCCGTCCGCGCCCGCCACCCCGACGGCGCAACCGTCCTCTTCGACTCCGTCGGCGGCGCAACCGCCCGCACCGCCCTCGGCCTCCTCGCCCCCGGCGCCCGGCACCTCGTCTTCGGCTGGTCCGGCGGCCCCCTCCACCTCACCGACGCCGAACGCGCCGACCTCGACGCCCGCGCCATCACCACCCGGAGCGTCCTCGGCCCCGCCATGCTCCAGCGGGTCGGCGCCCCCGACCCCCTGCGCGTCCTGGAAACCCGCGCCCTCGCCGAGGCCGCCGCGGGCCGCCTGCGCCCCGCCCTGACCCGCTACCCCCTCGCCGAGGCCGCCACCGCCCACCACGACCTGGAAACCCGCGCCACGACCGGCAAGGTCGTCCTGGAACCCTGAGCGCCTAGGGGGCCCCGAACGCGGCCAGCGCGCCGTCCGTCAGCCGGTACACCGACCACTCCTCCTGCGGCCGGGCGCCGAGCGCCTCGTAGAAGGCGATCGTGGGCGCGTTCCACTTCAGCACCGACCACTCCAGCCGCTCGTAGCCCCGCTCCACACACGTCCGCGCCAACTCCCGCAGCAGCGCCTTGCCGTGGCCGCCGCCGCGCACGCCGGGCCGTACGTACAGGTCCTCCAGGTAGATCCCGTGCACCCCGCGCCACGTCGAGAAGGACAGGAACCACAGCGCGAAACCGACGACCTCCCCGCCCTCCGTCTCCGCGATGTGCGCGAACACCGCCGGGCTCGCCCCGAACAGCGCCTCCCGCAGCTGCTCCTCGGTGGCCCGCGCCTCGTGCGGCACCTTCTCGTACTCCGCGAGCTCGCGGATCATCGCGTGGATGGCGGGGACGTCGCTGACTTCAGCACTACGGATCATTACCGCAGCCTAGAACGGGGGTGCAGCACCTCGACGACCGCCAACTGCTCCTCGTCCAGCCGCTCCTCCCCGTCCTCCACGTCCCACAGGCAGTTCTGGAGCACCCGCCCCAACGTCCACGCCCGTGCGCGCTCCCGGTCCAGCCCGACCGCCTCCGTCAGCAGGTCGAACCGCCACCGCACACCCTCGGCCCGGAAGTTGCCCATGATCGCCGGCAGCAACTCGAAACCCGGATCGCCCGCCAGCGGCTTCGGGTCGATCGCCAGCCACGGCTCCCGGCCGCCCGCCAGCACGTTGCCGTAGTGCAGGTCCCAGTGCAGCAGCCGGTCCCCCGGCTCCCCGGCGACCTCCGCCACCGCCGCCGCACACTCCGCCAGCAGCCGCCGGTCCCGCGCCTCCACCAGCTGCCCCAGCGCCCGCGGCACCTGCTCCAGCATCCCGGCGGCCATCTCACCGAGCCCGCGCAACCCGGCCGGAGCCGGCACCGCCGTCAGCCGCGCCAACAGCTCCCCGACGACCACCACCGCCTGCCGCGCGTCCGCACGCGCGAGCGCCGCCAGGTCCCGGCCCTCGTCCAACCGCTCCAGCAACAGGGTCCCGGTGTCCACGTCGTGCTGCAGCAGCCGTACGCACCCCTCCCCGGCCCACGCGCGCAGCGCGACCGGCTCCCCCACGCTCTCCTCGTCCACCGACACCAGCTTCAGCACGGCCCCGCTCCCGTCGGCCCGCTCCACCGGCAGCACCAGGGCGGTCACCCCGTGCATCACCGGCCCGGTCCGCCGCAGCCCCCACTGCTCCAGAAAGCGTGCCGCCCGCCCGGGCAGTGCGGCGATGAACTCCCGCCCCGCGTCCCCGTTGTACCTGACCTGCGCCTCGACCAACCCGTCCGGAACCTCGACCATCCCCCGACGGTACCGGTCCCCTGCGGGGTGCTCGGCGGTGCGCGGTACGGCCTTCCTGTGCGCGGGGTCGCGCCTCAAGCGCCGGCGGGGCCGTGCCCCTGCGGGGTTGCTCGGCGGTGTGCGGTACGGCCTTCCCGCGCCGCGGGGTGCGCCTCAAACGCCGGCGGGGCTGGGTGGTGTGGGGCGGGGCCCCGCACGAGGGTCTCCTCGGCTCGCGCCTGCGGCCGGGGTCTAGTTGGACGGCCTGGGTTGCGCGCTCGTCCTGCGGGGACCCTCCTGCGTGTCCCCGCCCCACGGCAGGGCTTCGACGGACACCTGGGCGGCGGGGTGGGGGGACGTGGCGGGGTGTCCCCGCAGGACGAGCGCGCAACCCAGGCCGTATGACTGGGCTCCCGCCGCAGGCGCGAGCCGAGGAGACACCCCGGCGCGGCACCCCACCCCGCCCCATGCCGACAGGCCCGCGCACCCCCGGCCGGGACGACCCGCACACCGCCGAGCACCCCGCAGGGGCACCGCACACCGCCGAGCACCCCCGCAGGGGCACCGCACAGCGCCTAGCCGCCCGCCCCGAACCGCGACACCCCGTCCCTGGACACCCTTCCGGAACGAGGTGTACCAAATCCCCCATGACGATCAACGGCGGTATTTCCTTCTGGTACGCGTCCGAGCGAAGCCGCACCCCCGCGCCCCCACCCCGCGCACCCCTCACCGCCGACACCACCGCCGACGTCGTCATCGTCGGCGGCGGTTACACCGGCCTGTGGACGGCCTATTACCTCAAGCGCGCCGCCCCCGACCTCCGCATCACCGTCCTGGAGCAGAAGTTCTGCGGCTACGGCGCCTCCGGCCGCAACGGCGGCTGGCTCTACAACGGCATCGCCGGCCGCGACCGCTACGCCGCCCTCCACGGCCACCAGGCCGCCCTCCGCCTCCAGCAGGCCATGAACGAGACCGTCACCGAGGTCATCGACGTCGCCGCCAAGGAAGGCATCGACGCCGACATCCACCGCGGCGGCGTCCTCGAAGTCGCCCGCACCCCCGCCCAACTCGGCCGTCTGAAGGCCTTCCACGCCCACGAGGTCGCCTTCGGCGAGACCGACCGCGAGCTCCTCGACGCCCCCGCCACCCGCGCCCGCATCGACATCGCCGATGCCGTGGGCTCCAGCTGGAGCCCCCACGGCGCCCGCATCCACCCCCTGAAGCTGGTCAGGGGCCTGGCCGCCGCCGTCGAGGCCCTCGGGGTGGTCATCCACGAGTCCACGCCCGTCACCGAGATCGCCCCGCGCCGGGCCGTCACCCCGTACGGCGTGGTCCGCGCGCCCTACGTACTGCGCTGCACCGAGGGGTTCACCGCCGCCCTCAAGGGCCAGAAGCGCTCGTGGCTCCCGATGAACTCCTCGATGATCGTGACGGCCCCGCTCCCCGCCGAGACCTGGTCCCGGCTGGGCTGGTCGGACAGCACGCTCCTGGGCGACATGGCCCACGCGTACATGTACGCCCAGCGCACCGCCGACGACCGCATCGCGATCGGCGGCCGGGGGGTCCCGTACCGCTTCGGCTCGCGCACCGACCACGACGGCCGCACCCAGCCGGCCACCGTCTCCGCGCTGACCGACCTCCTGACCGCCTTCTTCCCGCAGCTCGCGGGTACGGAGATCACGCACGCCTGGTCGGGCGTGCTCGGCGTGCCCCGTGACTGGTGCGCCACCGTCACCCTGGACCGCGCCTCGGGCCTGGGCTGGGCGGGCGGCTACGTGGGCTCGGGCGTCGCCACCTCCAACCTCGCGGCCCGCACCCTGCGCGACCTCGTCCTCGGCGAAGCCACCGAGCTGACCGGCCTCCCCTGGGTCGGCCACCGCGTCCGCCGGTGGGAGCCGGAGCCCTTCCGCTGGCTCGGCGTGCAGGCCCTCTACGCCGCCTACCGCGAGGCGGACCGCCACGAGAGCTCCACCCACCGCCCGACGACCACCCCCCTGGCCCGCCTGGCCGACCGCATCTCGGGCCGCCACTGATCAGACGGCCGAGGTCAGGCCCTCGATCGCCGTCCGGGCCCATTCCTGGGCCCCCACCGCCGTCCCGGCCACCACGCCGGTCGCGACCGGTGCCAGGGCTCCCTTGAGCGCGGCCAGGGCCCGGCGCAGCCGTCCCCGGTCGGGTTCGCCGTCCCCGGCGACCTCCGCCAGGACGTCCTGGGCGGCGGCCTCGGCGTCCTCGCGGTCCCGGTCGGGCAGGCCCGCGCCGGGGAGCTGCCGCAGCAGGTCGGCGACGAGGGCGGCGAGGGCCTCGGAGCCGGGCGCGGGCGCGGTGTTGTGCTGCTGGTTCTGGGTGGCCGTGTCGTTGCCCCAGGCGAACTGGGCTCCGGAGACGGGGCCGTGGAAGACCGGACCGGACCGGTCGTCGCCCTGCGGTCGATCGCTCATGTGCGGGTACCGTCCTCGTTCGTCGTCCGGTGCTGGACGGCATGGATGTTCCGCCACGCCAGCTGGACGTCGCGGACCGGGCCGTTGAACACCGGTCCCTCGTAGTGGTGGTGGATCACGGTGGGGCCCGGTTCGGTCCTGACGGCCTTTTCGAGCACGGGCAGCGGCGTGCGCAGCCCGGTCAGGTCGACGAGCCCGTTGTGGAGGATGCCCAGTTGCCCCGTCCCCGTCACGGAGCAGTCCTGGAGCCGGCCTCCGGAGTCGTCGACGAAACCCGCGCCGCCCACCGCGCAGTCGACGAGGGTGGCGCCCTCGATCTCCAGCCGGGCCGTGTCCCGCGCGAAGACGCCCAGTCCGTCGCTGCCGGTCACGGTGAGGTTCCGCGCGACGACCCGGGCACTGCCGAAGGCGGACACCCCGCCGGTGGTCACCGCCGCGGCCCCGCAGTCGTGCGCGAGCAGCTGGGCCTCTTCCCCGGCGCCGAAGGCCAGCGCCGCCCGCTCCACCGAGACCCGTCGCAGTGTCACCCAGGACTGCCCGAGCGCGGTCACCGCGGCCATCGCGACGTCTCGCAGCACGCTGTCACTGATCTCGGCCTGTGTGCCGCCGTTGCCCCGGGTCTCCAGCCCGGACGGGCAGCGTTCCACCGTGACGTGCTCGAAGACGGCGGTGGCCTCGTCGTACACCCGCAGGGCGGCACTGCTCAGGTCCCGGATCTCGATCCGGGTGAACCGGCCGCGGCCGCCGTCGGTGACGGCGACGCCGACCTTGCCGCCCGTGACACGGCAGCCGTGGACCTCTGGCGCTCCGCCCCGGGTCGAGAGCACCGCGACGTTGCCCGCCGCGGAGATCTCGCATTCCTCGAAGCGGCCGCGGCCGCCGTTGTTGACGTCGAGGCCGGTGTCGCGGCAGCCGGTGAGCACGCTGTCGCGCACCACCGGGTCGGCGCCGCTCGCCACCGCGATCCCGAACCGCGCGTCGACGACGCGGGTGCGGTCCACGCGGCCGCGGGACTGCTCGACGTACGCGATGCCCTCCGCCTCCACGGATTCGACGAGGCAGTCGGTCACGGTCAGTTCCGCCCGCGCTCCCGCGAAGACCGCGGCCTTCCCGGTGCGGGTCAGCACGCACCCCTCGATCCGGGCCCGCCCGCCGCTGACGAGGACCCCGTGGATGCGGCTGCCCTCGATCCGGCTGGCGACGACCGAGAGCCGCCCGCCGTCGATCACGGCGAGCGCGTTGTCCGCGGCGTCGGTGAACAGGCACCGCTCGACGAGCCCGCCGGCCCCCGCGATCAGCACCCGGCCGTGCAGGACCGTGCTGTCCCGCAGCGTCACCGAGGTACCGGGCCGGGCGTGGACGGCGACACCGTCGTGGGCGCGGATCTCGGTCTGGTCCAGCGTCAGTGTTCCCGCACGGCAGCCCACCACGTCGGCGTCCCGGCCGACCAGTACGAGCCCCTGGACGGCGACCGGTGCGAAGGTGTCGAGGACGGCGCCCCGGGGCCGCGCCACCACGACCGAGCCGGGGCCCCGGACCGCGACCAGCCGGACCTCGCCGCGGACGGTGAGCGTCTCCTCGTAGTGGCCGGGCTCGATCTCGATCAGCGCCGGCCGGCCGCGCCGGGCCGCCTCGGCGAGGGCGGAGGAGATGTCCCGGTGGGCGCGCCGGCCCCCGTGCGGTGAAACGACGTACCGCGTGACCATTGCCGCCTCCCCTGCCGGACAGCCCCCGAACGGTCAGAGGCCCTGCCGTCCGCTCGGACGACAGGGCCTCTGGTGTACTTCCTCGGAGCCCCCTGTCGGATTCGAACCGACGACCTACGCTTTACAAGAGCGTTGCTCTGGCCAGCTGAGCTAAGGAGGCGCAACCGTCCTCACTCTACACAGCGGCCCACATCGCGTAATGCGAAATCCGACACCTTCCCGGTGCTGACAGGAGCCGTCCGGGCGGGTAGCGTCGAGCGGAAGTCCACCTGGTGGACTAGACCCATTCTTCCTTCCACTCGGATCGTCCGGCACGTTCCTGCCGGTAGAAGGGATTCATCACCATGGCTTCTGTCACTTTCGACAAGGCGACCCGGCTGTACCCCGGCGGCGACAAGCCCGCCGTCGACCAGCTTGAGCTGGAGATCCAGGACGGCGAGTTCCTCGTCCTCGTCGGCCCGTCCGGCTGCGGCAAGTCCACCTCGCTGCGCATGCTCGCCGGCCTGGAGGACGTCAACGGCGGTGCCATCCGCATCGGTGACCGCGACGTCACGCACCTGCCGCCCAAGGACCGGGACATCGCGATGGTGTTCCAGAACTACGCGCTCTACCCGCACATGTCCGTCGCCGACAACATGGGGTTCGCGCTCAAGATCGCCGGTGAGGACAAGGCCACCATCCGCAAGAAGGTGGAGGACGCGGCGAAGATGCTCGACCTCACCCAGTACCTCGACCGGAAGCCGAAGGCGCTCTCCGGCGGTCAGCGCCAGCGCGTCGCCATGGGCCGCGCCATCGTGCGCAAGCCGCAGGTGTTCCTCATGGACGAGCCGCTGTCGAACCTCGACGCCAAGCTCCGCGTCTCCACCCGCACGCAGATCGCGGCGCTCCAGCGCGACCTCGGCATCACCACGGTCTACGTCACCCACGACCAGGTCGAGGCCATGACGATGGGCGACCGCGTGGCCGTCCTGAAGGACGGGCTGCTCCAGCAGGTCGACACCCCGCGCAACATGTACGACCGCCCCGCGAACCTCTTCGTCGCCGGCTTCATCGGCTCGCCGGCCATGAACCTGGTCGAGGTCCCGATCACCGACGGCGGTGTGAAGTTCGGCGACAGCGTCGTCCCGGTGTCCCGCGAGGCGCTGTCCGCGGCGGCCGACGCGGGCGACCGCACCGTCACGGTCGGCGTGCGTCCGGAGCACTTCGACGTCGCCGAGACCGGCGGTCTGACCATCACCGTGAACGTCGTCGAGGAACTCGGCGCGGACGGCTACGTCTACGGCTCCACCGCGTCCGCCGACGGCTCGCAGGACCTCGTCGTCCGCGTGGGCGGCCGCCAGGTCCCGGAGAAGGGCTCCAGCCTCCACGTGGTGCCGCGCGCGGACGAGATCCACGTCTTCTCCACCTCCTCCGGCGAGCGGCTGTCCGGCTGACGGCTCCGGGAAGTGTGGGAGGGGCGTCCCGTCAAGGGGCGCCCCTCCGGCGTCCGTTGCCGATCCCGGCGGCGTCCCGAACCCCGGCAGACCGGGCCATTCGGCCCCAACCGTCAACCCCGGATTCGAAAAACCACGTCGAACCATCCCCCGACAGGGTGACTAAATGTCGCCAAATCTTCACCGAGCGCTACTCTCGCCCTCGTGACCCACTCTGCCCGCCGTATCGGCCGTTCCCTCGCCCTGGTCCTGCCCGTCGTCCTGGTCCTGTCCGGGACCCTCGCGGTCACCATGGTCCCCTGGGCGGACACCTCGTCCTCCCAGATCCTGACCGCCTCCGCCGAGGACGTCTCCGTCCCCGCGAAGCCCCGTGCCGCGCACGAGGTGCTGCGCGATCAGCTCGTCGGCGAGCTGCAGCAGGGCGGCCGGCCGGACGACGTCCTCACCCACCTCCAGCAGGAGGTCAACCGGCGGCCCTCGCTCGCCGATCACTGCGTGGGCATCGCGCGGGCCCTCGGACGGGCGGCCGTGGACGCGTACGGCCCGACGAAGGCCCAGTCGTTCGCCCGGCCCGTCTGCGACACCTCGTACGCCTCCGGCGTCGCCTCCATGGGCTGACGCACGCCGCGTCCCTACGCTGGCCGCCATGACCGACGACCACCGATCCGCTGAATCCGCTCCCCCCGCAGCCGCGTTCCCCGCCGCCCCCACCCAGGCCGTCGTCCTGGCGGGCGGCCAGGGGTCGCGGCTGCGGCCGTACACGGACGACCGCCCGAAGCCCATGGTGGAGATCCCGGGGACGGGGGTGCCGATCATCGGGCACCAGCTGGCCTGGCTGGCCTCGGAGGGGGTCACCGATGCCGTGGTCTCCTGCGGACACCTGGCCGAGGTGCTCCAGGAGTGGCTGGCCGGGGCCCGGTTGCCGCTCCGCGTGACCACGGTGGTCGAGGAGGAGCCGCTGGGCCGCGGCGGCGGTCTCAAGTACGCCGCCCGGCACCTCCCCCACCCCGACGGGACCTGGTACGCGACCAACGGCGACGTGTGGACCCGCTTCTCGCTCCGCGAGATGGCCGCCTTCCACGCGGAGCGCGACGCGGTGGCCACGCTCGCGCTCGCCCGGCCGCGGATCCCCTGGGGGGTCGTGGAGACCAACGAGTTCGGGCAGGTCCTGGACTTCATCGAGGCCCCCCAGTCGCCCTACCCGGTCAACGCGGGCGTGTACGTCTTCAGCGCCGAATTCACCGCACTGCTCCCGGACTTGGGCGACCACGAGCGCACCACGTTCCCGCGCCTGGCCCGTGAGCGGCGCCTCGCGGGCTTCCCGCTGCCACAGGGGGCCTACTGGCGGGCCATCGACACCGCCAAGGACCTCACCGAGGCCGCACGGGAGTTGGCGGCTCAGAAGGGCGCCTGAGGCCCTTCCCGCGCCGATCGCCGCCCGTACCGTACGCGGCTTCGCGCGCCCGGCACGCACACGGGGCCCGCACACGCACGGGACCCCACCCGCACACCGGGCCCGCACACGCACGGGACCCCACCCGCACACCGGGCCCGCACACGCACGGGGGCCCGGCACGCTCACGCGCGCCGGGCCCCGGTCCTGCCGTGCCGGTGTGTCAGCCGATGAGCCCGCCGATCAGGCCCGGCTGCTTCGGGGCCGGAGCCCCGCCGCCCGTGCTGCTGCCCGCGGAGGAGGACGGCTGCCTCGGCGAGGAGGACTGGCGGGGGGTGCTGCGCGGGGTCTGCTGCTTGCCGGTGGTGCCGCGCGTCGCGGCCGGCGACTCGGAGCGGGTGCCCGAGGTCCCCTTGGTCGGGGCGCCCGACGCGGTCTTCCCGGACTTGGCGGCCGGCTCGGTCGCGACGGCCGAGGGCGAGGCCGACTTGGTCGGCGACTGCTTGGGCTGCTGCGGTCCGGGCTGCTGCCTGGCGGGCGCCTGCGGCAGCGGACGGCCCGGCAGGTAGTTGCTGGGAGCCTCGCCCGGACCGGGCACCGTGACGACGGTGGAGGAGCGGACGGCGCCGCCGAGGAGCGAACCGACGAGCAGCGTCAGCCCGCACACGACCGTGGCCATGACGGCCCCGCGCCGCAGGACGCGCCGCCGCAGCCGCCAGATCTCGGAGCGCGGGCCGAGGGTCCGCCAGGCCTCGCCGGCGAGGCGTCCGTCGAGGGAGTAGACCGGGGCGCCCGCGATGATCAGCGGGGACCAGGCGGCGAGGTAGATGATGTCGGGCGCGTCGTAGGCCGGGACCGTCTTCCAGCTCACCGTCATCAGCAGCGCCGCGGACAGCAGCGCCCCGAAGCAGGCGGCGAACCGCTGCCACAGTCCGAAGACCGTCAGCACGCCGACGATGACCTGGAGGAAGGCCACGCTCAGGCCCGCGCCGACGGGGTGGGCGAGGGCGAAGTCGCGCAGCGGCTCGGCGAGCGCCCACGGGTTCAGCGTGTGCAGCCAGGTGACCATGGAGCCGCGCTCGCCGCCGTCGAAGTAGACGGGGTCGCAGAGCTTGCCCATGCCCGCGTAGATGGAGATGAAGCCGAGGAAGACGCGCAGCGGGAGCAGCACGACGCCGAGGTTCATCCGGCGGCCGGGGTAGTAGGAGGCCTGCCCGCGGTTGTCGCCGGCGGGGCGCCGGGATTCCGGCCCGGGGCCGGTCCCGGGGCCGTGCGGCTGCTCGTACGGGAGGTCCCGTACGGCGGACAGCGGGCGGGTCTCGGCGGGGTCCCCGTAGCTGCGCTGGCCGATGACGGTCGGCGTGGCGAGGGTGTCCTCGGCGAGGTCGTGGGCCAGGTCGACGCGGGGGATGACCTGGGTGGCGCCGCCGTCGTACTCGTCGAGTCCCCGGCCGGCCTCGCGGACGGCCTGGAGCAGTCCGCCCATGGCGGCGGCGTCACCGGCGTCGGACTTGCCGCTCCAGACCACGGGGGCCCGGCGGCGGGTGGCCCCGGCGGCCGCCACCACGGCGCCACCCAGAACGGGTGCGCGGCCGGGGGCCTTCGCGGGCTTGGAACGCGCGCTCGGGCTCGGTGCGAGCCGCACGCGGAAGCTGGCGTGGTTGACGATGACCTGTGCGGGGTCGCACGGCACCTTGACCATGCTCAGCGCGGGCTGGTCGTCGAACCCTGACGTTCTGGTGTCCACACTCATCTAACCGAGTGATCAGTGTTTAGGACACTGCCTTGACGTCAGGGATGTGTCCGAGACCCGTCAAGATCAAGCCACCCCGCCCGAATCGGGCGGGGTGACACGCTCACGGGTCATGTTCCGTGAGCCAAGTGGATCAGTGGCCGGAGGATCAGGCGCGGCCGCGGGTGGCGCGGCGGCGGGCCGCCTCGTAGAGGACGACGCCCGCGGCGACACCGGCATTGAGGGACTCGGCGCCGCCCGGCATCGGGATGCGCACGAGGTAGTCGCAGTTCTCGCCGACGAGACGGCCCAGGCCCTTGCCCTCGGAGCCGACGACGATGACGACCGGGCCGCCGAGCACCTCGAGGTCCTGGACCTCGTGGGTGCCCTCGGCCGCGAGGCCGACGACGGTGATGCCGGCCTTCTTGTAGTCCTGGAGCGCGCGGGTCAGGTTGGTGACGCGCGAGACCGGGGTACGGGCGGCGGTGCCGGCCGAGGTCTTCCAGGCACCGGCGGTCATACCGGCGGCACGGCGCTCGGGGATGACCACGCCGTGGCCGCCGAAGGCGGAGACGGAGCGGACGATCGCGCCGAGGTTGCGCGGGTCGGTGACACCGTCGAGGGCCACGATCAGCGGGTCGTCGCCGTCGTCGTAGGCGGCCGCGGTGAGGTCCTCGGGGTGCGCGTACTCGTACGGCGGGACCTGGAGGACCAGGCCCTGGTGGTTGAGCCCGTTGGTCATGCGGTCGAGCTCGGGGCGCGGGGCTTCCATCAGGTTGATGTTGCCGCGCTCGGCGGCGAGCTGGAGGGCCTCGCGGACGCGCTCGTCGTTGTCGATGAACTGCTGGACGTAGAGCGTGGTGGCCGGGACGCCGTCGCGCAGCGCCTCGAAGACCGGGTTGCGGCCGACGACCATCTCGCTGGTGCCCTTGGGGCCGCCGCGGCGCGGCGCCGGGCGGCGCTTGGCGGCCTGGCGGGCCATGGCGTTGGCGATGCGGTTCGCCTTGTGCTTCTTGCGGTCCTCGGCCTTGGGCGTGGGGCCCTTGCCCTCCAGACCCTTGCGCCGCTGGCCACCGCTGCCGACCGTCGCGCCCTTCTTGTTGGACGTGCGGCGGTTCCTGCGCTGGCTGTTCCCGGCCATGACTTCTACCTGTTTCGTTGGTGCTGCGATATGTACGTATGAAGAGTGTGCCGCCCGGAGCGCCGGGCAGCACACCAAACTCAGCTGCCTGGGCTCAGCGGGGGCCGAGCGTCCAGCGCGGACCCGTGGGGCTGTCCTCGATGACCAGTCCGGACTGCTGCAGCTGGTCGCGGATGGCGTCGGCGGTGGCCCAGTCCTTGCGGGCCCGGGCGGACTCGCGCTGTTCCAGGACCAGGCGTACGAGGGTGTCCACGGCGCCGTGGAGCTCCTCGCCGCGGTCGGACCCGTTCCCGCCGTCCCAGTGGGGGTCGAGCGGGTCCAGGCCGAGGACGCCCAGCATGGCCCGTACCTCCGACAGGCGCGCGATGGCCGCGTCCTTGTCGTCGGCGGCGAGCGCGCTGTTGCCCTGGCGGACGGTGGTGTGGACGATCGCGAGCGCCTGCGGGACGCCCAGGTCGTCGTCCATGGCCTCGGCGAAGGCGGGCGGGACCTCGCGCGCCGGCTCGACGGGGCCGCCGGCCTTCTCGATGACGCGCTGGTAGAAGCCCTCGATCCGGGCGAAGGCCGACTCGGCCTCGCGCAGCGCGTCCTCGCTGTACTCGATCATCGACCGGTAGTGCGGGGTGCCGAGGTAGTAGCGCAGGACGATCGGACGCCACTGCTTGACCATCTCGGAGACGAGGACCGAGTTCCCGAGGGACTTCGACATCTTCTCGCCGGACATGGTGACCCAGGCGTTGTGGACCCAGTACTTCGCGAACTCGTCGCCGAAGGCCTTGGCCTGGGCGATCTCGTTCTCGTGGTGCGGGAAGATCAGGTCGAGCCCGCCGCCGTGGATGTCGAAGGCCTCACCGAGGTACTTGTGCGCCATGGCAGAGCACTCCAGGTGCCAGCCGGGACGGCCGCGGCCCCACGGGGTCTCCCAGGAGGGCTCGCCGGGCTTGGCGGACTTCCACATGGCGAAGTCGCGCGGGTCGCGCTTTCCGGTCTCACCGGTGCTCTCCGGCTGGCGGATGTTGTCGAGCTCCTGGCGGGAGAGCGAGAGGTAGCCGGGGAAGGACTTCACGTCGAAGTAGACGTTGCCCTCGGACTCGTACGCGTGGCCGCGCTCGATGAGCCCGCGCATCATCTCGATCATCTCCGGAACATGCCCGGTGGCGCGCGGCTCGTAGGTGGGCCGCAGGCAGCCGAGCGCGTCGTAGCCGGAGTTGAAGGCCAGTTCGTTCTCGTAGCCGATGGACCACCAGGGGCGGCCCTGTTCGGCCGCCTTGGCGATGATCTTGTCGTCGATGTCGGTGACGTTGCGGATGAAGGTCACGTCGTAGCCGCGGTAGGCGAACCAGCGGCGCATGACGTCGAAGTTCAGGTACGAGCGGACGTGCCCGATGTGCGGGGCGGCCTGCACCGTGGCGCCACACAGGTAGATCGAGACACAGCCCGCGGTGAGCGGGGTGAAGTCGCGGATCTGCCGGGCGCTGGTGTCGTACAGGCGAATAGTCACGGCATCCAGGGTAGTGGCCCTGTAGCAGTGCCCCGCGACCCTTTGGGGGCCCGGGGCACCTTTGTTGCCGAAGAAGTGCGACCGCTACGAGGGATCAGGCCCGGTTCGTCCGGTACACGAGGGCGGTGGCGATGGCGGCGAGCCCTTCGGCACGGCCGGTGAGCCCCAGCCCGTCGGTGGTGGTGCCGGACACCGAGACGGGGGCGCCGGCGGCGGCCGCGAGCGCCTTCTGCGCTTCTTCGCGCCGCTTTCCGATCTTCGGGCGTACGCCGATCACCTGGATGGCGATGTTGCCGATCTCGAAGCCCTCGGCGCGGACGATGCGGGCCGCCTCCGCCAGAAGGGTGACGCCGGCGGCTCCGGACCACTCGGGGCGGGAGGTGCCGAAGTGCGCTCCGAGGTCGCCGACACCGGCGGCGGAGAAGAGCGCGTCGCAGGCGGCGTGGGCGGCGACGTCGCCGTCGGAGTGCCCGGCGAGGCCGTCCTCGCCCTCCCAGAGCAGGCCGGCGCACCACAGCTCACGGCCGGTCTCGAAGGCGTGCACGTCGGTGCCGATGCCGACGAGCGGGATCAGCGGCGCGGCGGGCGCGTCGTGCCGGGTGGGATCAGTAGCCATCGGTGGCCCTCCTGCGGGCGAGTACGGCCTCTGCGAGGACCAGGTCGAGCGGGCGGGTGACCTTGAAGGCCTCTTCGTGGCCCGGGATCACCACGACGGTGACACCGAGCCGTTCCACCATGCCGGCGTCGTCGGTGGCGCCCTCGCCGTCGACGGCGATCGCGTCGTGCGCCTGCCGGAGGGTGGCGAGGTCGAAGCCCTGCGGGGTCTGCACGGCGCGCAGCCGGGCCCGTTCGGGCGTGCCGAGGACGGGCTCGGGCTCGCCGGGCTTGCCGGGCTCGACCTCCTTGACGGTGTCGGCCAGGGGCAGCGCGGGCACCACGGCGGGCGCTCCGTCGCGCACGGCCTCGACGACCGAGTCCACGGTGTCCACGGGCACGAGCGGCCGGGCCGCGTCGTGGATCAGCACGGAGGTGATGTCCGGCGGCAGCACGTCCAGGCCGGCGCGGACGGACTCCTGGCGGGTCTCCCCGCCGGGCACGACCAGCAGTTCGGTGCGCTCGGGCAGCGCGTGCTCGCCCAGCAGCAGGCGCACCTCGGCGGCCTCGGCGGGCGGGGCGACGACCACCACGAGGGAGACCGCACGGGAGCGGGCCATCGCGCGTACGGCGTGGATGAGCATCGGGGTACCGCCGAGGGCCCGCAGGGCCTTGGGGGCACCGGGACCGAGGCGTACCCCCCGGCCGGCGGCCGGGATCACCGCGGCGGTGCGGTGGGGACGCGTTACGTCAGACATCAGTAGCTCCGAGCCAGGTTTGTGACTTCGGCCGACATGGGTATGGCCTGAAGGGTGCCGGGTGCGACGCCCCTCGCCCCTTCCGTGACGACCGGTCGAGCAGGCTGCCCGAACCCGGCACGCCATCGCGATGGTGGCGGTGGGGCAGTGAGGCAAGAGATACGGATACAGACATGCCGCAGCGCCCGGCAACAGGCCTCTCGTGGAGGAGAGACCCAGTCATCGGGCACCGCGGCAAGCTGCGCACCACATGGTGCACGGGGACTCGCGTCAGGACGCGAGCACCTCGTCGAGGAGGGCCTCGGCCTTGTCCTCGTTCGTGTTCTCAGCGAGCGCGAGCTCGCTCACCAGAATCTGGCGCGCCTTCGCGAGCATGCGCTTCTCACCCGCGGAAAGCCCGCGCTCACGCTCACGACGCCACAGGTCACGCACCACTTCGGCGACCTTGATGACATCGCCAGAAGCGAGCTTCTCCAGATTTGCCTTGTAGCGCCGGGACCAGTTCGTCGGCTCTTCTGCATACGGTGCGCGGAGCACCTCGAAGACCCGGTCCAGCCCGTCCTGGCCGACTACGTCGCGAACGCCGACGAACTCCGCATTGTCCGCAGGCACACGAACCGTCAGGTCGCCCTGAGCGACCTTGAGCACCAAGTAGGTCTTGTCCACGCCTTTGATCTGACGAGTCTCAATGGCCTCGATCAGCGCGGCCCCGTGATGGGGATAGACCACGGTGTCGCCAACCTTGAACGTCATGTGACAGGTACCCCTTCCGTGGCTATCCAGGGTAACACGAGAACTGACTGTTATGAATGGCGTTTTCGCAGGTCAGGGCACATCTCGGGGCTTGACAACAGCAACAGGAACGTGCTGCGGAGAGCTTCCGGAAGCGGGTATTCGCAGGTCGGGGGCGCTGCGCGGACCGGGCGAAAGGGCCACGCTACACCTGCCCGGCACCCCCATCAGTGTGACGTACGTCCCGTTTTGCCGGGTTCCGAGTCGGGAAACCGAACTACTCCGTCCGACTGGCGGCCCCCTCACCGGGCGGGTTCCGGCCCAATCCTGAATTGATCACGAAGTGCCGTTCGAGAGAATCCGGAAATTGATCAACGGGGGTCCGGCACGGGATATGCGAGCGCCTCAAGATCGGCGCGGTGGACGGCACCCCGGAATGCAAGATCGCGGGGCGCTCCCAGGGTGGGGGCCGCCCTGCGGAGGGTCGGGTGCGGGGGCGGGGCGGCGGCTCGGTAACCTAAGCGCGCTGACACACCCTTAGAGCGGCTTTACCTCGGCCGTTCCGAGCGCCCACCCGCCCCTTCCGTTCGTCCAAGGAGTTGCCGCCGCCGTGAGCCGCAGCCTTCGACGCGGCGCCCTCGCCGCCACCGCCGTCGTGTTCTCGATCGCCTCGCTGGCCGCATGCGGTGCGGGCCGGGATGCGCAGACCCTCCAGATCAAGCCGGACAACGCCGCCGCCACCAAGGGCGACATCGAGGTCCAGAACGCACTGGTGATCACCCAGGGCCAGAAGGGCGAGAAGGGCCCCGCGGTCGTCTCCGCGACGGTCTTCAACAACGGCACCAAGGCACAGACGCTTGACGGCATCACCCTCCCGGGTGGCAAGGGCAAGGTCGCGCTGAAGCCCGCCGAGGGCTCCGGCAAGATCACCGTGCCGGCCCTCGGCTACGTGGTGATCGGCGGCAAGGGCAACGCCTCCGCCGTGATCGAGGACGGTTCCGTGGCCGCCCGGGACGGCGAAGTGCAGGACGTCGTCTTCCAGCTGAGCAACGCGGGCGGCGTCGAGCTGCAGGCCTTCGTGGTCCCCGCCACCGGCGCCTTCGCCCCGTTCGGCCCGTCCGCGGCCCCCGTCGCGGCCCCGACGCCCGCCGCGTCCCCGGCCACGCCCCCGGCCGCGGGTACCACCCCGTCCGGCACTCCCTCGGGCACTCCCTCGGGCGCGGCCACCGGTGCGGCCGCGGGCGCCACCCCGTCCGGCTCCCCCGCGGGCACGCCGTCGGGTTCCCCGTCGCACGCCGCGGGCCACTGACGCGGACATACGCATACGGGAAGGGCCCCCGGCCGCTGATGCGGCCGGGGGCCCTTCCCGTATATCCGGCTCCGGACCGCGCGTACGCCGTCGGCCTACGGCTCGAACTTGTAGCCGAGGCCGCGCACCGTCACCAGGTAGCGCGGGGCGCCCGGGTCCGGCTCGAGCACCATCCCGCGTGCGCCCCTCGCACGGTGCGGCCCAGGGGGCCTCACCGGCTTCGGGACGCTGTGCCGGCCTCCGACCGGCTCCGGGCCGCGCGTACGCCGTCGGCCTACGGCTCGAACTTGTAGCCGAGGCCGCGCACCGTCACCAGGTAGCGCGGGGCGCCCGGGTCCGGCTCGATCTTGGCGCGCAGGCGCTTGACGTGGACGTCGAGGGTCTTGGTGTCGCCGACGTAGTCCGCGCCCCAGACCCGGTCGATGAGCTGCATACGGGTCAGCACGCGGCCCGCGTTGCGCAGCAGCATCTCCAGCAGGTCGAACTCCTTCAGCGGGAGGTCCACCTTGCCGCCGGAGACCGTGACCACGTGGCGGTCGACGTCCATCCGTACGGGGCCGGCCTCCAGGGCCGCCGGGGTGACCTCCTCCGGCTCGCCGCGGCGGCGCAGGACCGCGCGGATGCGGGCGACCAGCTCGCGGGAGGAGAAGGGCTTGGTGACGTAGTCATCTGCTCCTATCTCCAGCCCGACGACCTTGTCGATCTCGCTGTCCTTGGCGGTCACCATGATCACGGGGACGTTGGAGCGGCCGCGCAGCTGCCGGCAGACCTCCGTGCCGGGCAGGCCGGGAAGCATCAGGTCGAGGAGGACGAGGTCGGCGCCGTTGCGCTCGAACTCGTCGAGCCCGTCGGGGCCGGTCGCGGCGATGGCGACCTCGAAGCCCTCCTTGCGGAGCATGTAGGACAGGGCGTCGCTGAAGGATTCCTCATCCTCGACGACGAGCACTCGGGTCACGGAAGGACCTCCGGGGCAGGAATGGCTGGAGCGGTTCTGGGTCAGGCAGGGGTCGGGTGGGTGCGGGGGGCCGCCACCGGGGCCGGGGCGGCTGCTTCAGGGAGTCGCAGGGTGAACGTGGAACCCTGGCCCTCCGAGCTCCATACCGACACCTCCCCGCCGTGCGAGGCCGCCACGTGCTTCACGATCGCAAGGCCGAGGCCCGTTCCTCCCGTGGCGCGGGAGCGGGCCGGGTCCACGCGGTAGAAGCGCTCGAAGATGCGCTCGCGGTCCTTTTCCGGGATGCCGATGCCCTGGTCGGTCACGGCGATCTCGATCAAGTCTCCCCCAGGAGCCGTCACCCTGCGTCCGGCGATGCCGACGCGGGTGCGGGCGGGGCTGTAGTTGACGGCGTTCTCGACCAGATTGCCGAGGGCGGCCGCGAGCTGTCCGCGGTTGCCCCATACCCGCAGGTCGGCGGTGCCGCCCGCGGCCATGGTGATCTGTTTCGAGGAGGCCGTGTGGCGGCAGCGGTCGATGGCCTCGGCGACGAGCGTGTCCACGCGCACGGGCTCGGCGTCCTCCAGCGGGTCGTCGTTCTGTACCCGGGAGAGGTCGATGAGCTCCTGCACGAGGTTGATCAGGCGGGTGGACTCGATCTGCATGCGGCCCGCGAAGCGGCTGACCGCCTCGGGGTCGTCCGCGGCGTCCATGACGGCCTCGGACAGCAGGGAGATCGCCCCGACCGGGGTCTTCAGCTCGTGGGACACGTTGGCGACGAAGTCGCGGCGCACGGCCTCGATGCGGCGGGCCTCGGTGAGGTCCTCGACCAGGAGGAGCACCAGGCGGGAGCCGAGCGGGGCGACGCGCGCCGAGACGGCGAGGGCCTCTCCGCGGCCGGTGCCGCGCCGGGGCAGGTCCAGCTCGACCTGGCGTATCTCCCCGTCACGGCGGGTGTCGCGGGCCATGTGGAGCATCGGCTCCACGGCGAGCTTGCCGCCGCGGACCAGGCCGAGGGCGTAGGCCGCCGAGCTGGCCTTGACCACCGCGTCGCCCTCGTCCAGTACGACCGCCGAGGACCGCAGCACCGAGAGGACGGTGTCCACGCCGGGCGGCAGCACCGCGTTGATGTCGGGGCGCATGGAGCTCCGGGTGGGGCGGGCCTGGTCGCGCTCGCTCCAGCGGAACGCCAGCATCGCGATCACACCGGTGCAAAGACCGGCGATCGCTGCAGCTGCGGCGACCGCCGCGTTCACGTCCATGGATCCAGGTTAAGCAGGCGCGACGACACTTCCACAGCCGTTCGGGTGGCACCTCGAACAGTCGTCGCCCAGAGTTCACCCTGGCGACGGGGTTGATTCACTTGTGGTGCCGGAGTCGGACGCGTTTGCGGCTCACGGTGTCAACGTGGGGCCGCTGGCCGCCCCGGCCCGCCCCCGGGCAGTACCGCAGTAGTAGGTCGAGAGAGGGACACGAGACATGCGCGACGCGTACCACGAGGAACTGGACTCGATCGGAGAAGGCCTGGTCGAGATGGCCCGGCTCGTCGGCTCCGCGATCGGGCGGGCCACGACGTCCATGCTCGACGCCGACCTGAAGCTCGCCGAGAGCGTCATCGCCGCCGACCAGAAGGTCGACGACCTCCAGCACGACCTGGAGGCGCGCGCCATCGCCCTGCTGGCCCGCCAGCAGCCGGTCGCCACCGACCTGCGCATCGTCGTGACCTCCCTGCGGATGAGCGCCGACCTGGAGCGCAGCGGCGACCTCGCCCAGCACGTGGCGAAGCTCGCCCGGCTGCGCTTCCCGGACCGCGCCGTGCCGCGGGACCTGCACGCGACCATCCTGGAGATGGGGCAGCTGGCGCAGCGCCTGATGGCGAAGGCCGCCGAGGTGATCATCACGAAGGACGTCGACCTCGCGCTCCAGCTGGAGCAGGACGACGACGAGATGGACCAGCTGCACCGCACGCTGTTCCAGCACCTGATGGACGACCGCTGGAAGCACGGCATCGAGACGGCCGTGGACGTGACCCTGCTGGGCCGCTACTACGAGCGCTTCGCGGACCACGCGGTGTCGGTGGCCAAGCGCGTGGTCTACCTGGTGACGGGTGAGCACGCGGACGACCTCCAGCAGCCGACCCAGGTCGACGGCGTCTGACCCACCGGCACCGGAAGCGGGGAATCCGGACGGGGGCGGCCCGACCGCGGGCCACGCCGAGCCCCAATGCGCCGTTGACGCGCCGGTACCGCTGGGCATGAATGAGGGCGAGGGCGGTCGTCGTACGTAGTCCCGTATGCCGCGGGGCACCGCCCCTGCGAGGAGGAACCATGCCCGATTCCCCCGTCCCCATCACCCCGGAGCAGGAGCAGTCCCCGAGGCCCGAGCCGCTGCGGCTACCGCTGCTCGCGGCCTGCGGCTGCGGCTCCGGCTGCGGCTGCGGCTGCCAGTCCGGCGCCCCCTGCCAGTGCGGCGGCTGACGGCCTCCACCGGCCGCACGCGAGGACGGGCCCCGTCCGAGTTCCCTCGGCCGGGGCCTTTCCCATGCGTGCGCGCGGAACCGTCCCGTACGTCCGCCGGCTATCTCAGGAGCCAGTTCCGGGTCAGCTCCATGACCTCCGCGCGGGTGCGAGCGCCGTGGTCGACGTGGATGAAGTGCTCGCCGATCCGCAGCGAGTAGGCGAGCAGGCAGCGGACCTCCACGTCGTCCTCGTCGGTGCAGATGGCGCGGAACAGCGAACGCAGGTACTCCATGCGCCGGTTGTCGGTACGCCGCACCCGCTGCGCGACGTCCTCGTCGCGCCGGGCCCAGTCGCGGATGGCGAGGTCGGCCGTGGTGCCCCTGACCGGCCCGTCGGCCGACGAGGCGATCGCGAACAGCCGCTCCAGCCTGGACCGCGCGTCTCCGCCGCCGCTCTCGACCTGCTCGATCACGGCCTCGGCGACCTCGTGCTCCCAGGTGTCGAGCATCTCGGTGAGCAGCGCGCCCCGGCTGCCGAAGTACCCGTAGAAGCCGCCCTTGCTGACGCCGAGCGCCTGCGCCAGCGCCTCGACTCGGACGGCCTCGGGGCCGCCGGCCGCGAGGGCCCGCAGCCCTTCCTCGATCCATTTACCGCGCGGTGTGCGGGTCGCGCCCATGCTGTGCTCCTCCTCAGGCGACCCCCGTCTATACGGTGCCGTATAGACGGGTGCTAACCTCGATCTATACGGCATCGTATAGATAGGGGCCGACCGATGAGACTCCCCAAGACCGCCCACACCTCCCGCCCCTGGCGGATCCACGAGATCGCCGGAGACTTCCGGGTCGAGGACGTGTGGGCACTACCGACCCCGGGCGGGCCCGACGACCTCGCCCGCCTGGTGCGCCAGTTCGCGGGGGGCACCGGGGATCCGGTCCCCTCCCCCGTGGCGCGCGTCCTCTTCGCGGCCCGCCGCGGGCTGGGCAGGCTGTTCGGCTGGGACAAGCCCGACGGCGGCCTCGGCACCCGGGTCCCCACCCTGCGCGACCGGCTGCCGGCCGACCTCCGCGAGGGCGAACGCGGCCCGGACCTGCGGTCGGCCCCGTTCACCTCGGTCTTCCAGACCCACGACGAGTGGGCGGCGGAGTCCGCCAACCGGACCATGCACGGGGTGCTGCACATCGGCTGGGTCCCGGACGGCAACGGCGGCTACCGCGGCCAGCTCACCGTCCTGGTCAAGCCGAACGGCCGCCTCGGCAGCCTGTACATGCTGGGCATCAAGCCGTTCCGCCACCTCGGGGTCTACCCGGCCCTGCTGCGCTCGATCGGCCGCGAATGGCACGCGAACCCGCCGACGGACGCGGCCTGACCCCTGCGTGCGACACTCCTGCCGGAGATCACGAGGGGGATGGGACGGATGCGCGGCAGGATCAGGACGCTCGCGGTGGTCGCCGCCGGGATCGGCGTCATCGTGGCGGGGGCGCTGCTGTCCCCGGACGGCGACGCCTCGGCCCGCAGCGCCTGGGTGGCGGAGCCGCCCTCGGGCGAGCGGTACAGCGGTCCGGACCCGGCCCGGGAGGACGTGCTGGGGGACTTCGACTTCGCCACGGCCGCTGCGGGCGCGGGCCCTGCGCAGGCCCGCGGCTCCGCGCTGCACGCGTCCGAGTGCGTGGCGGCCCGGGCTCACGACGGCCCGGCCGACGACGAGCAGCTGATCACGATGGTGA
This sequence comes from Streptomyces spororaveus, assembly GCF_016755875.1. Classification (NCBI taxonomy): domain Bacteria; kingdom Bacillati; phylum Actinomycetota; class Actinomycetes; order Kitasatosporales; family Streptomycetaceae; genus Streptomyces; species Streptomyces spororaveus. Next base: position 4,750,685 of record NZ_BNED01000005.1, on the reverse strand, counting down.
GCCGGTTGACCGACCGCGGCTGGCGGGTCACCCGGCGCCGTACCGCCCCGACGGCGGTGGCCATGGCCAAGGGCACCTGGGATGTGACCATCATCCCCGAAGGCCCGACCGACCCGCCGTTCCTCTCCCTCCTCGCCCTCCGCATCACCCCGGCCTGCGAGAAGCTGCTCGACTCCCGGTAGCGGGCGGCCAAGAGGCCCCCGGCCCGCTGGGATCAGCGTGCCGGGGGCCTCTTCGAGCGTGGGGTTACTTCTTGCCCTGGTTCTTGACGGCCTCGATGGCGGCCGCCGCGGCGTCCGGGTCGAGGTAGGTGCCGCCCGGGGTCAGGGGCTTGAAGTCGGCGTCCAGTTCGTAGAAGAGCGGGATGCCGGTCGGGATGTTCAGGCCCGTGATGTCGGCGTCGGAGATGCCGTCCAGGTGCTTGACCAGGCCGCGCAGGGAGTTGCCGTGCGCGGCGACCAGGACCGTGCGGCCCGCCAGCAGGTCCGGGACGATGCCGTCGTACCAGTACGGCAGCATGCGCTCGACGACGTCCTTGAGGCACTCCGTGCGCGGACGCAGCTCGTTCGGGATCGACGCGTAGCGCGGGTCCGCGGACTGCGAGAACTCCGTGCCGTCCTCCAGGACCGGCGGCGGGGTGTCGTACGAGCGGCGCCACAGCATGAACTGCTCCTCGCCGAACTCCGCGAGGGTCTGCGCCTTGTCCTTGCCCTGGAGCGCACCGTAGTGGCGCTCGTTCAGGCGCCAGGAGCGGTGCACCGGGATCCAGTGGCGGTCGGCGGCCTCCAGCGCGAGCTGCGCCGTGCGGATCGCGCGCTTCTGGAGGGAGGTGTGCAGCACGTCGGGCAGCAGGCCGGCGTCCTTGAGCAGCTCACCGCCCCGGACCGCCTCCTTCTCGCCCTTCTCGGTGAGGTTGACGTCCACCCAGCCGGTGAACAGGTTCTTCGCGTTCCAGTCGCTCTCGCCGTGGCGGAGGAGGATCAGCTTGTACGGTGCGTCGGCCATGCGTACGAGCCTAGTGGACGCCCGGCGGCGCTCGCGCGCGGCGCCCGGTCCCGGCGGATTGACGGCAGGCGTCAATCCGGTGGCGTTCGAATCCCCGACCCTCGTAATGTGCGGACTGCAAGAGTGACGCTTACAAACTGACGCCCCCGGGGGGAACTTCTCCATGCCCGTCGCCCGTATCGGACAAGCCGCCCGGGAGAGCGTGTCGGGGCTGCCGACCGCGTTCTGGTGGCTCTGGACGAGCACCCTCGTGAACCGGCTCGGGGCCTTCGTCGCCACCTTCATGGCCTTGTACCTGACCCTGGACCGGGGCTACTCGGCCTCCTTCGCGGGACTCGTGGTCGCCCTCCACGGGCTCGGCGGCGTGCTCTCCTCGCTCGCCGCCGGTGTGATGACCGACCGGCTCGGGCGGCGGCCCACGCTGCTGGCGGCCCAGGCGTCGACCGCCTTCTCGGTGGCGCTGCTCGGCTTCATGGAGCACCCGGCGGCGATCGCTGCCGTGGCGCTGCTGGTCGGCGTGACCTCGAACGCCTCGCGCCCGGCGGTCGCGGCGATGATGGCGGACATCGTCCGCCCCGAGGACCGTGTACGGGCCTTCGCGCTCAACTACTGGGCCATCAACCTCGGCTTCGCCGTCAGCGCGACCGCGGCGGGCGTGATCGCGGAGTACAGCTATCTGGCCGGCTTCCTGGGCGAGGCCGCACTGACGCTGGTCTGTGCGGTGCTGGTCTTCGTCAAGCTGCCCGAGTCCCGTCCGGAACGGCCCGTGAGCGGGTCGGCCGGCGCCGCCGACGAGCCCGCGATCGGGCTCGGGACGGTGCTGCGGGACGGGCGGTTCATGGGCGTGGTCGGGCTGTCGTTCCTGATCTCGCTGATCTTCACGCAGGGCTCGGTCGGCCTGCCGGTCGCCATGGGCTCCGCCGGCTTCTCGCCCGGGGACTACGGGCTGGTCATCGCGGGGAACGGGCTGCTGATCGTGCTGCTGCAGATCCCGGTCACGGGGTTCATCGAGCGGCGGGACCCGCAGAAGCTCCTGGTGATCTCGGCGCTGCTGGCCGGGTACGGGTTCGCGCTGACGGCCTTCGCCGGGCCGCTGTGGACGTACGCGCTGACGGTGTGCGTGTGGACGCTGGCCGAGATCGTGAACTCGCCGACCCAGATGAGCCTGGTCGTACGGCTGTCGCCGGTCCACGGGCGCGGCCGCTACCAGGGGGTCTACAACCTGTCCTGGGCGGTGGCCTCGCTGGTGGCGCCCCTGATGGCGGGCCTCCTGATCGACCGGTTCGGGGCCGACTGGCTCTGGGGGGCCACGGGCGTGCTGGGCACGGTGGCGGCGGCCGGCTACTGGCTGCTGATGCGGGGGCTCTCCGAGGGCGACGCGGGCCCGGGCGCGGCCGTGGCCGTGGCCGGTGGAGCTCCCCGACCGGCGGCCAAGCCGGTTCCGGCCGACGCCGAGGTGTAGCGCGGCCCGGGCCGCTGCCGGGGCTCCGGCCCCGGACCCCGCGCCTCACGCGCCGGCGAGGCCGTATCTACGACGGACGCGTCAGGTGCTTGAAGGCGTCGAGGTTGAAGGTCGGCTCGCCGCGCGAGACCCGCCATTCGTACTCGCGCCGGATCGCGCTCGCGAAGCCCAGCTCCAGCAGCGTGTTGAAGGAGCCGTCCGCCGCCTCCAGGACCGTGCCGAGCAGCCGGTCCAGCTCCTCCGGGTCCACGACCGACAGCGGGAGCCGGGCCGTCAGGTAGATGTCGCCGAGGCGGTCCACCGCGTACGCCATGCCGTACAGCTTGAGGTTGCGCTCCAGCAGCCAGCGGTGGACGCCCGCCTCGTTCTCGTCGGGATGCCGGATCACGAAGGCGTTGACCGACAGCGAGTGCCGGCCGACCTTGAGCGAGCAGGTGGTGCTCAGCTTGCGGGTGCCGGGGAGCTGGACGACGTACGAGCCCGGCTCGGGGCTCTCCCAGCTCAGCTCCGCGGCGGTGAGCGCGCTCTCGATGATCTCGGCGGTGTCAGCCATGGTGGGAGCGTACGCGACGGCGATGATCATGCATGGCCGCGGTGTAGACGTCGGCCGTGCCGCTCGCCGCGGTGTCCCAGCCGAAGAACTGCGCGTGCCGCGCCGCCTCGGCGCCCATCCGGTCCGCGAGCGCCGGCTCGTCCACGAAGCGCCGCAGCTCCCGCGCGTAGTCCACCGGGTCGTGCCCGGGTACGAGGATCCCCGTGACCCCGTCGTTGACGGCGACGGGCAGCCCGCCGACCTCGGCGGCGAGCACCGGGGTCCCGGCGGCCTGGGCCTCTATCGCGACGAGCCCGAAGGACTCGCTGTAGGAGGGCATGACCAGCACGGACGCCGCCCGGAACCAGTCCGCGAGCCCGTCCTGCGCGACCGGCGGGTGGAAGTGCACGAGGTCGGCGATGCCGAGCTTCGCGGCGAGCTTCTGCAGGCCCTCCGGCTTGGCCAGGCCGCTGCCGCTGGGCCCGCCGACGACGGGGACGAAGAGGCGGCGGCGCAGCGAGGGGTCCTGGTCGACCATGACGGCGACGGTGCGCAGCAGGATGTCGGGGGCCTTCAGCGGCTGGATCCGCCCGGCGAAGAGGGGGATGACGGCGTCCTGCGGGAGGCCGAGGCGGGCGCGGGCGGCGGAGCGGCCGTCGCCGACGGTGAACCGGTCGAGGTTCACGCCGGGGTGGACGACGGCGACCTTGGTGGGGTCGGCCTCGTAGTGCCGGACGAGCTCGTCGGCCTCCTCGGCGGTGTTCGCGATGAGCCGGTCGGCGGCGGCCACGATCTGGGTCTCGCCTATGACGCGGGCGGCCGGCTCGGGGGTGTCGCCCTCGGCCAGCGCCGCGTTCTTGACCTTCGCCATGGTGTGCATGGCGTGCACGAGCGGGACGCCCCAGCGTTCGGCGGCGAGCCAGCCCACGTGGCCGGAGAGCCAGTAGTGGGAGTGGACGAGGTCGTAGTAGCCGGGGCGGTGGCCGGCCCAGGCCTGCATCACGCCGTGGGTGAAGGCGCACAGCTGGGCCGGGAGCTCCTCCTTGGCGAGGCCTTCGTAGGGGCCGGCGTCCACGTGCCGTACGAGGACGCCGGGTGCGAGCTCGACCACGGGCGGCAGCCCGCCGGTGGTGGCCCGGGTGAAGATCTCGACCTCGATGTTGATCGCGGCGAGCCGCTTGGCCAGCTCGACGATGTAGACGTTCATCCCGCCGGCGTCGCCGGTGCCGGGCTGGTGCAGCGGTGAGGTGTGCACGCTGAGCATGGCCACGCGGCGCGGCTTGCGGTGGTGGCCGACGGCCGGGAGGCGCAGCCGGGGCGGCTCGTGGCGGGTGGCACGGGCGGCGGCGAGGCGGCCGCTGAGGCGGGACACGTACTGGCTCAAAGGACCAGTCCTCTCGGCTCGGACGGCGCGCGCACGACGCTCGGACGACATGCGGGACGGCATGACGGCGAGGGCGCGTAGGACGCCCTGCAAGGAGTGCAACCCGGATGGCAGTCCCCCGCATTCCGGGGTGTCCGGTTTTCCTGGAGGTTTCCTCGTATTCGGTGGCGCGTGACGGCATTTTCATGGTGCGCGGGCCCTCCGCTTACCCTCGGCTCATGGCCTCCCGCAGTACCCCGCCCTCCAGCCGCGCGCCCGGCCGCCCTGTGGGCTCGGTGACGCGCGGGACGACCAATCCGAACCGGTTGCGCCGGATGGACCGCTGGATCGCGGCCACCCACGGGGCCGCGCTGCGGCGCGCGGAGGCGCCGGTGGCGGTGGACCTGGGCTACGGGGCCGCTCCCTGGACGGCGGTCGAACTGCTGGCGCGGCTGCGGGACGCGGCGCCGCGGGTGCGCGTGGTCGGCATCGAGATCGAGCCGGCCCGGGTGGCGGGGGCGAAGCCGTACGAGCGGGAGGGGCTGAGCTTCCGGCACGGCGGTTTCGAGGTGCCGCTGGACGGTGGGGCCCGCCCGGCGCTGATCCGTGCGGCGAACGTTCTGCGCCAGTACGACGAGGAGCAGGTCGCCGAGGTCTGGGCGCGGCTGTGCGGGCGGCTGGCCCCGGACGGGTTGCTGGTGGAGGGGACCTGCGACGAGATCGGGCGGCGGCATGTGTGGGTGGCGCTGGGCCCGGAGGGGGCGCGCACGGTGACGTTCGCGACCCGGCTGGGCTCCCTGGAGCGCCCGTCGGACCTGGCGGAGCGGCTGCCGAAGGCGCTGATCCACCGCAACGTGCCGGGCGAACCGGTGCACGCGTTCCTGCGGGACTTCGACCGGGCGTGGGCGGCGGCGGCCCCGTACGCCGCCTACGGGGCACGGCAGCGCTGGATCCGGACGGCGCGGGCGCTGGCCGGCGACTGGCCGCTGGTGGACGGGCCGCGGCGGTGGCGGCAGGGCGAACTGACGCTGCCCTGGGAGGCGTTGCGCCCGGTGGGGTGAATGCGGCGCGCGGCGGAACCGGGGGCGGGGGCGGTCCGTTGAACCGTGCGGGGCGGGAACGGCGTCCGTTGGGGCGGACAAGATCGGATCGCCGTCCACAAGGGTGTTGGAATTCATCGACTCGTGGCACCATCCCGATGGCAGCGACAAGTTACTGATGAATAGTCAGATCTGATACGGGATCTGGCTCGGGTGCCTGGGGGGACCATGGGAGCCGCAAGGCAACGGCGAGGCGCAAGCACTCTCGTGCTGCTGTGCACGATGGCGATACTGACGGCGCCGGGCCTCGCGACGGGCCTCGCGTACGCGGCTCCGGCGGCGCCGCCCGCGCCCGCCGCACCGACGGCACCGGCCGCTCCCCTGCCCGGACCGGGCGGCAAGTCCCTGGAGCAGGTCCGCAAGGAGATCGAGGAGCTGTACCGGCAGGCGGGCAGCGCCACGGACGCCTACAACCTCGCCGAGGCCGAGACCAAGGCCCAGTCGGCCAAGATCGTCGAGATCGCCAATCTCATCGTCGCCGGCAAGGAGCGGATCGCCACCCTGAAGAACCGGGCGGGCGCCGCCGCCCGCGCCCAGTACCGCTCGGGCGGGATGCCGCCGGGCGCGCAGCTGGCGCTGAGCGACGACCCGAACCACTACCTCGACGGAGCGGGCCGGCTGCGCCAGGGCGAGAAGGCCGCCTCCGACATGCTCTCCGAACTGGACCGGACCCAGGCCGACTTGCAGCGCTACGCCCAGGAGGCGGGCGAGCGCTGGGAGACGCTGGAGGCCAACCGGATCAAGCAGGAGAACGCGAAGAAGGAGATCGAGGAGAAAATCAGGACCGCGGAGGACCTGGAGAGCAAGCTGCAGGCCGAGGAGAAGGCCCGGCTGATCCAGCTGGAGCAGGAAGCCCAGTACAAGGCGCAGACGGCGTGGCTGTCGACGGGCGCGATGAAGGACGTCAGCGGCAAGGCGACGGATGCGGGCAAGCGGGCCGTGCAGTTCGCCACGGCCCAGATCGGCAAGCCGTACAAATGGGGTGCCGTGGGCCCCGGGTCCTTCGACTGCTCCGGGCTGACCTCCCAGGCCTGGCTGGCGGCGGGCCGGGGCATTCCGCGCACCTCGCAGGAGCAGTTGCGGCTGCTGCCGAAGGTCGCGCTGAAGGACATGCGCCCGGGCGACCTGATCATCTACTTCGACGACGCGAGCCACGTCGGCATGTACGTGGGCGACGGAGCGATGGTGCACGCCCCGCGCCCCGGCCGGGACGTGACGCTGGCGGGCGCCGGCTCGATGCCGATCAAGGCAGTGGTCCGCCCCGACGCGTAGCCCCCGCGGGGCGGCCCGGCGCTCCGGCCGGGGCCGGATGCGCGGGCCGGGGCCGGATGCGCGGGCCGGGGCCGGATGCGCGGGAGGGTGACGCAGGCAACCTCGCGGGGCTCGGACACGTCTCGCTGGACGGGACGGAACACGGCCCCGCCGTGACCTTTGTCATCCAGTGAGGCCGATTTTCCCCCGCGATAACCGCATATGACGCAGGCCCTCGCCAAGAACGGCATTCCGTTTGTCGGGCAGGGACCGCTAGGGTCTGCCGGACGAGCGCACCCTCGGGGGGAGGGAAGGAACCGGAGACGATGCCCGTACCCGTACCGCGGCAGAGGGACATCCCTGCCACGGAGAGCGGTCAGGCCGTTCTGCACACCGCCGCCCCGGCCATAGCCGCCCCGGGCGTCGCGCAAGCGACCCCTCAAGCGGCCCCGCACACGACCCCCCTGACCCTCCTGGTCATCGAGGACGACCCGGCCGGCGGCCTCACCGTCCCCGAGATCCTCGACGCGGACGGCCACCGCATCCGGCTCCGCACCGCCCGCAACCTCACCGAGGCCGAGCGGCTGCTCACCCCCGACGTGCACTGCATCCTCCTCGACCTGTCCCTTCCGGACGCCAGCGCCCGTACGCCGGGGGCCGCGGCCAACGGCACGGCCCACAGCTCGGCGAACGGGACCGGGACCGGGACCGCGATCGGCACCGCCACCGCCACCGCCGTGGACCAGCTGGTCGCCCTCCGCCAGGTGCTGCGCCTCGCCCCGCGCCACGCCGTCCTCGTACTCACCGACGAGGACGACGCCGAGCGCGCCGCCGAGGCCGTCCGGGTCGGCGCCCAGGACTTCCTCTTCCGGGACGAGCTGGACGGCCGGCTGCTGAGCCGCGCCATCCGCTACGCCGTGGAGAGAAAACGGGCGGACATCGCCCAGTACAAGCTCGCAGAATCGAAACTGCGCGCCCAGGAGAACGCCCGGCTGGAACGCGGGCTGCTCCCCACGCCCCTCCTGGAGGGATCCGACCTCCGCTTCGCCGCCCGCTACCGCCCCGGCCGCAGCCGGGCCCTGCTCGGCGGTGACTTCTACGACACCGTCCGCACGCCCGACGGCACCGTCCACGCCATGATCGGCGACGTCTGCGGCCACGGCCCCGACGAGGCCGCGCTCGGCGTCGAGCTCCGCATCGCGTGGCGCGCCCTGACCCTGGCCGGACTCTGCGGCGACGACCTGCTGGCCACCCTCCAGGAGGTCCTGGAGGTGGAGCGGCCGTGCGAGGAGATCTTCGCGACGCTGTGCACGGTCGACATCGCCCCGGACGGCCGTCGCGCCGGCCTGTGCCTGGCCGGCCACCCGGCCCCGCTGATATCCCGGCCGGGCCGCCGCGCGCGGCTGCTCCCGTACGAGAACAGCGGCCCGGCCCTCGGGCTGCTGCCCCGGGCCCGCTGGCCGCGCCGCCAGGTGGAGCTGGGCGGCACCTGGAGTCTGATGCTGTACACCGACGGCCTCATCGAGGGCCACATCGGCGAGGGCAAGGAACGTCTGGGCCAGGACGGCATGGTCGACATGATCAACCGCCACCTGGACCGCGGGCTGAGCGGTGAGGGCCTGCTGGAGGCCTCCGTCACCGAGGCCCGCCGCCTCAACGGCGGCGAACTGACCGACGACGTGGCCGTGGTCCTGCTGTCCCGCGCCGAGGGCTGAGCCCACCGGGCCCCGGCCGGGGCGCGCCGCGTTCGCGGCCGCCGCGCGCAGCCCGCCCAGGCCGTCTCTTCCGGCCTAGCGTCCGCCGTTGTAGGGCCCGTACGGCCCGTCGCTGCTGCTGCCGCCGCCGCGTCGGCCGCCGCCGCCCGAGACCTGCTTGAGGGCCGGGCGTACGTCGACGAAGAACACGATGGTCGCGACGAGACCGGCGATCTGCAGGAACATCATCCCCGGGACGAAGCCCACGGCCACGGTGACGCCGAGCAGGACCAGCCAGAAGGTCTTGCTCTGCTTCTCGGCCGCCCGGTACGCGTCCTCCCGTGCCACCAGGGCGAACACGAAGGCCACGACGGCGAGCACCCGCATGGCGAGCATGAGCAACGGGATCACGCCCAGATCGAACCCGTTCATCAACATCGCTTCGACCGCCTTCTCAGCTACTGCTTCACACTTCGGATGCCGCCCGACTCCACGCTACCGGCACGTGCCCCTTCATGAACCACAACGGGCCGGGCACCTGAAGGGTGCCCGGCCCGCCGTCGCTCATGCGGCTGCGTCTCAGCTCGCGTCGTCCGCCGTGACCGCGGCCTTCTTGGCCGGGCTCTTGCGCGCGGTGGTCTTCCTGGCGCCGGGCTTCTCCCCGTCGGCGGCCGCGGCCACCGGCTCCGGCGCCGGCTCGGCCACCGGCTCGGCCTCGGGCTCGACGGCCACGGCGATGTCGACGATCTCCGCGGAGACCTCGCCCCGCCAGTTCCGTACGGCCTGCTCGCCGTGCACGGCGACCTTGTCGTAGGTCTCCTTGGCGCGCACCGCGTACTCGGCGGCCACGCCGACACCGCGCAGCGCCAGGTCCTGGGCGGTCTCCCCGAGCTTCTTCGGGTCGATCGCGCCGAGCACCTCGGCGAACTTGGCGGTGACCGCGTCCTGCACAGCCTTCGGGTCCGTGTTCTTCACGGCCTCGATGCGCGCGGGAGCCTCGGCGCGCAGCTGCTCGATCAGGTCGGGCACCTTCTTGGCCTGCTGCACGGCGAGATCGGCCGTGCCCGCGGCGAAGTAGAGGGGAGTGGGGTCGGTGAGGGTCTTCTTCAGGTCATCGGCGATGGCCATGTGCTGGTCCTCCCGGATCAACTTCGGTTCGTCTACGACGGCATCTCGTCGGCGGGCGCATCGAGCGCGTTCTCCTTGCGGAACGACTCGTAGATCTGGAGCAGCACCTGCTTCTGCCGCTCGTTGATGGACGGGTCGGCGAGTATGACGGCTCGCGTCTCCACCTCGTCCGGGTCCCGCTCGTCCAGGATCCCGGCCTGCACGTACAGCGTCTCCGCGGAGATCCGCAGCGCCTTGGCCAGCTGCTGCAGGATGTCCGCGCTCGGCTTGCGCAGCCCGCGCTCGATCTGGCTCAGGTACGGATTCGACACCCCCGCCTGCTCGGCCAGCTGCCGCAGCGAAAGCTGGGCCTGCCGGCGCTGCTCACGGAGGTACTCGCCGAGATTTCCGACGTTGAGCGATGCCATGCTCAGATCCTGCCCGACCTTGCTAACTATTGCAAGCGACATGCTTGCAGCATCTCCCACCCGGCGGCGGGCGGCGATCCGCTCAGTCGCCGAACTCGAGCCCGGGCCGGGTCCACAGGGTGAGGTCGCTGCTGGTGGCGACCGCCAGGGTGCGGCCGGAGGGGGAGAACCCGGCTGCGCGGAGCTCCGAGTAATCGGAGTGGAAGACGTGCCACCAGCTCCCTCCCGGCGGGCCTTCGTGGGCCCCGCCGTCGACGGAGAGGATGACGCGGTCGCGGGGCCACTCGGGGCTGACCACGTCCAGGGTCCAGCCGTCCGGTGTGGTGCGGTGCAGGCCGCCGCCGAAGAGTCCGGCGATGCGTACCGGGGCGCCGGCGATCGGGCCGAGCCCGGGGCAGGCGAGGTCCGGGTGGGCGTCGGGGGTGCTCGTGTCGAAGTCCGGGTCCCGGTCGCGGGCGATCCTCTCGCCGGTGACCGCGTCGAAGAGTCCGTGGCCGGCGCTGGACACGACCATGACGAGGTCGTGCCCACGGTCGGGGTGGACGGCGAAGCCGATGCCGAGCAGGCCCCCGATGGGCGTCCGGCGGTCCGGCACCGGCCGCCAGGGCTCCGGGGCCGGCAGCGCGGGGGCGGCGATGTAGCGCTCGCGCAGCCTCTGCTGGTACTCCGTGATCAATTTCGTCTCCTCGGTTCCCGAACCACGCGTAGGTCTTCTTGCGCCGGACCCGCTCGCCTACGGGATGGAGAGCCGCACCTCCCGCAGGTAGCCGGCCGGAGGTCCCGGCCGCGGCAGGCTCACGCCGGAGTGCGGGCCCGGCCCGAGGGCCTCCAGGACCTCGGCGGCCGGGTACCCGAACAGGTCGACGCCGTGGAGGACCACCGGGACGGCGGACGGCCCGGCCGGTTCCGGCCCGCACCGGCCGAGGTGTACGGCCGCCAGACCGTGGCGGTCGTGGCCGGTGCGGCCGAGGCGGTCCGGGCAGTCCCCGTAGGCGAGCAGTTCCAGGCCTTCGCAGCGGGCGGTGAAGGCCCAGCCCGTCCCGCAGACCCAGGTGTCCCGCACGTCCGCCAGGGTCGCGACGGCCCACCGGGCCGCCCGCCCGGACATGCCGAACCGCAGGACGCCCGCCCGGTTCGGCAGGGCCAGACCCGTGCGCGGCAGCACCTCGAACACCGCTGGGCCGCCGCGCGGCGTCAGGCCGTGCCGATGACCACCGTCGCGTACAGCTCCTCCGAGGTCACCGCCCGGACCGCGAGGCCCGCGGAGGTCAGGGCCGAGGCCGTCGACGGGGACTGGCGCGCGCTGGTCTCGATCAGCAGGTGGCCGCCCGGGGCCAGCCAGGGCAGGGCCCCCGCCGCCACCCGGCGGTGGATGTCCAGCCCGTCGGCCCCGCCGTCCAGGGAGACCAGCGGCTCGTGGTCCCGCGCCTCCGACGGCATGAGGGCGATCTCCTCCGTCGGCACGTACGGGGCGTTGACCACCAGCACGTCCACCCGTCCGCGCAGCGCGGACGGGAGCGCCGCGTACAGGTCGCCCTCCCACACCCGGCCGCCGTACGGGGCAACGTTGCGCCGCGCGTACGCCAGCGCCGCCGGGTCGATGTCCGCCGCGTGCAGCTCGACGCCGCCCGGCAGGCCCGCGGCCACCGCCGCGCCCAGGGCGCCGACCCCGCAGCACAGGTCCAGCACCACGGCACCGGGCCGGGCCAGCGCCACCGCCTCCTGTACCAGGAACTCGGTGCGCCGGCGCGGTACGAAGGCGCCCGCGCCGACCTCCATGCGCAGGCCGCAGAACTCCGCCCAGCCGACCACGTGCTCCAGCGGTTCGCCGCCCACCCGCCGGGCCAGCAGCTCCGCCAGGTGGTCGGCATCGGCGGCGGCCCCGGTCAGGAGCTCCGCCTCCTCCTCCGCGAAGACGCAGCCCGCCGCGCGCAGGGATTCCACAAGTGATGTCAACAAGCTCAGTCCTCTTCAGAAGATGTCCGGGCACCACGGGTTGCGCGCGGTACGGAACACCGCGTCGGCCAGCGCGGCCGCCCCGGGCCGCTGCTGCGTCACCCGGCCCAGCGCGGCCAGCCGCACCGCGGAAGTGCCGCCCAGGTACAGGGAGCCCAGTTCGGCCACGTCCAGCCGCAGGTCCGCCGGCGCCTCGGTCCGCTCGCACACGCCGGTGCCCGCGTCCAGCCGGTAGCGGCCCGCCGCCGGGCCCGTCTCGTCCGTGACCTCCAGGACGAGCACCCCGGGCACCTCGTACGTGCGCGCGCCCAGCGCCCGTACGACGTCCAGCACCCGCACCCACAGGAAGTCCGCGGTGGTGAGGACCCGCGCCGCCCGCGGGTCGGGCAGCAGCTGCGGGGCGAGGTCGTCGGGGGCCCGGTAGCCGGTGCGGACCTTCGTCACCCAGTCGATCGAGCACAGGAACTGCCACAACGCCCGCTCCGCCTGCGGGGTGACGGCCAGCAGGTACTTGACCTGCACGGTGTTCTCCGGAAGCTTCGCGTCCGTCCAGTGGTCGTCCGCGCTGTACACGGCGAGGCCGGCCACCTCCCCCTCCGCCGTCCGGTACACGGCGTGGAAGTTGTCCTTGTACGGCCGGTACGACCACTCCTCCAGGCCGGTCGCCAGGCTCCACCAGCGCTCGTCCCGGTTCACGGCACCGGGCGTGAGCGCCCGCAACCGCTCGTGCAGCCCGGGCCCCACCCGCCGCACCTCCTCGACGTCCACCAGGTCGATGCGGCCGCCGTCGACGGGCGCCGACAGCCTCCGGTCGAGCCCGGTGCGCGGTACGTCGATCTCCCACTCCACGAGGGAGGTCGCGGGCCCGAACCCGTACCGTCCGTAGATCGGGTACTCGGCGGCGATCAGGGTCATCAGCGCGTCACCGCGCGCCTCGGCCGCCGCGAACTCGCCGGCCATCATCCGGGTCAGCAGACCCTGCCGGCGGTGGGTGGGCAGCACGGCCACGTTGGAGACGGCCGTGGAGCGGACGGCCGCCCCGCCGGGCACGGTCAGCTCCTGCGGGAAGGAGCGCAGGGCCGCCACGCAGCGGCCGGTGTCGGGGTCGAACGCCCCCTGCATCCGGGAGAAGTCGCAGTACTTGGCGCGCTGCGCGATGTCGGACTCGGTCACCCGGGGGCTGACCAGGAAACCGGTGTGCACGGTGCGCACCCAGTCGGGGAGTTCGGATTCGGCTATCGGCCGGATGTCAGCACTCATAGCGGCCCACGCTAATCCCCCGACCGCCTCCGGTCGCCCGAATTTTCTACGCCAGCAGGTCGTCCACCTGCGCCTCTCCCTCCCGGTACCGGCGGGTGATCTCCGCACTGCAGTCGTCCACCGTGCGCTGGAGCTGCTGGCGGCGCCGCGAGACCTGCTGTTCGTAGCGCACCAGCCGCCCCATCCCGTCGTGCAGTTCGTCGTCCGTACGGGCGCCCAGGTCCGACAGCTCCACGTCGGACAGCATCTCCGCGGCCAGCAACCGGTACTCCTCGCTGTGCGGGGTGCCGAGCGTGACGTGCCGGGCGGAGGCGCTGCGGCTGGAGGGGGCGTCGGCCAGGATCACCGAGAGCCGGTCCACCACCGGCGCCTCGGGGTCCGTCCGCCGGGCCAGCTCCGCCCGCAGGATGTCGATGCGGCCCTGGAGCAATCTGCGTACGTAGCTCAGATCGGCCTCGTCGCGCTGCGCGTCACGGCGCAGCGCGCGCAGTTCCGGCAGCCCGAGCGCGGCGGTCGGGGCCGGCGGCCCCTGCGTCTCGGCCGTGCGCTGCGCGGGCGGTCGTACCGCGGCAGCTGCGACGGAGGCGGGTGATGCAGGTACGGAGGTACCAGAAGTATTCATGCGTTCAGGTCCGTCCCCTCGACCGGTGCGGCGCACCCGCACCGCCTTCGTGCATCGTGCCACTCCCCGTGGCCCCCATGCAGTCCCAGTGCACCCGATCGGCCCCGGACGGGTGCAAGCCTGGTACACAGGTGGTATGCGAGCAGTGGTGCAGAGGGTGGACGGCGCGAGCGTCGTCGTGGGCGGCGAGACCGTGGGCGAGATCGTCGGCGAGGGGCTGTGCGTGCTGGTGGGGGTGACCCACGACGACACCCCGGAGAAGGCGGAGCTGCTGGCCCGCAAACTGTGGTCCGTGCGGATCCTGGAGGGCGAGAAGTCCTGCAGCGACAACGGCGCCCCGCTGCTGGTGATCTCCCAGTTCACGCTCTACGGCGACGCGCGCAAGGGCCGCCGGCCCACCTGGAACGCGGCGGCTCCCGGCCCGGTGGCCGAGCCGCTGGTGGACGAGGTCGTGGCACGGCTGCGCGCCCTGGGCGCGACGGTGGCGACGGGCCGGTTCGGCGCGGACATGCGGGTCTCGCTGACCAACCACGGCCCGTTCACCCTCGTCATCGACGTCTGACCGCGGCGGTCAGGGCGCTACGACGACCTCCTGCGCGGCGGCCGTCTTCCCGGCCAGCAGCGGCGCGTCCACCGGCACGTTCCGCTTGACCAGCGCGAGCGCGATCGGGCCCAGCTCGTGGTGGCGGACGGCCGTGGTCACGAAGCCCAGCTGGCGGCCCTCCTCCCCGTCCGAGGCGAGCCGCACCGGGGTGCCGTGCGCCGGGAGCAGCACCTCCGAGCCGTCCAGGTGCAGGAAGACCAGGCGGCGCGGGGGCTTCCCCAGGTTGTGGACGCGGGCGACCGTCTCCTGCCCGCGGTAGCAGCCCTTCTGCAGGTGCACGGCGGTACCGATCCAGCCCAGCTCGTGCGGGATGGTGCGGTGGTCGGTCTCCAGGCCGAGCCGCGGCCGGTGCCCCTCGACGCGCAGGGCCTCGTACGCGAGCAGACCCGCGGCCGGGCCGTGCGCGGCGGCGAAGGACTCCAGCTCGGCGCGGGGCAGGAAGACGTCCCGGCCGTACGCGGTCTCCCGGACGACGTGCTCCTTGTCCTGGGCGACCTCGGCGATGGAGCCGGCCGGCAGGTGCACGACCGCGAACTCCTCGGTGCGGTCGGCGACTTCGACGCGGTAGAAGAACTTCATGGACTCCAGGTAGGCGATCAGCTCGCCCTGGGTGCCCGGCTCCACGTGCGCCCACGTGGTCTCCCCGTCGTCGACGAGGTAGAGCGCGTGCTCGATGTGCCCGTTGGCGGAGAGGATCAGCGCCTCGGTGGCCTGCCCGGCCGGCAGCTCGGTGAGGTGCTGGGTGAGCAGCAGGTGCAGCCAGCTCAGGCGTTCGGGCCCGCTGACGGTGACGACTCCGCGGTGCGAGAGGTCGACGAAGCCGCGCCCTTCCGTGAGGGCGCGCTGTTCGCCGTACAGCTCGCCGTAGTGGGCGGCGACGCCCTCGTCACGGCCTTCGGCCGGTACGGCGCCGGGGAGATGGAGCAAGGGGCTGCTGGTCATGGGACCAAGCGTACGACCCTGCTACGACTGGGCGGCACGCTGCTTCGCGGCGCACTTGCGGCACAGGCCGAAGATCGCGAAGTGCTTCATGTCGGTCTCGAAGCCGAAGGCGCCACGGAGCTTCGCGGTGAACTCGGCGGCGATGTCCACGTCCGCCTCGATGACCTCGGCGCAGTCGCGGCAGACCAGGTGGATGTGGTGGTGCCGGTCGGCGAGGTGGTAGGTGGGGGCCCCGTGCCCGAGGTGGGCGTGCGAGACGAGCTTCAGCTCCTCCAGGAGCTCAAGGGTGCGGTACACGGTGGAGATGTTGACCCCGGAGGCGGTCTTGCGCACCTCGGCGAGGATCTCGTCCGGAGTGGCGTGCTCCAGGGCGTCGACCGCTTCCAGCACGAGCTGGCGCTGCGGTGTCAGCCGGTATCCGCGCTGCCGCAGGTCGCTCTTCCAGTCAGAGCTCTCGGTGTCCAGGCTGCTCCCCACCCGGCCAGTGTATGCGCGCGAAGGGGACCGCGGGCGATCCCGCGGTCCCCTTTCGCACAGCCTTTCGCACAGCCGTGCGCACAGCCCGTGGGCGCGGTCGCGGACCGGGCCCGTGGACTCAGCGGAAGAAGGCGATGCCGTCGTCCGGCATGTCCGGGAGGTTGCGCGCCATCTCGGCGACCTCCTCGGGCGTGACGACCTTCTTCAGCTGGGCCGACATGTACGGACGCAGCTCGACGTCCGGGGTGGCCTTCTCGCCGACCCACATGAGATCGCTCTTCACGTAGCCGTAGAGCCGCTTGCCGCCGCTGTACGGGCCGGAGGCCGCGGTACGGGCGACCGCGTCGGTGACCAGGTCGATCTGGGGCTTCTGGTCGGCGAGCTCGCCGTACCAGACCTCGACGACGCCCTGGTCGCGGACCATGACGATCTCGACCTTGCGGTCCTTGTCGATGCGCCAGTAGCCCGACTCGGACTCCAGCGGGCGCACCTTGTTGCCTTCGGCGTCGAGGACCCAGGTGTGGGAGGTGTACTCCAGGAAGTCCCGGCCGTCGTGGCTGAAGACGACCTCCTGGCCGAAGTTGCACTTCTCCTCACCGGGGAAGTCGAAGACTCCCGCACCCTCCCAGTTGCCGAGGAGGAAGGCGAGGGGGACGAGGCCCGGGTTCAGGTCGGACGGGATCTGGATCATGAATGGCTGCTCAGGCGATCTGTCGGAGGGGTTCCGGGGCGGTCTGCTGGGCGGATGCTCAGCGCTGACCCTGGTACAGCTTCTTGACGGCCAGGCCGGTGAAGGCCAGGACGCCGACGCAGACCAGGACCAGCAGGGAGGTGAAGACTGCCTCAAGCACGGGGTGCTCCTCGGAATTCGTTCAGGGGGTACGGGCCGGTTCCCAAGCGTACTGGCCCGGGGCCGGGCGCACCGTGTGAGGTGGCCCGTACCCCGGCCGCGGGCCCGGATCCGGGCTGCGGTCAGCTCAGCAGCTGGCTCTGCAGGATCACCGACTGGTGGAAGGGGACGGAGGCCACCTCGCCCTTGCGGGTCTGGATGACCATGCCCAGGACATCACCCGACTGGAGGCACCCGACCTTGGTCTGCTCGCCCCCGAGGACGGGCTTGATCTCCTGGTACACGCTGACCTCGCTCTCGCCGGCCATGCCCGAACCCGGGAAACGCAAGGGGACGATGGCGCTCTGTGTGCCCTTGACCCCGGTCCAGACGTCGTCCAGCTCCAGGGCCGAGACGCCGTTCAGCCGTGCGTTGGTGTCACAGCCCTTGAAGGCGTCCACGAAACCCGACGCGTGGAAGCGCAGCAGGTAGACATGCGTACGGGTGCCGTCCGGCATCGTCCAGCCCCGGCCGGTGATCTGGCGCAGCCCATCCCATTCGAGGGACTGCTTCAGCTTCTCGCGCACGTCGGGCGCGTACTCCTCCAGGAAGACGTCGGCCGACACCGCCCCGTCCTTGTCCGCCTTGACCGCGTCGTCGGCCTTGGCGCCCTCGGGAGCGGGCAGGAGCAGACCGGTGAGCTGCGCGTAGTGCGTCTCTTCCTTGTTGTCCGGGCCCTGGGCCAGGGGGGCGCCCGCGGGCAGCGCCGGTTGCGACAGCGCCGGGAACGTCCAGCGGCCGTCGTCCGTCGTGGAGAGGCCCGGGATGCGGGTGCGCTCGGGCAGGGTGATCCCGTAGGCGACCCCCGCGCCGACGACGGCGAAGACGGCGACGGCGGCGGTCCAGCGCAGTGCGGCGAACAGGCGTCGCCGGTCCTTGGGCGCGATCGGCGCGGCCTCCGGGGCTACCTCCTGAGCGGCCTCGGGGGCGGGGGCGTCCGAGGCCGCGGCGGCCGCCGCCTCGGGGCTCTCCGGCGTCCGCGGGGCCGGACCGGCAGTGGGCCCGGGCACGAGCCCGGCCTCGGGCTCCTGCTCACGGCCGGGCTCGGTGCCGGTGGTGGTCTGCTCGCTCACACGGACTCCCCGGGGGACTTGAGGTGGTTCAGCTGTTCCTTGAACAGGCCTACGGCATCGCTCGCGTGGAAACCCGGGGACCACCCGTAGGTCCGGTAGGTCACCAGCACGTCTCCCTCGAGGGCCACGCATTCGAGGGTGGCGATCTCCTGCTTCTTGCCGTCGACGACGGAATCGAGCGCGCACTTGGCATCGGGGAAACCGTCCACCTTGGGCGCCTGACCGTCGGCCGCGGTGAGATCGAGGAGCTTCTTGGCGAACTCGGCGAACTTCCCCAGTTCCTTGGGGTCCGCCTGCATGAGCTGGATCTCGGAGACCATCGCTCCGCCGCCGTTCCCCCGGGCGTAGCTGCGCCCGGCCAGGCCCTTGAGCTTCAGATCCGCCAGCGCCTTGTCCCGCGCCTCGCGGTCACCGGTGGACAGTCCCGAGTGGTCGTCCTTGAAGGCCTGCACCGCCCGCTCGCCCGAGACGAAGTAGTCGTTGCCCTCGGCATCGATGTCGGGGCCGGGCCAGTATCCCGTGGCCAGCGGCAGGAGCTTGGCCTTGAGCTCGGCCGCCGGCACGGGCGGGATCGGGGCGGGCGAGCCGGTGGGCGCGCTCTCCGCCATCCAGTACCGCGTCGGCGCGGTCCGCTCGGCATCGTCGAGCACGGCGGAGGACCACAGGCCCCCGCCCACGAGGACGACGACGCCCACGGCCGCCGCCACCAGCCCGACCGTCCGGGTCTTCACCCTGCGCGCGGGCCCGGTGGCGTCCTGGGCGTCCTCGTTGACGGCGTCCGGCACGGCGTCCGCGACGGCTCCGTTCTCGTTCTCGTTCTCCCGCTCGCTCACAGCCGCTCCATCTGCCGCTTGGCCAGGTCGGCCACGACCTTCTCGTCGACCTCGCCTCGGTTGTTCACGTAGGTGATGTGCATGACGATGTCGCCGCGGCGGACCACCGCGGTGCCCCGCCGGACCGGGAGGTAACCGGGCTTCTCACTCGCCTCGGAATTGATCCACAGGTGGCCGAAGTCGGCGGGAACACCCGGAACCTCACTGCCCGCGTTGCCCGCGTGCTTCGTGGTCGGCATGTAGGCCTCCACTCCCGACTGGAACCCCTCGGCCCCGTGCCGGTTCTGGAACTGGAGCAGCCGGATCTCGACGAAGTTCGTGTGGTCCTCGGACCACCGCTCGGTGGCGATCCTGCGGACGCTGTACCGGATGAGGGAGCCGATCCCCGCGGGAGGGTTCGCGTAGAAGTCCGCGGCGAACTCGTCCGGGGACTGCCCGCCCGAGAAGGCGACCGTCGCGCCCGCGGGGGCCTCCACCAGCTTCGCGACGAGGTCCTCGTCCGCCTTGTGCCAGCGGTTGGCGTTGATCGAGCGCAGGCTCGTCGCGTCGTTCACCGCCAGCGGCTTCGGGGCGGCGATGTCCTGCTGGGCCAGCGGCGGCAGCGGGGTGGGCTCGCGGTGGTACTGGACCGCGTAGCCGGTGATCGTCCCGGCGAGGACGCCGAGTACGGCCGCGCCCGCGATCAGGAGGGTGGTGCGACCCGTCCGGCGGCGCGGGGTCGAGGTGTCCGGATCCGGTGCGCTCTCCTCCCCTTTCCGCTGCTCAGGAATGGTCTGTTCGTGTTCCAAAGGAGTCCCCCACAAAACCGGCGGCGCGGGCTGGATACCCGCGCGTACCCCTTGACCCACACCTGCGGGGAGCAGTTGTACGAACGTAGATCACGTTCTCGTCTCGTGAGGTTTCAGTCCTCGTGACGCCGCTTTCCGTCCAGTTCGTCCCACCACTCGTCGGACTTCGGATCGCCCGAGGGGTCGTCCCACCAGCGGTCGTCCGGGCCGCGCCGGTTGGCGATCATCGCGGCGACCGGCGGGATGACCATGGCGACCACGCACATGGCCACCGCCGCCTCCACCGAGAACAGGCGCACGAAGGCCCAGGCGGACACGAAGAGGAGCAGGCATCCGCCCATGAGCAGGAAGTAGACGCGCCGGCGCCGGGCGTACATGCCTCCAGCGTAGGTCCGGCGCCCCCGCGCGCAAGGGCACGGACGGACGCGGACGGCACGAAGGGCCGCACCCCGTCCCAGTGGCGTCCAACCCCCGGGGGTGCGGCCCTTCGGCCGTTCGATCAGGCGATCACATGTGCGGTGCTCAGACCGCGATCGCCACGTCCGTCACGCCGCCGGCTTCGGCGACGACCACGGCACGGTCCGCCTGGGCACCCGGGACGAGCGCCCGCAGCGTCCAGGAGCCGGTGGCCGCGTAGAAGCGGAACTGGCCGGTCGCCGAGGTCGGGACCTCCGCGGTGAACTCACCGGTCGAGTCCAGCAGGCGGACGTAGCCGGACACCGGCTCGCCGTCCTTGGTGATCTGGCCCTGGATGGCGGTCTCACCGGGCTTCAGCGTCGCGAGGTCGGGCCCGCCGATCTGTGCTCCACACATGTTCTCTGTCCTGTCCTAGAGAGGTCGTACTACGAGGGCGTCGCGTGCCCGGTCGTCCGGTCTGGTTACTTGTTGGCGCCGAGCTCGATCGGCACGCCGACGAGCGAGCCGTACTCGGTCCACGAACCGTCGTAGTTCTTGACGTTCTCCTGGCCCAGGAGCTCGTGCAGCACGAACCACGTGAGCGCGGAGCGCTCACCGATGCGGCAGTAGGCGATGGTGTCCTTCGCCAGGTCGACCTGCTCCGCCTGGTAGAGGGCGGTCAGCTCGTCGTCCGACTTGAAGGTGCCGTCGTCGTTGGCGTTCTTCGACCACGGGATGTTGCGGGCGCTCGGCACGTGGCCGGGGCGCTGCGACTGCTCCTGCGGGAGGTGCGCCGGGGCGAGCAGCTTGCCGGAGAACTCGTCGGGCGAACGGACGTCGACCAGGTTCAGGGAGCCGATCGCGGCCACGACGTCGTCGCGGAAGGCGCGGATGGAGGTGTCCTGGGCCTTGGCCTTGTACTGGGTGGCCGGGCGGTTCGGGACGTCCTTGCCGTCGACCAGGTCGCGGGAGTCGAGCTCCCACTTCTTGCGGCCGCCGTCGAGGAGCTTCACGTCCTGGTGGCCGTAGAGCTTGAAGTACCAGTAGGCGTAGGACGCGAACCAGTTGTTGTTGCCGCCGTAGAGGACGACGGTGTCGTCGTTGGAGATGCCCTTGGCGGAGAGGAGCTTCTCGAAGCCCTCCTGGTCCACGAAGTCGCGGCGGACCGGGTCCTGGAGGTCGCTCTTCCAGTCGATCCGGACGGCGTTGGTGATGTGGTTCTTGTCGTACGCGGACGTGTCCTCGTCCACCTCGACGATGACGACATTCTCGTCGTTCAGGTGGGCCTCGACCCAGTCGGCGTCTACAAGGACGTCGCTGCGGCTCATGGTGTTCTCCTCCGGGGCAGTGTGCGGCGGGGCGGTGCGGGTGACGCGTGTGCTGCGTGCCTGCGGGTGCGCTCAAGGTCCTGCGCGGGGAGGCGTCAGGCGTTCAGGAGGCTGGTGCGGTCACGCGGGAAGGGCCGTAGGGCCGTCGTCCGGTCGGTGGAGCGGATGCGCTCACAGGTCACATGGATCGACAGAGCATGGCGGCGACGCGACACAGGTCTACTGCCCGTCGCTTCGTGAGGTCCGCCTGCTGATGCTTCATAGCCATGGATCGTAGGGACGAATCAGCCGCCCTGTCACCGGCGTGTCATATACCGAGACAGGATCGTCCGAATAGTGGGATGAGAAGCCTCCGAGGCGGCCGCCGCACCGCCCCCGGACCCGCCGTGCGGCCCGTCCTTCTGCGGATCGGACCGCACTGTCTCACGATCCGGCCACCACGACGTTCGTACCGCCCAGCGTGAGGTGCACACCGGCCTCGTCCGAGGTCAGGGAGGAGAGCTGCAGCCCGGCCGGCATGCCGCTGCTGAGATCGCGGTCGAAGTCCGTCTTCTTGCGGATCAACTTCTCGACCAGCGGAACGCCCGCGCCGGGCACCTGGTCGGCGTGCACGCGGACGATCTTGCCGCCCTTCCCGCCGGGTGCCTCCTCCAGGGTGACCGTCGACACCACGCTGTGCGTCAGGGCCTTGCCGGCGACCTCCACGGCCGCGGTGACCTTCACCTTGCCCGGCGCCCCGCCGTAGGAGAGGGTCGCGCCGGTCTGGGAGGCCGCCGTCAGGTCGGCGTAGGTGATGAGCGCGCTGCCCTCGGCCCGGTCGGCGGTGCCACCGCTGTAGTCACCGTTCAGCTTCACGCCGTGGAAGCTCGCGTCCAGCTCCGAGAGCCGCGTCTTGCGGTCCTCGGCGGTGACCTCCACGCCCCGCAGCTTCAGGTCGACCCGGCCGAGGTCACGGCTGAGCACCTGGGTCAGGAAGGGGAAGCCGTGGACCTCCACCTCCGCGGAACCGGCCAGGCCCTGCCGCGCCTGTATTCGGTCGGCCAGCCGGTTCTCGACGTAACTCGCGGCCCAGCGGTCCACCCCCACGAACAGGGCCCCCAGAACCACTCCGATGATCACGATCACGCGCAGGAAACGCACGTTCCCTCCCCCTACTAATCGGTACGTGCGCTCTAGTTGACCATGCCCGCCGTCGGGCAGGGATCAGCCCACCACCCGGCCGATCAGGTACACGGCGGGAGCGGCCGCCGCGAGCGGCAGGGCGACGCCGGCCGTCATGTGCACGAACTTCGACGGGTAGTCGTACGCCGCCACGCGCAGCCCGACCAGCGCGCACACCCCGGCGGCGAGGCCGATCAGCGCCCCGCCCGTACCGACCGGGGTCATCCCGCCGATCGCGATACCGGCGCCGGCGGCCGCGGCCAGCGAGACGCCGACCGAGGGGGCGGTGGGCAGCGGCAGCGCACGGGCGAAGACGGCGACCGCGACGGCCGCGGCGCCGACCGTGGCGGCCGCGGAATCGGCCGCGAGGTAGCCGGCGCAGATGATGGCGAGGGCGGCCGAGGCCACCGAGGCCATCAGCCCGTACATCCGCTCGTCGGGGTCGGCGTGGCTGCGCAGCTGCAGGACGAGCGTGAGCAGCACCCAGGCGCCGAGGGTCCCGACGATCGCACCGGGGCCGTACGAGGGGTCCACGGCGAGCACGGCCGCGTCGGCGACCAGCGCTCCGGCGAAGGCGAGGGCGATGCCCTGGCGGGCGGGCCACATGCCGTTGAGGCGGAACCAGCCGGCCGCCGTGAGGCCCTGGAGGGCGATCAGCGGCAGGAGCAGGGCGTACTGCCCGAGGGCGGCGGCCACGGCGAGCAGCAGCCCGAGGACGGCGGTCAGTATGGCGGACTGCGGGCCGGGGTCGATGATCGGCGACCGGCCCTCGGCGCGTGCCTGGGCGGGGTCGACGGCGCGCAGGGTGTTGCCGGAGAGGGTGGGCGGGGACCAGGAGGTGATCTCCTGGGGCTCGCCGGGGGCCTCGGCGGCCGGGTCCCCGGCCGGGTCGGCCGCCGCCTGGGGCGGCAGGTAGGCGGTCTGCTCGACCGGCGGCTCCTGCTGAGGCTGCTCGTGCTGCGGCTCGTGCTGCGGCTGGTGCTGCTGCTCGGGGCCCGGGTACGGCGGCAGGTAGGCCGTCTCGGCGGCACCCTGCGGCCAGTCCTGCACAGGGGCCGCGGCCGGGGCCGGGGCCTGCGGCTCGTCCCGGAACCAGCCCTCCGGAGCCACCGGCTGCTGGTACTGCGGCTCGTGCTGCGGCTGGTGCTGCTGCTCGGGGCCCGGGTACGGCGGCAGGTAGGCCGTCTCGGCGGCACCCTGCGGCCAGTCCTGCACGGGGGCCGCGGCCGGGGCCTGCGGCTCGTCGCGGTACCAGCCGTCCGCAGCCGCCGGCTGCCGGTACGGCTCCGGGGCCGCCGGGGCCTCGTCCCGGAACCAGCCCTCGGGCGCGACCGGCTGCCCGGGCACCGCGCCCAGCGGCGGATGCACCGGCTGGTAGCTGGTGTCCCAGGTGTCGGACTGCCAGGTCTGGGTCCCGTACGGGTCCTCCTGCTGCGGGTCCTGCTGGTGCTGCTGGTGCTGCTGGTGCTGCTGCTGCGCGTACTGCCGGCGCTGCTGTTCCTCAGGCGTACTCATCGGCTCCCGCTCACCCGCCCGCGAACGGCGGGAGCACCTCGACGGTGCCCCCCTCGGTCAGCGGCACGGAATCGTGCGGGCGCTTGCCCACAGGCTCGTCGTTCACGAGGAAGGAGCAGCGCAGCAGGACCCGGGTCAGCTCCCCCGGGTGCCGTTCCCGCACGGCGTCGAGCGCCTCGGCGAGCGTGCCCGCCGAGTACGGCTCCTCCGCCGTCTTGGCCGCGGCCTTGGCCGCCGCCCAGTAGCGGATGGTTCCGGTTGCCACTGCAGCTCCTATCGTCGGCTCTCTACCGTCGGCCTCCATGATGGCCCCTCCCGCCGCTGACCCCGGCGTGCCCCGACGCGCCGGGTGTGCGCCGGGCCGGTCCGGCGGCACCGATCGGCGGCCCCATGTCCCGTGGAACGGGGCTCAAGCTGGGCATCCGCGTGGGATGAACCACAGAAGTCGAAAACGGAAGAGCCTCGGCCGAGCCGGGGCGGGTGGGCTATTCTGCTTGGCGAGAGGATCCGGGCAACGTTGCCCCCGGGTCCTTTTGTGCTTTCAGCACGTTGAACGAGACGAGAACAGTGGTATCCATACGGACCCCAGGGCGCGGGGACCGCAGGGACACCCGGCAAGCCGTACGAAGCAGTACCGCGCACGTCCTCGACGGGACCGAGGAGGAACCGACGTGATGGACCAGCGAACCGTGCACCACCGTCCGACCCGGGCAGGTGGTCGGTCGTGAGCTCACTCCTGCTGCTCACCAACGCCCTGCAGCCGTCCGCCGAGGTACTGCCCGCCCTCGGCCTGCTGCTGCACAACGTCCGGGTGGCCCCGGCCGAGGGCCCCGCCCTGGTGGACACCCCGGGAGCCGATGTCATCCTCGTGGACGGCCGCCGCGACCTGCCGCAGGTGCGGTCGCTGTGCCAGCTGCTCCGCTCCACCGGACCCGGCTGTCCGCTGATCCTGGTCGTCACCGAGGGCGGCCTGGCGGCCGTCACCGCCGACTGGGGCATCGACGACGTCCTCCTGGACACCGCCGGACCGGCCGAGGTCGAGGCGCGGCTGCGCCTGGCCACCGGCCGTCAGCAGCTGGGCTCGGACGACTCCCCGATGGAGATCCGCAACGGCGACCTGTCGGTGGACGAGGCCACGTACTCCGCCAAGCTCAAGGGGCGGGTGCTGGACCTCACCTTCAAGGAGTTCGAGCTGCTCAAGTACCTCGCCCAGCACCCGGGCCGGGTCTTCACCCGCGCCCAGCTGCTGCAGGAGGTGTGGGGCTACGACTACTTCGGCGGCACCCGGACCGTCGACGTGCACGTACGGCGGCTGCGCGCCAAGCTCGGCCCCGAGCACGAGTCCCTGATCGGCACGGTCCGCAACGTCGGCTACCGCTTCGTCACGCCGGAGAAGGTCGAGCGGGCGGCGGCGGAGGCCGCGGCCCAGGCGGCGGCCCAGGCCGCGTCCCGGACCGCCGCGCAGACGGCCGCGCAGCCGGCTCCGGCCGTCACCCGATCGGCCGAAGACCCTGTGAGCATCCACTCGGCCGGACGCCCTGCCCAGAGGTAGGTCACCCCGCGTAGACTGCCGCGCGTGGCCAAGGTGACGCGGGATGACGTTGCACGACTTGCGGGTACGTCTACCGCCGTCGTGAGCTACGTCATCAACAACGGACCCCGGCCGGTCGCCCCGGCCACGCGCGAGCGTGTCCTCGCCGCGATCAAGGACCTGGGCTACCGCCCGGACCGGGTCGCCCAGGCGATGGCTTCGCGGCGCACCGACCTCATAGGCATGATCGTCCCGGACGCCCGGCAGCCGTTCTTCGCGGAGATGGCGCACGCGGTCGAACAGGCCGCAGCCGAGCGCGGGAAGATGGTGCTGGTCGGCAACTCCGACTACCGCACCGAGCGCGAGGTCCACTACCTGCGGGCCTTCCTCGGCATGCGGGTGTCGGGCCTGATCCTGGTCAGCCAGGGCATGAGCGAGCAGGCCGCCAGCGAGATCGAGGCCTGGGACGCCCGGGTGGTGCTGCTGCACGAACGCCCGGAGGCGATCGACGACGTCGCGGTCGTCACGGACGACGTCGGCGGCGCCCAGCTCGCCACCCGGCACCTGCTGGAGCACGGGCACGAGTACGTCGCCTGCATCGGCGGCATCGAGAACACCCCCTCCGTCGGCGACCCGGTCGCCGACCACGTCGAGGGCTGGCGCCGGGCCATGCAGGAGTCCGGCCGCTCGGTCGAGGGCCGGCTCATCGAGGCCCCGTACAACCGCTACGACGCGTACAAGGTCGCCCTGGAGGTCCTGGCGCGGCCCGACCGGCCGACGGCCATCTTCTGCGCCACGGACGACCAGGCGATCGGTGTGCTGCGCGCCGCACGCGAGCTGCGCATCGACGTGCCCGGGGAACTGGCCGTCGCGGGCTTCGACGACGTCAAGGAAGCCGCCCTCACCGACCCGCCGCTGACCACGATCGCCTCGGACCGCCCGGCGATGGCCCGCGCGGCCGTGGACCTGGTCCTGGACGACGGCCTGCGCGTGGCAGGCTCCCGACGGGAACGGCTGAAGCAGTTCCCGTCGGCTCTGGTGATCCGCCGCTCCTGCGGCTGTCGCTGACGCCGGACGCGGGTCACGCGTCCAGCGTGCACGGCATCAGCAGCGAGAAGGCGTCCTCGGTGTCGGAGCGCAGGAGCACGAGCGGGGCCTTGGGGCCGACGTACTCCAGCAGCATGTCGTCGCCGACGGCGAGCGCGTCGAGGAGGAAGCCCGGGTTGACCCCGACCCGGTCCCCGTCGACGCCGTAGCCGGAACCGGACCCAGCGTCGGATGCCGCGTCGGAGGCCTCGTCGGC
Source organism: Streptomyces spororaveus (assembly GCF_016755875.1). Classification (NCBI taxonomy): domain Bacteria; kingdom Bacillati; phylum Actinomycetota; class Actinomycetes; order Kitasatosporales; family Streptomycetaceae; genus Streptomyces; species Streptomyces spororaveus. The sequence goes on along the minus strand of NZ_BNED01000005.1, from coordinate 4,724,065 downwards.
GACGGTCACGGTGTCCGTCAGGACGAGGGCGCACCTTTCGCCGTCCTGCCCGCCGAGGGCCTCCCGCAGGGCCGGTACGTCCAGCGGGATGCGGCGGCCCTCGGGGAGCCGCGTCAGGCGGCGGTAGTCGGGGAACTCCTCGCCCAGGCCCTGTCCGGCCACCCGGCGGCCCTGCGTCTCCAGCTCGACCCGGTCGCCGTCCACGGTGAGCCGGGCCGGGGAGTCGTCGGTGAGCACGGCCCGCATGGCGTCGGCGAGCGGTGCGGGCACGGCCAGCTGGACCCGCTCGCCGCCGTGGCCGGCGGTGGACGCGCGGGCCACGGCCATCCGGTAGCGGTCGGTGGCCACGAGGTGCAGGTCCGTCCCCTGCACGTCGAAGAGGATCCCGCCGAGCACCGGCAGCTCGGGGTCGGTCCCGACGGCGAAGCGTACGGAGTCCAGCGCGGCCGCGAGCTCCATGGCGGGCACGGTCAGCCGGGTGGTGGGGGCGGTGGTGGTGGTCATGCTTCTCTCCTTGTGTCCGAGTCGCGCGCGTACCGCGGAGAGCGCGCCGCGCGCATCGGCGAGCTCGCGTTCGAGCCGTCGCAGGTGCCCGTCCAGCAGCCGGGGCACCAGGCCGGTGTCCCCGCCGGACCAGGCCGCCAGGACCAGCCGGATGTCCGCGAGCGGCATCCCCGCCTGGCGGAGCCGGGCCAGCAGCCGGGCCTCGTCGAGCTGTTCGGGCGCGTACCAGCGGTATCCGGTCGCCGGATCCACCCGGGCGGGCGGCAGGACGCCCGCCCGGTCGTAGAAGCGCAGCGCGCTCACGCCCAGCCCGCTGTCGCGGCCCATCTCGCCAATGCTGTGCATCTCGCTCTCCACACCCGTGACTCTGGGACCTCCACCAGGTCGAGGGTCAAGGCCGGTTCTCATGCGCGTCGTACGCGGTTCTGTCGGGCTTCTCAGGCCTGACTCAGGAAGCTCTCATGATCGGCGGTCAGAGTCGTCGTCATGACCGACAGCTTCCGCCGCGAAGGCGAGTACCCGCAGGAGAACAGCCCGGCCCCGCACGCGCCGTTCGGCGCGTACCCCGCGGCCGGGGCAGGGGCGGCGGCCTACCCGCCGCCGCCCTCGTACCCGCCCGCCGCACCCGGCTGGCACGAGGCGCACCAGCCGCAGCCGCAGGTCATCCGGGGCGAGACGGTCCCGGCGGGCGCGGGCGGCGCGGGCGAAGGCGGCGGGTACGAGGGCGGCGGGTACGAGGGCAGCGGGTCTCACGGTCCCGCGCACGCCGCGGCTCCCGCGCCCCGCGCCAAGCGGCCCGTGGCCCTGCTCGCCGCTGTGGCGCTCGCCGCGGCCCTGGTCGGCGGCGGCACCGCGGCGGCCGTCCAGCAGCTGATGGACCGGCAGGCGGGCAGCACCGGCGGGGTCGACGGCACCACGGTCTCGCAGTCCAGCTCCGGCACCGTCGCCGGAGTCGCCGAGCAGGTCAGCCCCTCGGTCGTCCGGATCGACGTCCGCACCGGCTCCGGCCAGGGCACCGGCTCCGGCATCGTCCTGACCTCCGGCGGCGAGATCGTCACCAACAACCACGTGGTGAGCGGCGCCGCCGAGATCCAGGTGACGATGAGCGACGGCAAGAAGTACCCCGCCAAGATCGTGGGCACCGACCCCGACAAGGACCTGGCCCTGATCAAGCTCCAGGGCGCCTCCGGGCTGAAGCCCGCCGTGCTCGGCGACTCCGGCGGCGTCAAGGTCGGTGACCAGGTCGTCGCCATCGGCTCCCCCGACGGCCTCACCGGCACCGTCACCAGCGGCATCGTCTCCGCGCTGAACCGCGAGGTGAAGGTGCCGAAGTCGGAGCAGCAGTCCCCGCAGGGCCGGCAGCAGGGCGAGGACAGCTGGCCCTTCTCCTTCGGCGGCCGCCAGTTCAACGGGGACACCGGCTCCGACACCACCTCGTACAAGGCCCTCCAGACGGACGCCTCCCTCAACCCCGGCAACTCCGGCGGCGCCCTCGTCGACATGAACGGCCGGATCGTGGGCATGCCCTCGGCGATCTACTCCCCCGCCTCCGGCAACTCCGCCGCCGGCAGCGTCGGCCTCGGCTTCGCCATCCCGGTCGACACGATCAAGGCCGACCTGGACTCCCTGCGCAAGGGCGGCCCCGGCGGTGCGGGCTCCTCCGGCACGGACACCGGCTCCGGATCCGGCTCCGCCGCCAACGGCTTCGGCACCAGCTTCTGACGCACCCGTGCGAGGCTGGAGGCGCCGCCGCCACGTGCCGCACCCCACGGCCGACCACCACTTCCGGGAGACCCATCCATGAACCCCGCCGAAGGCGAAGCGCGGATCCTCGTCGTCGACGACGAACCGGCCGTACGCGAGGCCCTGCGCCGCAGTCTCGCCTTCGAGGGGTACGCCGTGCAGACCGCCGTCGACGGGCTCGACGCCCTCGACAAGGCGGCCTCGTACTCCCCCGACCTGATCGTCCTGGACATCCAGATGCCCCGGATGGACGGGCTGACGGCCGCCCGCCGGCTGCGGTCCTCCGGCAGCCGCACACCGGTCCTGATGCTCACCGCCCGCGACACCGTCGGCGACCGCGTCACCGGCCTCGACGCGGGTGCCGACGACTACCTCGTCAAGCCGTTCGAGCTCGACGAGCTCTTCGCCCGCGTCCGCGCCCTGCTGCGCCGCAGCTCCTACGCGGCCCCGCAGGCCACCGGCGAGAGCCACGAGGACACCCTGACCTTCGGCGACCTGCGCATGGACCTCGTGACCCGCGAGGTCACCCGGGCCGGGCGGCCGGTGGAGCTGACCCGGACCGAGTTCACGCTGCTGGAGATGTTCCTCGCGCACCCGCGCCAGGTCCTGACCCGCGAGCAGATCCTCAAGACCGTCTGGGGCTTCGACTTCGAGCCCAGTTCCAACTCCCTGGACGTGTACGTGATGTACCTGCGCCGCAAGACCGAGGCCGGCGGCGAGCCGCGCCTGGTCCACACCGTGCGCGGGGTCGGCTACGCCCTGCGCGCCGGCGAGAGCGGGCCCGAGTGAGCCCGGTGGCCAGATTCCGCGCGATGCCACTGCGCTCCCGCCTCGCCCTGCTGGTCACGGTGGCGGTGGCACTCGCCGTCGCAGCCGTGGCGGCGGTGTCCTGGGTGATGGTCCGCAGCCAGCTCCGCGGCCAGCTCGACCGCTCCCTGATGGCGACGAACGTCGGCGCCGAGCTGGACCGGATCGTGCTCCAGAACAACTGCCTCCCGCCGCCGCAGCAGCCGCGGCAGCAGACCGCCGGGAATCTGGGCGCGACCGTCCAGATCGTCCTCCCCGACGGCCGGCACTGCTGGGTCGCCGGGCCGACCGCCCTGCCGGTGACCGAGGCCGACAAGCAGATCGCGGCCGGCCGGCGGGCCAAGACCCTGCAGACCGTGACGACCTCCGCCGGCGTCGACATGCGCGTCCTCACGATCCCGGTCGTGGCCCCGGACACCGGCCAGGTCTTCGGCGTCTCCATCGCCAAACCGCTCGCCGACATCGACAAGCCGCTGTCCACCCTCGCCTGGGTGCTGCTCCTGGTCTGCGGCATAGGAGCGGTGGGCGCGGGCGCGGCCGGGCTGTGGGTGGCCCGTACGGGACTGCGGCCCGTCGACGAACTGACCGAGGCCGTCGAGCACATCGCCCGCACCGAGGACCTGACCGTACGGATCCCCGACGAGGGCGACGACGAGATCGCCCGCCTGTCGCGGTCCTTCAACTCGATGACGGCGGCCCTCGCCTCCTCCCAGGAGCGGCAGGCCCAGCTGATCGCGGACGCCGGGCACGAGCTGCGCACCCCGCTGACCTCGCTGCGCACCAACATCGAGCTGCTCGCCCGCAGTGAGGAGACCGGCCGGGCCATCCCGCCCGACGACCGGCGGGAGCTGCTCGCCTCGGTCAAGGCGCAGATGACGGAGCTGGCCTCGCTGATCGGCGACCTGCAGGAGCTGTCCCGGCCGGACGCGGCCGCCCCGGGCCGGCTCGCGGTGGTCCCCCTGCACGAGATCGCCGACGCCGCGCTGTCCCGGGTCCGGCTGCGCGGTCCGGAGCTCCGCTTCGACTCGGACCTGCGGCCCTGGTACGTACGGGGCGAGGCGGCGGCGCTGGAGCGGGCGGTGGTCAACGTCCTGGACAACGCGGTGAAGTTCAGCCCGCCGGGCGGCACGGTCGTGGTGACGCTGCGGGCGGGGGAGCTGACCGTACGGGACCACGGTCCGGGCATCCCGGCCGAGGACCTGCCGTACGTCTTCGAGCGGTTCTGGCGGTCCGAGTCGGCCCGTGCCCTGCCCGGCAGCGGTCTGGGCCTGTCGATCGTGGCCCGTACGGCGGCGCGTGCGGGCGGGAGCGCCGAGCTGCGGGCGGCGGCCGACGGCGGCCCGGGCACGGAGGCGGTGCTCCGTATCCCGGGGGCGCCGACGCCACCGCCCTCCGAGCCGTCAGTTGTGCCGGATCAGTGAGGTCACCAGGCCGGATCGGGTGTTCGGGAAGTCCATGGGGACGACGCCGAGCCCGGTCCGGCCCGACATCTCCGCGCCGTCGACGAAGCCGTGCACCTGCGGGTTGAGCCGGTCGGAGTTCCAGCGCGGCGGCATGTACGCCGCGGTGCTGACGTAGTTCACGAAGAGCTTGCCGGGCTGCTGGACGGCCTTGCGGAAGTGGTTCTCGATCCGGCCGCGCTTGGCGAAGGGCTCGGTGTTGTAGTCGTCCTGGATGTCGAAGACATTGCCGTCGCCGTAGCGCAGGCCGGGCAGGCCGCCGTTGTCGGCGAGCAGGACGACCTTGCCGCGGGCCTGTCCGAGGGTGGGCAGGGTGTCGGCGATCCGGAACAGGGGCCGCCAGCCGCGGTGGTCCAGGTAGTCGTCGAAGACGGCGCGGAAGGTGGCGTCGCTCTCCCCGGAGTACTCCTGCTTGACGCGCATCAGCACGGTCTCGGAGGGGTGCGCGGCGAGGAAGTTCCAGCAGGCGACCAGGACGTCCCCGAACATCAGGTCCTGGAAGAAGGCCGCGTGGTGGATGGCGAAGGAGCCGCCGGTGACGCGGCAGCGCACGTCGAGGAAGCGGATGCCGGAGTCGAGCTGCTGGGCGATGGAGGTGTTCTGGCAGGCGACGTAGAGGCCGCCCTTGGTGGCGCCGGAGTCGTGGGTGCCGGGGATGGTCATGCGCTGGAGGGCGGTGGAGTCGCCGAGGCCGGCCATCCAGTCCTGGGTGCCGAGGGCCGCCGCGGAGGCCGGGGCGGACGCGGCTCCCAGTCCGAGGGCCGCGCCCGCGGCCAGGGCCCCGGCGAGGAAGGTCCGCCGCCCCATTCCCGTGCCCGTTCCGGTGGTTCCGGTGACCCCGGTACCCGTGCCCGTGCCCATGCCGATGCCCATGCCCGCCCCTTTGCCGACCCGGTGATGGCCGGATTATGGCGTGCACACGTCAGAGTTACTACCCGTCGGTAGTGGTCAGTCTTCGAGCAGCTCGACCATCTCGCGCAGCCCCCGGAGCAGCCCGCGGCCGTCCGGCGCCCCGGCCGGATCGGTCAGGGCCTGCACCATCACCCCGCTCAGCAGCGCGATGTGCAGCGACCCGAGGGACCGCACGTCCTCCTCCGTGACGTCGGCCACCGGCACCCCGCGCAGCGCGGCGGCCACCATCCGGCGGTTCCGGCGCTGCCCTTCCGCCAGGATCGCGAGCAGCTCGGGCGAGGACTGCGCGTGCACGAAGGCCTCGACGGAGGCCAGCCACAGCCAGCGCATCTCGCCGAAGTCCCGGATCTTGCGGTCCCAGGTGTCGGCGTAGCGCTCCCCGGCGGTCTCCCCCTCACCGGTGAGCCGGCCGGAGCCCGCGGCCCACTCCTCCATCGCGGCGAAGAGCGCCTGGTTGAGCAGGGCCTCGCGCGATCCGAAGTGGTAGCCGATCGCGGCCATGCTCACCTCCGCGGCCGTGGCGATGTCGCGCACGGTCGAGCGCAGATAACCCTTCTCCTCCAGGCAGCGCCGGGCTCCGGCCAGCAGGTCCTCGCGATTTCCCATGCCGGGATCGTATCCACCGCACCTTCTTGGGCGCTTGCGCAAGACAGCTGTATTGCGCGCTTGCCCAAATGCTGGCAGGGTGGAGCCATCGGAAAGATCCACGGGCCCACGGGAGGCACGACGATGCGCCACGAGCTGAAGATCGACGACCGGACCCTCTCCTACATGGACTTCGGCGGCCCCGGCCGCCCGCTCCTCGCCCTGCACGGCGGCATGTCCGAGGCGCTCGCCTTCGCCGGCCTCGCCGAGGCCCTGGGCGACCGGTGGCGGGTCATCGCCCCCGACCAGCGCGGCCACGGCGCGTCCGACCGGGCCCCCGACTACCGCCGCGAGGGCTACGTCTCCGACGCCGTCGCCCTCCTCGACCACCTGGGCCTGGACGCCCCCGTCGCCCTCCTCGGCTACTCCCTCGGCGGACTCAACGCCTACCACCTGGCCGCCTCCCACCCCGACCGCTTCTCCGCGCTCATCGGCGTCGACGCCACCATCGAGATCCGCATCCCCACCGGACCGAACTGGTTCGACTTCCTCGGCGGCCTCCCCTACACCGCCCCCACCCGCGAGGAACTCCTCGCCGCCGCCGGACCGGCCGCGCCCTTCATCGCCGACGCGGTACGCCCGCTCCCCGACGGCAGCGGCTGGCGCCTGGCCTACCACCCCCAGGACATGCTCGACTCCATCCGCGCCTGCGAGGGCGACCACTGGGACGCCTGGCTCGCGAGCACCTGCCCGGCCCTGCTGGTCCACGGCACCCGCAGCCGGGCCCTCACCCGGACCGTGGCCGACGCGATGACCACCCGGCGCCCGAAGACCTCGTACACGCCCCTCGACGGCGACCACTTCGTGCCGTTCACCGACCCGGAGGGGTTCCACGCGGCCGTCGGGACGTTCCTGGCCACCCTCTGACCCCTGCGCCGACCCCGCGCCACGGGGGTGCCCGGGGAACGCCGAAGGGGCGGCGGGCCCATGGCCCGCCGCCCCTCCAGGGCTACCGCACGCGGTGTTACTTGACGACGGTGATCCGGTTCGCCGCCGGCGGGGCGATCGGGGCCGCCGCCGAGGAGTTCTTCGTCAGGTAGGCGTTGAAGCAGTCCAGGTCGGACGCGCCCACCAGCTTGTTCTTGTGCTCCTTCAGGACGGTGAAGCCGTCACCGCCACCCGCGAGGAACTCGTTCATCGCGACCCGGTAGGTCTTGGCGGGGTCGAGCGGCACGCCGTTCAGCTTCACCGAGTCCACGACGACGCGGTCCGCGCCGGCCTTCGTCATGTCCAGGGTGTACGTGAAGCCCTTCGACACCTGCAGGATCTTCGGGTTCGGCCCGTTGACCGGTCCGCTGACCTGCTGCTGGAGCGCGGTGATCAGCTGCGCGCCGGTCAGGTCCACGATGTTCATCATGTTGGTGAACGGCTGGACCGTGAAGGACTCGCCGTACGTCACCACACCGTCGCCCTCGTCACCCGAGGCCTTGTAGGCGAGGTCCGAGCGGATGCCGCCCGGGTTCATGACGGCCAGCTGCGCGCCACCCTTGTCCGCCGGAGCGAGCGCTTCGAGCTGCGCGTCGGCGATCAGGTCGCCGAGCGGCTTCTCGGGCGCCTCGGAACCGCGGCCGGGGATGTCGGCCGAGATGAAGCCCTGGGGACGGTTGGCGATCGGGGCCGCCAGCGCCTTCCAGCGGTCGATCAGCTCGGTCATGTCCGGGGCCTTCGGCTGCTCCCGGCCCACGATCTTGTTCACCGGCTTCGGCGAGGTGACCGGCGTACGGACGATGTCCTTGGTCTGCCGGTCGTAGGTGAGGGTGGTGTCGGTGAACAGGCGGCCGATGGAGGCGGCCGAGGTCACCGTACGCGGGTTGCCCGCCGGGTCGGGGATGTTGCAGGCGTACGCCTGGTGCGTGTGGCCGGTGACCAGGGCGTCGACCTTGGCGTCCACGTTCTTGGCGATGTCCACGATCGCGCCCGAGATGCCGGCGCCGGCGCCCGGGACGTCGCAGTCGTAGTTGTACGCGCCGCTGGCGGGCAGACCGCCCTCGTGGATCAGCGCCACGATCGACTTCACGCCCTGCTTGTTCAGCTCGGCGGCGTACTTGTTGATCGTCTCGACCTCGTCGCCGAACTTGAGGCCCTTGACGCCCTCGGCGGTCACGACGTCCGGAGTGCCCTCCAGGGTGACGCCGATGAAGCCGATCTTCACGTCCCCCTTCTTCCAGATGAAGGTGGGCGACATCAGCGGACGCTTGGTCTTCTCGTCCGTGACGTTGGCGGCGAGGTACTGGAATTCGGCGCCGGTGAACTCCTTGCCGTACTCGAAGCAGCCCTCGACCGGGTGGCAGCCGCCGTAACCCATGCGGCGCAGCTCGGTCTTGCCCTCGTCGAACTCGTGGTTGCCGACGCTGGAGACGTCCAGGCCGATCTTGTTCAGGGCCTCGATGCTCGGCTCGTCGTGGAAGAGCCCGGACAGCATCGGGCTGCCGCCGATCATGTCACCGGCGGCGGCCGTGACGGAGTACTCGTGGCCCTTGCGGGCCTCGCGCAGGCTGGTCGCGAGGTACTCGACACCGCCCGCGGGTATGGCCTTGGTGGTGCCGTCGGCCTGACGCTCGGTCACGGTGCCGGAGGAGCCCTGCGGGGGCTCCAGGGTGCCGTGGAAGTCGTTGAACGACAGCATCTGTACATCGACGGTCCGGCTCTTCGCCGCACCGCCACCACTCGCGGCACCGGCCGGAAGTGCGGCCGCGACCATCGCGCCGGCCCCGGCCGTGACGGCGAGAGCGGTGAGGGTCAACCGGCGGGTTCGGCGGTGCCGTTGTGGCGTCGCTGACATTTAGTCCCCTTATGTGACAGCGGTAAGACTTGGGAGGTCCGCCGAAGCCTAAGGTCAACGCGCGTAGCTCTACCAGGGGGTAGGGGTATCGCGTTGGTTACGCGCAGAAGAAGCACCGACCACGCGCCCGCACTCCACCCCTCCCCGCGACGGTCGTAGGCTCGTGCCATGACTGACGCAGCAGCGGCCCTGGAGCCCGGACGGCAGATTCAGACCCTCGACGAGCTGACGGAGGAACAGGCGCTCGCCGTACTCGACCTCATCGAGGACGCGGCCCGTACGGACGGCACCACCGCCGTGTCCGAACAGGGCCGGCTCCAGCTGCGCGGCGGCCCGCGCGAGGGGATCCGGCACTTCCTGCTCACCGAGGGCGGCCGACTCGCCGCCTACGGGCAACTGGAGGACACCGACCCGGTGGAGGCCCCGGCCGCCGAACTCGTCGTGCACCCGGCCCTGCGCGGCCGCGGGCACGGGCGGGCCATGGGCACGGCCCTGCTGGCCGCCTCCGGCAAGCGCCTGCGGGTATGGGCCCACGGCGGCAAGTCGGCCGCCCGGCACCTGGCACAGGTCCTCGGCCTGACCCTCTTCCGCGAGCTGCGCCAGCTGCGCCGTCCGCTGGCCGACGGGGACCCGCTGCCGGAGCCGGTGCTCCCGCCCGGGGTGACCGTACGGACCTTCGTGCCCGGGGCCGACGACGCGGCCTGGCTCGCGGCGAACGCGGCCGCCTTCGCCCACCACCCGGAGCAGGGCTCGCTGACCCGGCGCGACCTGGACGACCGGATCGCGCAGCCGTGGTTCGACCCCAAGGGCTTCTTCCTCGCGGAGCGCGACGGCGAGCTCGTCGGCTTCCACTGGACCAAGGTCCACGCGGCGGAGCAGCTGGGCGAGGTCTACGTGGTCGGCGTCCGCCCGGGCGCCCAGGGCGGCGGCCTCGGCAAGGCCCTGACCGCGATCGGCCTGCGCCACCTGGCGGCCCAGGGTCTGCCGACGGCCATGCTCTACGTGGACGCCGACAACCCGGCGGCCCTGGCCGTCTACGCGGGCCTCGGCTTCACCACCCACGAGGTCGACCTGATGTACCGCACGGAAAGCTGACCGCCCCGGCCCCGCCGGATCCGGCCCCGCCGGGCCGAACCCGCCCCGCCGGCGTTCGAGGCGCGGGTCCGGGCAGCGGCCCGGCGGGGGCCCGGGGGCGGCGCCCCCGCCACGGCGCCGCACCGGCACGTGCTCCGGCGCACCCCGCACCCGCCGGGACGCAGTCGTGCACCCCGCCGGACCCGGGAAGCCACACGCCATTAACCAGGCATTCAGACGCGCTTGCGACTCTCCCCCAATGCAACCCCGACTCCGACTGACAGCCGACTCTTCCGACGTGCCTGTCCTCCCGCGTGCGCGGAAGAATGGAGTCATGAGCCACCAGCCCAGCGCAGGCCCCACCGAGGTCCCCGCCCAGCACCCGTCTCACACCCCCGCCGCCGCCCCCGGCCGCGCCGTCACCGGAGCCCACGCCCGCATAGGCTCCATCTCGGCGCACCGCCCGCACGTCGACCTGGAGCCCGATCTCGACGCGGATCTGGACGCCTACGACGACAAGGACGGCGACGAGCTCCCTCCGGGGCGCTTCCTCGACCGGGAGCGCAGCTGGCTCGCCTTCAACGAGCGGGTGCTGGAGCTCGCCGAGGATCCGACGACGCCCCTGCTGGAGCGCGCCAACTTCCTGGCGATCTTCGCGAGCAACCTCGACGAGTTCTTCATGGTCCGCGTGGCCGGCCTCAAGCGGCGCATCGCGACCGGAGTCGCCACCCGTTCGGCCTCCGGCCTGCAGCCCCGCGAGGTGCTGGACCTCATCTGGACGCGCTCGCGCGAGCTCATGGCCCGCCACGCCGCCTGCTTCCAGCAGGACATCTCCCCGGCCCTGGCCGAGGAGGGCGTCCACCTGATCCGCTGGCCCGATCTCACCGAGAAGGAGCAGGCCCGCCTCTTCACCCTGTTCCGCAACCAGATCTTCCCGGTGCTGACCCCGCTGGCCGTGGACCCCGCGCACCCGTTCCCGTACATCTCCGGCCTCTCCCTCAACCTGGCCGTCGTCGTACGCAACCCCGTCAGCGGCCACCGCCACTTCGCCCGGGTCAAGGTCCCGCCGCTCCTCTCCCGCTTCCTGGAGGCCTCCCCGCAGCGCTACGTCCCGCTGGAGGACGTCATCGCCGCGCACCTGGAGGAGCTGTTCCCCGGCATGGAGGTGCTCGCGCACCACATGTTCCGGGTGACCCGCAACGAGGACCTGGAGGTCGAGGAGGACGACGCCGAGAACCTGCTCCAGGCCCTGGAGAAGGAGCTCATGCGGCGCCGCTTCGGCCCGCCCGTGCGCCTGGAGGTCGAGGAGTCCATCGACCCGGGCGTACTGGACCTGCTGGTCCAGGAGCTGAAGGTGAACGCCTCCGAGGTCTACCCGCTGCCCGGCCCGCTGGACCTGACCGCCCTCTTCGGGATCGCCTCGCTGGACATCCCGGAGCTGAAGTACCCGAAGTTCATCGCCGGCACCCACCGCGACCTCGCCGAGGTCGAGTCCGCGTCCGCGCCCGACATCTTCGCCGCCCTGCGCGAGCGGGACGTCCTGCTGCACCACCCGTACGACTCCTTCTCCACCTCGGTGCAGGCCTTCCTGGAGCAGGCGGCGGCCGACCCGGACGTCCTCGCCATCAAGCAGACGCTCTACCGCACCTCCGGCGACTCCCCGATCGTGGACGCCCTGATCGACGCCGCCGACTCCGGCAAGCAGGTCCTCGTACTCGTCGAGATCAAGGCCCGCTTCGACGAGCAGGCCAACATCAAGTGGGCGCGCAAGCTGGAGGAGTCCGGCTGCCACGTCGTCTACGGCCTGGTCGGCCTCAAGACCCACTGCAAGCTGTCGCTCGTCGTCCGCCAGGAGGGCGAGACGCTGCGCCGTTACTCGCACGTGGGCACCGGGAACTACCACCCCAAGACCGCCCGGCTCTACGAGGACCTCGGCCTGCTCACCGCCGACCCGCAGGTCGGCGCGGACCTCTCGGACCTCTTCAACCGGCTGTCCGGCTACTCGCGCCGCGAGACCTACCGCCGGCTGATGGTGGCCCCCCGCTCGCTGCGGGACGGACTGATAGCCCGGATCGACAAGGAGGCCGCCCACCACAAGGCCGGCCGCCCCGCCTACGTCCGGCTCAAGATGAACTCGATCGTCGACGAGGCCCTCATCGACTCGCTCTACCGGGCCGCCCAGGCGGGCGTGCCCGTCGACATCTGGGTGCGCGGCATCTGCGCGGTGCGCCCCGGAGTCCCCGGGCTCTCGGAGAACATCCGGGTCCGCTCGATCCTCGGCCGCTTCCTCGAACACTCCCGGGTCTTCGCCTTCGGCAACGGCGGCGAACCCGAGGTGTGGATCGGCAGCGCCGACATGATGCACCGCAACCTCGACCGCCGTATCGAGGCACTGGTCAGGGTCGCCGACCCGGCCCACCGCGCGGCACTGGACCGGATGCTGGAAACCGGGATGTCCGACGCCACCTCCTCCTGGCACCTGGGCCCGGACGGCGAGTGGACCCGGCACAGCACGGACGCGGACGGCCAGCCGCTGCGGCACGTACAGGAGACGCTCATAGACGCCCGGAGGCGCCGGCGTGGCTCAGCCAAACCATGACCCGATTACGGCGACGGCGGACGCGGGTGCCGTGCTCGGCACGTACCTGCGTGCGCAGGCCACCGCTTTCCTGCGCGCACTGCGCCTGCACGGTGAAAGCACGGCGAGCGGGGCCGACGCCGCCGACGGAAACGACGCGGCGCGCAGCCTGCGGGGGGCTGCGCGCCGCATCAGCGGATCCCTGGCCACCTTCCGGGTGGTGACCGAGTCCTCCTGGGCCGACGGGCTGCGCACCGAGCTGGTGTGGCTGTCCTCGACGCTGGCCGACGAGCACGCGTACGCCGCCCGGCTGGCCCGGCTGATGGACGCACTGCACCGGCTGTCGGGGTCCCCGGAACTGCCGGCTCCGCGCGGCTCGGCCGGCGCGCTGACGGTGGGCTCGGCGCGGGCCGGCGCGCTGCTGGAGCGGCAGCTGACCCTGGCCCGTACGCGCGCCCACTCGGCCACCCTCCAGGCTCTCGGCTCCTCCCGCTTCCACGCGGTGGCCGACGCGGTGGCGGTGCTGGCCTCGGAGGTCCCGCTGGACGCGGTCGCGGCCCGGGGACGGGTGTCGGAGGTACTCGTCCCCCTGGCGGCCGTGGCCGAAACCCGCCTGTCGGCGGCGGTCGCGGCACTGCCCCCCGTCGACGCGGCCCATCCGTACAACGCGGACCACGACGGGCTCTGGCACGAGGTACGCCGCCTGCTCCGGGTCCACCGGTACGCGCGGGAGGCGCTCGGCGAGGACGTGGCGCGGCCGGCCGCTGCGGGCGAGGCCCTGGACCGCCACCGTGACGCGGCCGAGGCCGCGACCGCCTCGGCGACGGCGGCCCGCACCCCGCGCATCGCCCCGGCGACGGCCTACGCCCTCGGCGTCCTGCACGCCGACCAGCGCCACGAGGTCGAGGCGGCCCGTCTCGCTTTCCAGCACCTCTGGCTTCCGGAGCCCGCGGTCACGCCGTAACACACCACACCCCGTGGCGCAGGTGCGCCACGGGGTGTGTCGGAGCCGTGTATTTCGGCCAGGGCGGACGGCCCTGGCCGAGCCGGGACGGAAGTCAGCCGCAGAAGCCGCCGAACTCCAGGTCGCCGTAGTAGCCGCTCACGGTGTGCACAACGGCCTTCACGCGGATGCACCGGCCCGGGGCGCTGATCGAGATGGGGCCCGCCTGCTCCGCGAAGTTGCCGACATCGGAGGCCGACTGCCCCCCTACCGCCCACAGGTGGACTTCCAGCCGCGCCCTCGTACCGAATTCCCCGAGGCCCGTGCGGCGGTTCACCACACAGTTCTTCCCGGTGGCCCCGTCGTAGTACAGGTAGACGTTGCTCAGGTTGAATCCTTCATTCCGCTCGGTGACGGAGTAGCTGGCAATCTTCTTGCCGGGACATCCGTACTGCGTGGCGGCGCTGGCCGTCGGCGCCATCGCGATCACGCCTCCGAGCATGACGCCGAGGCTCGCAAGAACCGAAACAGATCTCTTCAGCATCCTCTGCATCAACCCCCATTGCCATTCAAGGATTTGGACGATCCGATCCTCACCACGGACGGACAGCACTGTCAAACGGTATATACGACCGACCCCATTGCCGCCGCTGTCCAGAATTCGAGTGATGCCGGAATTTCCGAAAACCGCCGCCCGGACTCCTCAACCGGATTCCACTTCATTACATCGACGACACCCCCACCACTGCCGCTCTCCGATTCCCGGGGATTCGAATATCCTCCAGTTGCGCGGCAGGGAGCGTCCTCCCAGGCGTAAACTCGATCACCGCCCGATCCGGCGGGGACGGACCCGGGGCCCTCGTGACACACCCGCCCTTACGTCGAGGTTCACCTTCCGTTCACTCACCCCGGTCGATCGCTTCACCTGTTCTGCCTAATTTCGGTGATGCACGGAGCGAGTCGCCCGCAGACGGAGCAGCTCAGCCGCGCACCACCGATGTCCTCTTCGCACGCCGCCCCGATACAGAAAGCGGCCGGCGGCTTCTGGAAGGAACACCCGAAAGTGAAGCTTCAGCGCAAGAACATGCTTCGTGCCTCCGCCCTCGGGGCGCTTGTCGTGTCCGGCGCCCTGGTCCTCACGGCGTGCGGCTCGGACGACAACACCAAGACCGCCGACGGCACGGCGAAGCCGTCCGCGGCCGCCGCGGGCGACATCAAGTGCGACGACGCCAAGGGCAAGCTGCTGGCGTCCGGCTCCTCCGCGCAGAAGAACGCTATCGAGCTGTGGATCAAGAACTACATGGCCGCCTGCTCCGGCGTCGAGGTGAACTACAAGTCCTCCTCCTCCGGTGAGGGCATCGTCGCCTTCAACCAGGGCGGCGTCGGTTTCGCCGGCTCCGACTCCGCGCTGAAGCCGGAGCAGGTCGAGGAGTCGAAGAAGATCTGCACCGGTGGCCAGGGCATCAACCTGCCGATGGTCGGCGGCCCCGTCGCCCTCGGCTTCAACGTCGCCGGCGTGGACAAGTTGAACCTGGACGCCGCCACGGTCGCCAACATCTTCAACGACAAGATCAAGAAGTGGGACGACGAGGCGATCAAGAAGCTGAACCCCGGCGTCACGCTCCCCTCCACCGCCATCCAGGCCTTCCACCGCTCCGACGACTCGGGCACCACCGAGAACGTCACCAAGTACCTGAAGGCCACCGCCCCCGACGCCTGGCCGTACGAGCCCGCGAAGAAGTGGTCCGCTCCGGGAGGCCAGGCCGCCTCCGGCTCGGCGCAGGTCGCCGCCCAGGTCAAGCAGGTCGACGGTGCGATCGGCTACTTCGAGCTTTCGTTCGCCAGCTCGCAGGGCATCAAGACGGTGGACCTGAACACCGGCGCCTCCGCCCCGGTCAAGGCCTCCGGTGAGAACGCCTCCAAGGCCATCGCCGCCGCCAAGGTCGCGGGCACCGGCTCCGACCTGGCCCTCAAGCTCGACTACACCACCAAGGCCGAGGGCGCCTACCCGCTCGTCCTGGTGACCTACGAGGTCGTCTGCGACAAGGGCAACAAGGCCGAGACGCTCCCGACCGTCAAGTCCTTCCTGAACTACGCCGCCTCGGACGCGGGCCAGAAGGTCCTCCTCGAGAACGGCTACGCCCCGATCCCGGCCGAGATCAACGCGAAGGTCCGCGAGGTCGTCAACACCCTCGGCTGAATCCTGACCCCAGGTCCGGTCCGCTCCCCCGTCCGGGGGCGGACCGGGCCGGGACCCTCCCCTTCACCCGGGGGAATCCGGTGCACCGCCGCCAGGGGGCCTGCCCCCCACACAGACCGGAAAGACCATGGCTTCCACCACACCCACCCAGATAGACACGGCTCCGCCTGTCACCCGTAGCGGAGGATCGTCCACCGGCCGCGCCGGCGACAAGATCTTCGCCGGGCTCTCCAAGGGCTCCGGCATCCTGCTCCTGGTGATCATGGCGTCGATCGCCGTCTTCCTCACCTACCGCGCCGCGATCGCCCTGTCGAAGAACGAGGGGAACTTCCTCACCACCTTCGACTGGAACGCGTCGGCCAACCCGCCCGTCTTCGGCATCGCCGTCCTGCTCTTCGGCACCGTCGTCAGCTCGATCATCGCGATGGCCATCGCGGTTCCGATCGCTGTCGGCATCGCCCTGTTCATCTCGCACTACGCGCCGCGCAAGCTGGCCGCGCCCCTCGCGTACACGGTCGACCTGCTGGCCGCCGTACCGTCGATCATCTACGGCATCTGGGGCGCCCTCTTCCTCGTCCCGCAGCTGAACGGCCTGAACCTCTGGCTCGACGAGTACCTGGGCTGGACGTACGTCTTCGACAAGACCCAGGTCGGCGTCGCCCGCTCGCTCTTCACCGTCGGCATCCTGCTCGCCATCATGATCCTGCCGATTGTGACCAGCGTCAGCCGTGAGGTCTTCCTGCAGGTCCCGCGCATGAACGAGGAGGCCGCCCTGGCCCTCGGCGCGACCCGCTGGGAGGTCATCCGCATGTCGGTGCTGCCCTTCGGCCGCTCCGGCGTCATCTCCGCCTCGATGCTCGGCCTCGGCCGCGCGCTCGGCGAGACCATGGCCGTCGCGACCGTCCTCTCCCCGAGCTTCCTGATCTCCGGCCACATCCTGGACCCGGGCGGCGGCACGTTCGCTCAGAACATCGCCGCGAAGTTCGACGAGGCCAACGAGTTCGGCCGCGACGCGCTGATCGCCTCCGGTCTGGTCCTCTTCCTGCTCACCCTGCTGGTCAACGGTGCAGCTCGCCTGATCATCGCTCGCCGCAAGGACTTCTCGGGGGCGAACGCCTGATGAGCCACGCACTCCAGGACCAGCGGCCCACCCGGGCCCACAAGTCCGCCGCTCCCGTCGGCCTCACCCGCGGCGGCCTGCCCCGCTGGGCCCCGGCCGGCATCGCGGCCCTCTCGATCGCCCTCGGCTGCGGCATCGGCCTCGTCTTCGGCCTCCACAGCAAGATCCAGTGGGGTCTGATCGCGTCCCTGCTCTTCGTCGCCGTCACGTACACCGCGAGCGCGGTCGTCGAGAACCGCCGCCAGGCCAAGGACCGCGTCGCGACCGCCCTCGTATGGGTCTGCTTCGTCCTCGCGGTCATCCCGCTGCTCTCGCTGATGTGGACCACCATCAGCCGCGGTCTGGAACTCCTGAGCGGGAACTTCCTCAGCCACTCCATGAACGGCGTGACCAGCTTCGACGAGGGCGGCGGCGTCTACCACGCCCTGCTCGGCACCATCGAGCAGGTCGCCCTCGCCACGCTGATCGCGGCCCCCATCGGCCTGCTGACCGCCGTCTACCTGGTCGAGTACGGCAAGGGCACCCTGGCCAGGTCCGTCACCTTCTTCGTCGACGTGATGACCGGCATCCCCTCCATCGTCGCGGGCCTGTTCATCCTGACGACCTGGAACCTGATGCTCGGCTTCGGCCCGTCCGGCTTCGCCGGCGCGATGGCCCTGTCGATCCTGATGATGCCGGTCGTGGTCCGCTCCACCGAGGAGATGCTCAAGCTCGTCCCGAACGAGCTGCGCGAGGCCGCCCTCGCCCTCGGTGTGCCGAAGTGGCGCGTGATCCTCAAGGTCGTGCTCCCGACCGCCATCGGCGGTATCTCCACCGGCGTGATGCTGGCCGTCGCCCGCATCGCCGGCGAGACCGCCCCGATCATGCTGCTGGTCTTCGGTACCCAGCTGATCAACGGCAACCCCTTCGAAGGCGCCCAGTCCTCGCTCCCGCTCTACATTTGGGAGCAGTACAAGGTCGGCAGTGAACCCTCCTACGACCGGGCATGGGCCGCAGCGCTCGTCCTGATCGCCTTCGTCATGATCCTCAATCTGGTGGCCCGCGGCATCGCCCGCTGGAAGGCCCCGAAGACCGGTCGCTGACGCGACTCATGAAAGCGAAGTGACCCCTCATGGCGAAGCGAATCGACGTCTCCGGACTGTCCGCCTTCTACGGCAGCCACAAGGCCATCGACGACATCTCGATGACCGTGGAGCCCCGCTCCGTGACGGCCTTCATCGGCCCCTCCGGCTGCGGCAAGTCCACCTTCCTGCGCACCCTCAACCGCATGCACGAGGTCACCCCCGGCGGCCGCGTCGAGGGCAAGGTCCTGCTGGACGACGAGAACCTGTACGGCACCGGCGTGGACCCCGTCGCGGTCCGCCGCACGGTCGGCATGGTCTTCCAGCGCCCGAACCCCTTCCCCACCATGTCGATCTTCGACAACGTGGCGGCGGGCCTGCGGCTGAACGGCAGCTTCAAGAAGTCCGAGCTCACGGACATAGTCGAGAAGTCGCTCCAGGGCGCCAACCTCTGGAACGAGGTCAAGGACCGCCTCAACAAGCCCGGCTCCGGCCTCTCCGGCGGCCAGCAGCAGCGTCTGTGCATCGCCCGCGCCATCGCGGTCGAGCCCCAGGTCCTGCTGATGGACGAGCCCTGCTCGGCCCTCGACCCGATCTCCACGCTGGCGATCGAGGACCTGATCGGCGAGCTCAAGGAGCGCTTCACGATCGTCATCGTGACGCACAACATGCAGCAGGCGGCCCGCGTCTCGGACCGCACCGCCTTCTTCAACCTCTCGGCCGTCGGCCAGCCCGGCAAGCTCATCGAGCTCGACGACACGGACCGGATCTTCTCCAACCCGTCCGTCCAGGCGACCGAGGACTACATCTCGGGTCGCTTCGGCTAAACCGGGACCGCGCGTCCTGCGGTGCTGCATGGCGGTGCCACCGCAAGGCGAAAGAAAAAGGGCCGGCTCCCCCTGGGTGGGGGGAGCCGGCCCGCTTTCGTCCGTGGACTCCGCGCAGCGCGGGGCTAGACGAACGCCAGGTCCACGATCCAGAAGCACAGCGCGGCCACCAGGGCCGCCGCCGGCATCGTGATGAACCAGCCGAGGACGATGTTCTTGGCGACGCCCCAGCGGACCGCGTTCACACGCTTGGTCGCGCCCACACCCATGATCGCCGAGGTGATCACGTGGGTGGTGGAGATCGGCGCGTGGAAGAGGAACGCCGAGCCGAACATGATCGAGGCGCCCGTGGTCTCGGCCGCGAAGCCCTGCGGCGGGTCCAGTTCGATGATCTTGCGGCCGAGGGTACGCATGATGCGCCAGCCACCCGCGTACGTACCCAGCGACAGCATCACGGCGCACACGACCTTGACCCAGACCGGGATCGCCTCGTCGGCGGTCTGCACATCGGCGATGACCAGGGCCATCACGACGATGCCCATCGTCTTCTGCGCGTCCTGGAGACCGTGGCCGAGCGCCATGGCCGCCGCCGACACCGTCTGCGCGATACGGAAGCCGTGCTTGGCCTTGTGCGGGTTGGACCGGCGGAACATCCACAGGATGGCCACCATCACCAGGTAACCGACGACCAGACCGACGACCGGCGAGACGAACATCGGGATGACGACCTTGTCGAGGACGCCCGACCAGATCACCTCGGTACCACCGGCCAGCGCCGCGCCCACCATGCCGCCGAAGAGCGCGTGCGAGGAGGACGAGGGCAGGCCGAAGTACCAGGTGATCAGGTTCCAGACGATCGCGCCGACCAGCGCCGCGAAGAGGATCCACATGCCCGTGGCGCCCGTGGGCGTCTCGATCAGACCCTGGCTGACCGTCTTGGCCACGCCGCTGCCCAGGAAGGCACCGGCGAGGTTCATCACGGCGGCCATCGCCAGGGCCGCGCGCGGGGTCAGCGCCCGCGTGGAGACGGACGTCGCGATCGCGTTCGCGGAGTCGTGAAAACCGTTCGTATAGGTAAAACCGAGCGCGACACCGATGGTCACGACCAGAGCGAAGGTGTCCACGAGGTTCAGGACTCCTTGACCGCGATGGTCTCCACCGTGTTCGCAACGTGCTCGAACGCGTCGGCCGCCTCTTCGAGCACGTCGACGATCTGCTTGAGCTTCAGCACCTCGATGGCGTCGTACTTGCCGTTGAAGAGCTGGGCGAGCAGCTTGCGGTGGATCTGGTCGGCCTGGTTCTCAAGGCGGTTGACCTCGATCCAGTACTCGGTGAGGTTGTCCATCGTCCGCAGGTGCGGCATGGCCTCGGCGGTCAGCTCGGCCGCCCGCGCCAGGACCTCGATCTGCTGCTCGACACCCTTGGGGAGCTCCTCCACGTTGTAGAGGACGACGAGGTCGACGGCCTCCTCCATGAAGTCCATGATGTCGTCGAGCGACGAGGCCAGGTTGTAGATGTCCTCGCGGTCGAACGGCGTGATGAAGGAGGAGTTCAGCTGGTGGAAGATCGCGTGAGTGGCGTCGTCCCCCGCGTGCTCCGCTGCCCGCATCCGCTCCGCGATCTCGGCCCGGGCGGAGGAGTCCGCTCCGAGCAGTTCCATCAGGAGCTTGGAGCCCGTGACGATGTTGTCCGCGGATGCGGCGAACATGTCGTAGAAGCTCGTCTCCCTGGGGGTCAGACGAAATCGCACGTGAGGTCCTCGGGGTGCATTGGATTCGGTCAGGCTGATGCTAGGCGCATCCCCCGGCCACGGCTAACCGGCCGTTCCCCAGTGTCCTCCATCGGGCAGAGTGAGGACCACGGACCCCTGCCCCGGGCGGCGGGGCCCAGTACCCTATACCCATGAGGGGTATGCGTTCGCATGCACCCCTCGTTCCGGACCACGGGAGGACCGTATGACGACCATCGAGGCGGAAGGCTCCGGAGCCGTCCACGGCTACCACCACCAGAAGGACGAGCACCTCAAGCGGCTGCGCCGGATCGAGGGCCAGATCCGCGGCCTCCAGCGGCTCGTCGACGAGGACGTCTACTGCATCGACATACTCACCCAGGTCTCCGCGAGCACGAAGGCACTGCAGTCCTTCGCGCTCCAGCTGCTGGAGGAACACCTGCGGCACTGCGTCGCCGACGCCGCGGTCAAGGGCGGCACCGAGATCGACGCCAAGGTCGAGGAAGCCACGAAGGCCATCGCCCGCCTCCTCCGCACCTGACCCCACACCCCCGGCCCCGCCGGCGTTCGAGGCGCGGGGTCTGGGGCGGAGCCCCGGCAGCGGCGCGGCAGGAAGGCCGACGACCCCGCCAGGCCCGACCCCAGCCGGGAGGCGACCGGCTACCGCCCGAGCAGGACCTCGTCGATCCGGTCCAGACTGAGCCGCTCCTCGACCGCCGCCGAGGCGGCGATGATCAGCTCACCGCACAGCTCGATCTCGGCGAGAGCAACGTGGTCCTGCACCGTCGTACCGCCTGCGGGAGTCACGCGTGTCACCTCAATCTGCCACCGGCCACCGGCCGTCATCGGTCATACCGCACCGCACCACGCGCCGGCGCCCGGCTTCTCAGCGTAGGGAGCCCGTGCCGTCCCCCGCATGACACGGATGGACCATTTCCGGATACCGGGCCATGGCCCGATCGCGTCGCCCGTCCCTCGCCCGCCCCACTAGTCGGCGATCTTCCCGGCGTAAATGTCCCCGTTTGCGGGCAAAACAACGGTCACCGGCGTCCCGAACCCGTACAGCAGCGTGGTCGACGACACATCGATCACGCCATTGTTGACGTACGTGAACCGGTGCCTGACCTTCCGCAGGCGCCCTTCCTCGTCCAGGTAGGCGTCGAACGGCACCGTGTCCGTGCTGAACCCTTTCGCCGCCGCCGCCAGCGCCCCCCGCGTCTCCGGTGACGCGCTCCCCGCCGCCCGCCCGATGTCCGTGGTCCCCCGGTAGTGCCGCACCCTGGTGCCCGCCACCTCGGTCTCCCCCACGTACGTCACCTCCTGCGCGCCGCGCAGCAGCTCGGCCGCGACCAGCGGATCGGTGGCCCCGCCCGTGACCAAGTTCCCGTCGTTCAGGGTCGTCGTGTCGACCCGTACCCACTTGTCGTCCGGGACGCCCGCGCCCCGGTTCTTCATGTAGAGCGCGCCCGGCACGAGCAGCTCGGTGATGGGCCGGTGCTCGGCCTTGCCCTTCACGTCGGCCGGGAGCATCACAAGGAGCTGGCCCATCCGCTTCTTGAAGTCGACGCCGCCCTCACCGCGGATCGTGACCCGGGTGCCTCCCGTGGCCATCTCCATGGCCGTACGGGCCCGGGCGCTGCCGGTCCTCGCCAGTGCGTCGGCGGCCCCGCGGACCACCGCCGCCGGGTCCGCCGGAGCCCGGCCGTCGCTCGCGTCGCCCGCGCACCCGGCCATCGTCGTGACCGCCAGGGTGACGCCGACGGCGAGCACCGCCTCACCCGCACGCCCGCGCGGTCGCCTGTGCTGGTGATCCACCATCGCCTGCCAACCCCCAACGCATGACCGCTGCTTGCCCGAGGCCCCCACCCGCTCCGCTTAACGAGGTCCGGGGTTTCCCGTCACGGGGGCGCACCCTCCCCGCGCGCCGCCCGTCCCGGTACCGTGGACGTGTGGAACCGCACACCGAAGCGACCCTGGTCCCTCCGCTTGATTCCCTGCCGCTCCCGCGGCCGCAAGCACAGCCGGAGCCACCGACCGGCCACACCACATCCACCGCCGAGCGCGGATCGTTCTGCCTGGCCGTCTGCACGTGCGGCTGGAGCGGTCCGGCCCGCCGCTCCCGCGACCTGGCCCGCAAGGACGCCACCCGCCACACGGCGGCCTAGGGGGTGTCTTTCGGATCGTGGCCCGGCACGATCCCAAAGAGACGGCCTCGCCCGTTCGGACGGCCCGGCTGGCCGGGGCACGCCGCAGCGGATGCCCTTGACTCATGCCAGGTTCCGCAGCCCGCCTCGCGACCCTCCTCTGGGCCCTGCTCATCGTGTCCGCCCCGGCCGCCGCGGCCTGGGCCGGGCCCGTGGGCTCGGCGGACCACCCCGCCGACGTGGCCCTGGCCATCGGGCTCACCTCGGCCGCGGCCGCGGCGACGGGCTGGTGGCTGCGGTCCCGGTACCGCCGCGAGGCCGACGGCGGTGATCCCTGATGCCCTGGAGCCGTACCCGCACCCGTACCCGGCCGCGCTCGCGGCCGAAGGCGGTACGGATGTGCTTCGGGGCGGCGGTGCTGTGCCTGCTGGCGGCCGCGCTGCTCGCCGTATGGAACTCGTACGCGCAGAGCTGAGAGCCGAGAGCTGAGTGCCGATGGTCCCGCGCCCGCACCGCCACCGCGGTGTCAGGCGGCGAGGTCGCTCTCGTGCGCGGGCGGGGTCTGCGCCTGCGGCAGGCCGACGGGCCGGGGCAGCGCGGGGTTCTTGGATCGTACGAGCCGGCCGGCGCGCCGGGAGCGGGCCACCGCCCGCACCATCCGGGTCAGCACGGCCATCGCGAGCGGCGCGAGCATGAGCACCACGGCGGTGCCGAGCGCGAGGCCGCCGATGACGTCGGTCGGGTAGTGGATGCCCATGTACACCCGGCACAGGCCTTCGGCGAACGCCAGCCCGATCCCCACGAGGCCGTACTTCCGGTTCGCCACGAACAGGCCTACGCCCAGGGCCATCGCGAGGGTGGTGTGGCCGCTGACGAAGGAGAACTCGGTGCGTCCGAGCCCCCAGCCGAAGCCGGGGTCGAGCACGTGCAGGCCCTCGTGCTGACGGAACGGCCTCGGCCGCCCGACGAATTCACGCAGCGGCACATTCACGAGCAGCGCCAGCCCGGCGGCCAGCGGGGCCCAGACGAGCCCGGCGCAGGTCTCGACGGCGGTGGCCTCGTCCTGCCGGCGGGCGCCGCGCCAGCACCACAGGACCAGGAGCACCAGGGCCAGCAGGATCCCGTACTCCCCGGCGAAGCCCACGACCCGGTCCAGCCAGGCCGGAGCGTGCCGGGCCGCTCCGTTGATCTCGTACAGCAGGCTGACATCCACGTTCGGCCCACCTGTTGTGAGTCCAGCCATGGTGATGCGGCCCCTTGCCCTTGCCGTGGTTCTCCTGTGGGACGCACCCCTGTGTGCGCCCCTCCACCCCCACTTGATCAACCCCCGCGCCCATGGAACGCCCGTTCTGGCTCCTACGTTCCATTCTCCACGGAATGATCACTCCAACGTTATCGAAGAGTGACTCATCGTCGCAGCTCAGGGCCTTTACTTCACGGAGAGTTGCCATGCGGGCCGACCTGCGGCGGAGCGGTCCGGAAGGGCTTCCGCACCGTCCTTGGTCACGCGCGTCGCGCCGAAGTAGTCCGGGGTGTCGATCTTGTCGAACCGGATCACGGCACCGGTGTAAGGGGCGTTGATCATGTACCCGCCACCCACGTAGAGCCCGACGTGCCGGATCTCCCGGGAATTCGTCAGATCGTCGGAGAAGAAGACCAGGTCTCCGGGCAGGAGTTGATCGCGCGAAGGATGCGGCCCGGCGTTGTACTGGTCGTTCGCCACGCGCGGCAACTCGATCCCGACGGTCTCGTACGCGGCCTTGGTCAATCCGGAACAGTCGAACCGCCCGTCCTGATCGGGCGTCCCGTTTCCACCCCACAGATACGGCGTCCCCAGCTGCTTCTGCGCGAAGTAGATCGCCCCGGCAGCCTGTTGCGAGGGCGCCACCCGCCCGACGGGCCGCGCGAAGCTCTTCTCCAGGGCCCGGATGGACTTCACATAGCCCTGCGTCTCGCTGATCGGAGGCACGCCCCCGGCCTTGATCACGCGGTAGGGCCCGGCGTTGTAGGCGGCGAGCATATTGTCGGAACGATCCCCGGGAACTTGGGCGACGTCCTTGGCGAGTTGGCAGTCGTACGAAGCGGCCGAAGGGATGGCGTCCTTGGGGTCCCAGATGTCACGATCGCCGTCACCGTCGCCGTCGATGCCGTACGTGGCCCAGGTACCGGGGATGAACTGGGCGATACCGCGCGCGTCGGCGTGACTCACCACGTCGGGCTTCCAGCCGCTCTCGGTGTAGAGCTGCGCTGCCAGCAGAGCCGGGTTGAGAGCGGGGCAGAGGTTTCCCCACTTCTCCACCAGCGGCTGATAGATCGCCGGCACCGACCCCTTGACCAGTCCGACGGCACCCTGCCTGCCGCTGTTCGCGATCCCCGCCGCCGCCGAGTACGTGCCGACGACGAGCAGCGCCACGAAGGTCAGGCACACACCGATCCCGAGCCCGCTTGCCATCCAGAACTTGCGCACTCGTCAACACTGCCTCATGGAACGTCACCTGACAGTGGATTCGTCGGCCAGACCCGGCACTATTTCACCGGAAAGCCGGTGCAGTAGATGGAGCTGTACTCCTTGACGCCCCGGACCCGGTAGACCAGCACGGTCCAGTCACCGGGATCGTTGGCGAGCGGGATGGCCGGAAACTTCTTCGTGGTCCCCTCGTTGTCCACCAGTTGCGTGGCGAAGTCGTCCGGATACGTGAGCTCCACGTCGCCGCCCGTCGCCTGGTCCTTGAGATCGACGGGCTTGCTGGTGTAACCGATGCCGTGGTTGTAGTCGCGGACGAAGTCGTACGGACGCTGGGTGCTCTCGTCGATCTCGTGCGGAGCCTTGACCCCGACGGAGACGGCGTAGGGACCCTTCTCCGTGTTGTACGGCTTCAGGTAGACGTGGATCTTGACCTTGCCCGTGACCGTCTTCGCCGCCGGGTCGTCGGCGTCGACCACGGAACCCACCAGGAACTCCGCCCGCTCCTCCGCGGGCAGGCTGCAGCCCCCGCCGCCCGGACCACCACTGGTCCACAGGTCCCGCGACACCTTGTTCGGCTCGATGTGGTCCGGCACGGACCCCGACCCGCCGGAGCCGCCCTGGGAGGAGGGCGGGGGGCTCGACGCGGGCCGGCCGGAACCGGACGGCCCGGCCGGGACGCCGGGTGTGGCCTGAGCGCTCGCCGTGCCGCCGGCCGGCGGCGCTCCCGCGGCCACCTTGCCGTCCTTGCCGTCCTCGTCCTTGAGGAAGAGGTACCCGCCCGTGACGAGGCCGCCCGCCACCAGACCGCTCACGGCCGCCAGCGCCCAGCGCGGCACCCGCGACCCGCCGGTGCCCTGCCCCTGGTTGTGGTCCTGGTTCTGTCCCTGGCCCTGGACCTGCCCCTGGCCCTGGACCTGGCCGGCGGGTACGTACGTCGGCACGTAGCCGGCCGGCAGCCCCGGACCGATGGTGGACGGCAGTCCCGGCACCTGCGCGGCCCCGCCCGCGGTCGCCGTCAGCGCCGCGTACACCGGGTCGTCGACCAGCGCCGAGTCCACCGCGCAACGCCGGATGATCTCGGCGAGCACGGGCCGGTCCCCCGGTTGGGCCGCCACGCAGGACGTGACGAGCGCGGCCAGGTCCGGCTCCACACCCTCGATGTCGATCTCGCCGTGGACCGCACGGAAGTTGACGGTGTTCGGGTCCCCCGTCCCGTACGGCGCCCGGCCGGTCGCCGCGTAGGCGATCGTGGCGCCCAGCGCGAACACGTCCGCGGCATCCGCCACCTCTCCCCGCAGCAGGACCTCGGGAGCCGTGTAGCCGGGAGTGCCCGGGGCGGTGCCGGCCTGCGTCAGAGCCGTCTCCGCCACGCCCTTGGCGATGCCGAAGTCGATGAGCTGCGGACCCTGCGCGCCCAGGATGACGTTCTGCGGCTTGAGGTCCCGGTGCGTCACCCCGTACGCGTGCACGCTGGCCAGGCCCTCCGCCAGCGCGGCGAACAGCCTGCGGCACGCGGCGGCGGGCAGGGGGCCGTACGCGCGCACCGCGTGGCTCAGGGTGGGCCCGGCCACGTACTCGGTGGCGAGCCAGTAGGGCGGCGCCGCCAGCGACGCGTCGATCAGGTTCGCGGTGTACGCGGAGCGCACCGCGCGGACCGTCTCGGCCTCCCGGCGGAACCTCGCGAGGGCCTCCGGATGCCCGGTGATCTCTTCCTTGATCACCTTGATGGCGACCAGACGACCACCCGGCGACCGCCCGAGGTACACCTGCCCCATGCCACCGGCGCCGAGCCGGGCCAGCAGTGCCTGCGCTCCGATGTGCGCGGGATCCGTGTCTCTCAGGGCCTCCATCCGCATGAGCCTGCCACACGCATGCCCAGCCCCTGACAAGGGGGTTGGGCTGTCGGGGCGTCCGCTATCGCGGTGCCACGAACAGACTCTGCGCACTCCGCCCGATGGGGCCCTTCTCGTCGTGCAGCCGCGCGTCCGCGAGCCCGATCCCGGCCGCGTCCACACTCGTACGGGCCTCCACGCACGCCCACTCGCCCACCGGATGGCGGTGCAGGTGGACGGTCAGGTCGCCGTTGACGAAGACGTACCGCCCGAAGTCCATCACCGAGCTGATCCCGTTCCCCGAGTCGGCGGCGATCAGCACCCGGTCCAGCGGCCTGGTCTCCTCCCCGGCGACGAGCGGCACCTTCATCCGCATCCAGCAGGTGCCGGGGCCCAGTTCGACGAAAGCGCCCTCGGTGAACCGGGTCTCCATGGCCGAGTGGTAGCCGGTCTCCCACGGCACCGGGAAGAACGGCGTCACCTCCACCTCCCCGGGCGGCGGCAGCTGCGGCCCCGGGAGCACGGCCGGTACGGCCTCCTCGGCCATCCGGATCCGCAGGGCCCGCGCCAGCATGACGGGCGCGCCGCCCGCCGGCGCGAGGGCCGCCTCGACCACCTCGGTCCCGCGACCGGCCCGCAGCACACTGGTGGTGATCTCCAGCTCGCCGATCGGCACCGGCCGCAGGATCTCGTACGTGATCCGGGCGATCCGCATGTCCGTACGCGCACCCGGCCGCTCCTCGACGGCCCGCCCCAGCAGCGCGGCCGGCGGCCCGGCGTGCTGCGAGCCCGGGTCCCACGGCCCCCGCGTGTACTCGGTGGCCAGGAACCGCCCGGCGTCGACCCGTTCGAAGAACCCCTCGTGACCCTGACCCTCGTACACCTCGGCAACACCCATACCGGCCACGCTACCGACAGGTAACCCCGGCCACCAGACCCCTGCGACCGACTCAGCGGGCGAACCCCAGCCCCACCCCCAGCCCCACCAGCACCGACCCGATGGCCCGGTTCAGCGCCTTCTGCGCCTTCAGCATCCGGTCGCGCAGCCGCGGCACGGAGAAGAACAGCGCCACCGCCCCGAACCAGCCCAGGTGCGCCGCCGACATGAACAGCCCGTAGCCCGCCTGCTGCCACACCGGCGTATCCGGGTTCACCACCTGCGTGAAGGTCGACACCACGAACAGCGTCGTCTTCGGATTGAGGACATTGGTCAGGAAACCCGACCGCATGGCCCCCAGCCGGGTCAGCTGCGGCTTCGACTCCAGGTCCACGGTCACCTCGGCCCGCGCCCGGAAGGTGCGTATCCCGATCCACACCAGATAGGCCGCACCCGCCAGCTTGATCACGGTGAACAGCGCCGTGGAGGAGGCGATCAGCAGACCGACCCCGAGCATCGTGTAGGAGACGTGGACCAGCACGCCGGCCGCGACACCGGCCGCGGCGAACAGGCCGGTGGGGCGCCCGTAGAGGTAGCTGTTGCGGACCACCATGGCGAAATCGGCGCCGGGACTGATCACGGCGAGGAGGGTGATGACGGCGACTGCGATCACTTCTGTCATACGGGGATGCTCACCGCCACCGCCCCGTGGATCAAGCCCCTCCGGACAACCGGGGGCACCGGCCCGACAGGCGACAATGGACGACGTGCCGAGTACCCCCGCCGCCCCCGCCCCCGCCCCGCTCCCCGTCCTGCAGGCCGACTGCGCGAACTGCTTCGCGCTCTGCTGCGTGGCCCTCCCCTTCGCCAAGTCCAACGACTTCGCCGTGAACAAGCCCGCCGGGACCCCCTGCGCCAACCTCCAGCAGGACTTCCGCTGCGGCATCCACACCCGGCTGCGCGACAGCGGATTCCAGGGCTGCACCGTCTTCGACTGCTTCGGCGCGGGACAGCAGACCTCCCAGGTCACCTTCGGCGGCCGCGACTGGCGCACCCACCCCGGCACGGCCCGCCAGATGTTCGAGGTCTTCCCGGTACTGCGGCAACTCCACGAGCTGCTCTTCTACGTCAGCGAGGCCCTGACCCTGCCGGCCGCCGCCCCGGTCCACGCGGACCTGCGCCGCGCCCTGGCGGAGACCGAGGAGTGGACCCGCGCCGACGCGCAGGCCCTGGCCGGCCTGGACGTCGGCCCGCTCCGGCAGCGGATCAACACCCTGCTCCTGAAGACCAGCGAACTCGTTCGGGCGAAGGTGCCGGGCCGCAAGAAGAACCACCGCGGAGCCGACCTGATGGGCGCCCGCCTCTCCGGAGCCGACCTCCGCGGCGCGAACCTCCGCGGTGCCTACCTGATCGCCGCCGACCTCACCCGCGCCGACCTCCGCACGGCCGACCTGATCGGCGCGGACCTGCGCGACACCGACCTCCGCGGCGCGGACCTGCGCGAAGCCGTCTTCCTCACCCAGCCCCAGCTGAACGCGGCCCAGGGCGACCCCACCACCCGAATCCCCCCGTCCCTCACCCGCCCCACCCACTGGACCTGACGCACCCACCCGAGGCGATCTTTCAGAGCCCCGACGGCGTTTGAGGCGATCCTCTTCAGCCCCGCCGGCGTTTGAGGCGCGGGGTCTGGGGCGGAGCCCCGGCAACGGCGCCGCACCCGCCCCGGGCCGATCCGCACCCCCCGGCCGCCAACCCACCGCACTCACACCCGCGCCAAAAACCCCCGCACGGCAGCGAAGAACCCCTCCGGGTCCCCGACCCGCACCGCATGCCCCGCCGGCAACTCCACCAACCGCACCCCCGCCCTCCGCACCGTCATCTCCCGCGCGTGCTCGGCCGACAGCACCCCGCTCCGGTCCCCCCGCACCAGCAGCGTCGGCTGCCGCACCTCCAGCCAGTCGTCCCAGTGGTCGCCGTTCAGCCGCCGCTGGGACTCCACCATGTCCTCCACCTCGAACACGGTCCCCCACCCGTCCGGATACTCCTGCAGCGACCGCTCCAGATACGGCGCCGCACTCCCCACCCCCGCCAGGAACCCGGCCCTGGTCTCGGCCCGCCGCGGCCACTCCCGCGTGTACGACAGGTCGCCGTCGACCACGGCCCCGATGTCCTCGACCACCACCGCCCGCACCAGATCGGGCCGCCGCGCCGCGAGCTGGTAGGCATTGACCCCGCCGAGCGAATGCCCCAGCACCACCGCCGGCCCCAGCCCCAGCTGCTCCAGCAGGGCCTCCGCATCCGCCACGTACCCGTCCCGCGTGTACTCCGCCGCCCGGTCGGACCTCCCGTGCCCCCGCTGGTCCAGGGCGATCACCCGCCACGCCGGACCCAGCTCCCGGGCCAGGCGCTCGAAGGCCCCCGCCCCCTCGTCGAAGTGCCCGTGCAGGGCCAGCAGCGGCGCACCCGGCCCCCCGAAGTCCGTATAGGCGAGCCGCCGCCCGTCCCGCGTCACCATCGCCCCCGGCAACGGCCCCAGTTTGTCGATGACCCGCTGCCGGAGCAGCTGGTACTCCTCCCACCGCCTGCGCAGCCGCCCGGCCGGGCGCTTCACGATCCGCCCCGGCGTGACCGTCTCGCCCCGCCGGAACTGCTCCCGCGTCAGATCGATCCGGATGCCCCCGGGCATCAGGTTCCACCAGTGGTAGCCCTCCTGCCGGCCCTCGTGGAACACCTCGCCCAGCATCAGGTCCCCGCCCACGAGGTCCTGCACCACCAGCGCGGTGATGTCGCAGTGCCCCCAGGCCGGATTCTCCGCGGTCCACGGAATGCGGGAAATGTCGGAGGGCTCACAGGTCTCGGCCGACCATCCCGCCCGGATGGCCGCCTCAAGGTCCGCGAGAGTCCATGGAGTCGTCATGCTCCCCAGCCTGCCGCACCCCACTGACAACTCGGCCGCCACACTCGCGCGCACCGATGAAACGACCGAAGGACCATCCGACGCGTGTCGGCGGGTCGGCCCAACGACACGCCACACCACTGCTCCGAACGGCGGCCCCTGACCCCACCCTCCGAACGCCGGGTCGACAAATCAGTGTCCGGCGTCACCCCTCGTGATACACAGAGTGACCGCATGTTCTCGCCCGCACACCCGCCGCTGCCCAGGTCAGAGCGCGGAAGCGAAGCGCGGGCCGCGAGATCGGGTAAAGAGAGCCGTCAAGTCGACGACGGCGGCGGTTTCATCAGCGAAGATAGTGCGTAACCCCTGCCGTCGGGCAGGGGCTTCCGGAACTACCCATACAGGGGCGGTGAGTTACATGATCCTGGCAGCCGAAAAGGGCGACATCACCACCATCATCGGCGGAATCGCCCCGAACTGGGGGCCTTTCGGCAGTCTCGGCAACGAAGCGAAGGTCATGATCGAGGTGGTCATGGCCGTCGCCATCCTGCTCTGCCTGGGCATCGCCATCTGGGGGGCGGCCAAACAGCGCATCGGCGCGACCGCCCTGCGCGACACGTTCAGCGCGGAACAGGGCAAGGGCCTGATCGTGGCCGGGCTGACCGGAGTCTTCATCATCGGCTCCCTCGGGACGCTGTTCACCATCGTCTACGGGATGGCCGTCTAGCCGGGCCGTGCGCCGGGCCCCGTAGCCGATGACGCATCACCACACCACATCCACGCGGGAACCAGCGCTACCGTCGTACGACGCGGAGGGGGCGGACACCGAATGAGCAACGACGACCAGTACGGCGGCGCCGGCGGCTACGGCGGCGAGGTCGGCGGCACCGGCCAGACCCGCACCCGCCTCCCGGACTCCCCGGCCGACCCGTTCGGCCCCTCCCGCCGCACCCCGCGCACCTCCCGCAGCCTGATCACCGTGGTCGGCGTGGTGGTCCTCCTGATCGCGGCCATCGCCTTCGCCAACTCCGCCCCGGAAACCCCCTCGGACCCCGCCTCGGACAAACCCCCGACGGACTCCTCCACGGCGGCCACGGGCACGAACCCGGTGACGGGCAAATCCGCAGCCATCCCCAAGGGCTTCGCCCACGACGAACAGGGCGCACAGTCGGCCGCCGCCAACTACGCGGCGGCGCTCGGCTCGGACGGCATGTTCAGCACGGCTCGAAGAGGAGCCATCGTCCAGGCCGTATACGCTCCGGACGTCGCCGCCGCGCGACAGACGGGCCTGGACAGCGTCTACACCGATGCGGAGTTCCTGGCGCGAATCGGCCTCGATGCCGCCGGCAAGGCACCGAAGGGGCTGACCTTCATCTCCCGGACGAATCCGGTGGGGACCAAGGTCGAGAAGTACAGCGCGGACGCCGCGTCCGTGTCGGTCTGGCACTCGACCCTCTTCGGCCTCGCAGGCGAGGGCTCGAAGAACCCGGTCACCGAGAGCTGGTACACGAGCACGTTCGAGTTGCGCTGGATCGACGGCGACTGGCGCATCGCCGACTTCTCGCAGAAGGACGGTCCCGCTCCCGTGGGCCAGGACCAGCGTGCCGCCACCGCCGAAGAGATGGCCGCCGCCGTATCGCAGTTCGGGGGGCTCACCTATGCACGCTAGCCGTCGCATCCTGTCCTTCGCGGCCGTCCTCGCCGCCGTGCAGACCACCGTTGCCCTCCTGGCCACGCCCGCGGTGGCCGCACCCACACCTGCACCCACACCGACTCCCGCGGCGACGCCCAACAACCCCTGCGACCTGATCCGGGGCCCGGCCAAGGAATACTGCGAACGCGGCAACGGCGGAACCGGCGGAGGCCCCGGTCTCGCCCCCACCGACCCCACCGACGCCCTCAACCCCCTCGCCTCCCTCGCCCGCGGCTGCGCCGACGCCGCCTCCTGGATCGTCGGCAAGCTCAGCGAAGCGGTGAAGGGCTCGGCCGAGGTCGACTTCACCAACCCCGCCTTCCTCAAGCAGTACTCCGTCGTCTTCGCCGCCTCCACCATCCTCACCCTCGTCCTCTGGCTCTTCGCCGTCGCCAAGCGAGCCGTCCGCGGCGTCCCCCTCACCACCGCCATGTCCGAAGCCATCGGCTTCCTCTGGCTCACCGTCCTCGCCTCCGCCTTCACCCCCCTGATCCTCTACACCGTCGTCTCCGCCACCGACGGCGTCACCGCCGTCATCGCCTCCGCCACCGGCGGCCAGACCGACGTCTTCTTCGGCTCGTTCTCCGAAGCCCTCAAGAAGGGCGACGACATCGGCGGCGGCCCGATCATGCTGATCGTCGTCGCGCTCGTCACCGTCCTCGCCGCCGGCGTGCTCTACCTGGAGCTGTTCATCCGGGCCGCCCTCCTCTACGTCGGCGCCCTCCTCGGCGTCGTCGTGTACTCCGGGCTCGTCGACCGCAACCTCTGGGGCCACGTCCGCCGCTGGGCCGGCATCATGATCGCCGTCATCCTCGTGAAGCCGGTCATCGTCATCGTCCTCGGCCTCGCGGGCGCCCTGACCGGCGAGAAGGGCCCCAACGCCTTCTCCGCCGTCGTCACCGGCCTCGCGATCATCCTCCTGGCGATCTTCGCCTCCGCCATGATCTACCGCTTCGTCCCCGGCTTCGGCGACGAGATCGCCTCCGCCCGCTCCAACCGCAGCAAGGCCACCGACGGCGCCCAGGCGGCCGCCGTCATCAGCTCCCCGGCCTCCCTCGTCTCGCAGGGCATCAAGACCCACAGCAGCCGCGGCGCCCACCGCGGCGACGGCGGCAGCGGCGGCAACAACGCGCCCCGCCCCGCCAACCCCATCTCCGGAGGCGTGGCCGCCCACAGCAGCCGACCCACCTCCGGCGGCGGGGCCGGCGGCGGATCTGTCCCCTCCGCCGCACCCCCGCCCCGCACGAGTTCGAGTACGAGGAACACAGGAGGTGACGGGCGTTGACGACCCAGTCCCACCAGCTGCACCCGGTCGCGCCCCGCCGCACGTATCTCATCGGCCGCGCCCGGCCCAACGCGATCGTCGGCAAGAACCGCGAGACCGGCGAGATCGCCCTGATCATCGCCGGGGCGTTCTTCGGCATGATGAGCGGACTGCTCGTCCCCGACCTCACCCTGCGCATCGTCAGCCTCGCCGGCTTCCCCATGATCGCGCTCGCCGCCGTCTACGTCCCGTACAAGGGCAGGACCTTCTACCGCTGGTTCGAGATCAGCCGCAGCTACAAGCGCACCCTGCGCCGCGGCACCACCTACCGCTCCGGCGCCATGGAAGCCGGCATCCGCGGCTCCGACGGCCGCGAGGTCGAGGTCGGCCCGCCCCCCGGCATCGGCCGCATCAACTGGCTCGCCGCCCCCTTCGGCCCCGACGAGATCGCCGTCCTCCTCCACGCGGACCGCCGCACCGTCACCGCCGCCATCGAGATCGAGGGCCCCGGCGTCGGCCTGCGCGACAGCGAGGACCAGGAAGCCCTCGTCGACCGCTTCGGCACCCTCCTCAAGCACGTGGCCAACGGCGACGGCTTCGTCACCCGCCTCCAGATGCTCGCCCGCACCCTCCCCGCCGACCCCGACGCACACGCCAAGGACGTCGCCCAGCGCGGCGACACCCAGGCCCCCGGCTGGCTCCGCGACTCCTACGACCAGCTCCAGTCGATGGTGTCCACCTCCTCCGAGCAGCACCGCGCCTACCTCGTCGCCTGCATGCACTACACGCGCGAACTCGCCGCCGAGGCCAACGCCATCGCCCGCGCCGGCACCCCCCACAAGGGCCGCAAGCTCGACCGCGACGCCGGCCTCGCCATCGTCATGGCCCGCGAGCTCACCGACATCTGCGCCCGCCTCGCCGAGGCCGACATCCGCGTCCGCCAGCCCCTCGGCCAGGGCCGTCTCTCCTCCCTCGTGCACTCCATGTACGACCCGGACCACCCCATCGACCACATCCAGGCCATGACCAAGCGCAACGCCTGGCCCGCCGAGCTCGACGCCGTGGAACCCACCTTCCTCCAGGCCAAGACCCGCGAGTCCTCCACCCGCGCCCCCTGGTGCCACGCCACCGCCTGGGTCAAGGAATGGCCCATGACCCCCGTCGGCGTGAACTTCCTCGCCCCGCTGCTCGTCCACACCCCCGACGTGATCCGTACGGTCGCCGTCACCATGGACCTGGAGCCCACCGAGGTCGCCATCGAGCGCATGCTCACCGAGAAGACCAACGACGAGGCCGACGCCTCCCGCGCCGCCAAGATGAACCGCACCGTCGACCCCCGCGACATCGCCGCCCACGGCCGGCTCGACCAAAGAGGTGAAGATCTCGCCAGCGGCGCTGCCGGAGTCAACCTCGTCGGGTACATCACGGTGTCCTCGCGTTCGCCGGAGGCCCTCGCCCGCGACAAGCGGACGATCCGCGCCTCCGCCGGCAAGTCCTACCTGAAGCTGGAATGGTGCGACCGCGAGCACCACCGTGCCTTCGTCAACACCTTGCCGTTCGCCACCGGCATCCGACGCTAGCTGGAGGGAAGTGCCGCCCATGCGAGATCCCATGTCCGCCCTGACGGACGCCTTCACCAGCTTCCTCTTCGGCAAAGTCGAAACCACGCGCCTGCCCGTCCGCACCTCCACCGGGCAGGCGCAAGCCGTCTACCTGCCCACCGCCGCCCCCGGACTCGGCGACTCCGGCGTCATCATCGGCCGCGAGGTCTACAGCGGCAAGGGCTACATCTACGACCCCTTCCAGCTGTACGGCCAACAGCTCCCGGCCCCCCACTGGCTGGTCCTCGGCGAATCCGGAAACGGAAAATCAGCCCTGGAGAAGACCTACGTCCTGCGCCAGCTCCGCTTCAAGGACCGCCAGGTCGTCGTCCTCGACGCCCAGGGCGAGGACGGCGTCGGCGAGTGGAACCTGATCGCCCAGCAGCTGGGGATAACCCCCATCCGCCTGGACCCCATCGCCGCCAACGACGACGGGATCCGCCTCAACCCCCTCGACCCGGCCATCACCGCGACCGGACAGCTCGCGCTGCTCCGGACCATCATCGAAGTCGCCATGGGCCACGGCCTCGACGAACGCGCCGGCTTCGCCCTCAAGGTCGCCCACGCCTACGTCGTCGACACCATCCGCGACCGCCAGCCCGTCCTCACCGACATCGTCGAGCAACTGCGCCACCCCGAGGCTGAATCCGCGCACGCGATGAACGTCGACATAGACGATGTCCGGGCCTGGGGCCTCGACGTCGCGCTCGTCATCGACCGCCTCGTCGACGGCGACCTGCGCGGCATGTTCGACGGCCCCACCACCGTCGGCATCGACCTCGACGCCCCCCTGATCGTCTTCGACCTCTCCCACATCGACCGCAACTCCATCGCGATGCCGATCCTCATGGCGATCGTCGGCGTCTGGCTGGAGCACACCTGGATCCGCCCCGACCGGAAGAAGCGCATCTTCCTGGTCGAGGAGGCCTGGCACATCATCAACAGCCCGTTCGTGGCGCAGCTGTTCCAGCGCCTGCTGAAGTTCGGCCGCCGCCTCGGCCTGTCCTTCGTCGCCGTCGTCCACCACCTCTCCGACGTCGTCGACGGAGCGGCGGCCCGCGAGGCCGCAGCCATCCTCAAGATGGCCTCGACCAGAACGATCTACGCCCAGAAGGCGGACGAGGCCCGAGCCACGGGCCGGGTCCTGGGCCTGCCCCGCTGGGCGGTGGAAATCATCCCCACCCTCACGCCCGGCATCGCCGTCTGGGACGTCAACGGCAACGTCCAGGTGGTCAAACACCTGATCACCGAAGCCGAACGCCCCCTCGTCTTCACGGACCGCGCCATGACCGAGTCGTCCGCCCCCGCCCGCCTCCCCGCCGACATGCTCGCCGCCGAACTGGAGGCGGAGGAACGGGCCCTGTCCATCGAACGCCGCCGTGGCGGCCCCGGTTCCGCGACCACGGTGGCCTGACCATGCACGACGCAAGACGTACGGAGCCCGCCGCGCGCGGCGGCGGCATCCCGGACGGCCTGCTGGTCGGCCTCCTGGCCTTCCTCCTCGGCCTCGCCGTCCTCGTCT
Source organism: Streptomyces spororaveus (assembly GCF_016755875.1). NCBI lineage: Bacteria > Bacillati > Actinomycetota > Actinomycetes > Kitasatosporales > Streptomycetaceae > Streptomyces > Streptomyces spororaveus. The sequence continues at coordinate 4,687,384 of NZ_BNED01000005.1, read as the reverse complement.
GGTCGGCCACCGGCCTCGCCGCCGTCTTCGCGAACGGCACCTGGCCCGACACGGTCACCTTCACCCGGACCCCGGGGGCCGTCCGCGCCCTGATAGCGCAGCCGCACGACATCCCCGCCGCCTGGCCGGACACCGACCCGGCGGCCCTGTCGGGCTGGGGCCTGTTCTGGGGCCTGTTCGTCAGCCAGCTCCTGGTGATGTTCGTACTCACCGTCTTCGCCATCGGCGTCATCGCCCGCACCAAGTCCCGCCGCGCCCTGGCCAAACACCACACCGAACCCGAACCGGCCACCCCACCCGCGCAACCCACCCCAGCCCCGGCGTCACAGCCAGCCCAGCCGGCACAGCCAGCCTCGCCGGCGTTTGAGGCGCGGGGCCCGGGGCGGAGCCCCGATCTTTCAGCCTCGCCGGCGTTTGAGGCGCGGGGGTCCGGGGGCAGCGCCCCCGGCCACGGCGCCGCACCCTCCGACGAGGCCTACCGCTACGGCTTCGGCTACGCGCCCCAGCCAACGGCGGCGGCGGCGACCACGGCAACGGCGACGGCAACGGCAGCCCCCGTCCCGCAGGCGCCGGCCGACGGCCTCGCCTACGCCGGCCCCAACGACCGCCTCCACGCCGCCACCCACCGCATCCGGGAGACCGAGGGCTCAGCCCTCATCGTGACCTCCTCGCCCACCCTCTGGGCCGAGACCAAGGACGCCCGCGCCAAGCTCGGCCCGGTCCTCCTCTACGACCCTTCCCACCTGTGCGACACCCCGGCCCGCATGCACTGGAACCCGGCCGAGGGCTGCGCCGACCGCGACACCGCCGCCGCACGCGCGATCGCCCTGCTGGCCCCCGTACGCCCCCAGGCCCGCATGGACGCCGCGGTGGCCGACACCGCGGAAACCCTCCTGCGCAGCTGGCTCCAGGCGGCCGCCCTGGACGACCGCCCGTTCAAGCTGCTCCACCGCTGGGCCCAGGGCAACAGCGCCCAGGACCCGGTCCGCGTCCTGCGCACCCACCCGCAGGCCGCCCCCGGTGCGGCCGGCGAGCTGGAGAGCGCCCTCACCGCCCACCCCGAACGCCGTGAGCTCGCCCAGAACCTGACGGCCCGTGCCCTCTCCTGCCTGACCTCGATCCACATCCGCGAGGCCTGCAATCCCAACCGGGCCGATGCCCTCGCCTTGGCATCATTCGTCGCCGAAGGGGGAACCCTTTACTTGGTGGGTGAAGCTCTGGAGGATCCCCGCACCCACCCGGGTGCGATGCCCCTGCTCACCGCACTCGCCTCTCACGTGGTCGAGCACGGCCGCCGCATGGCCGCACGGTCATCCCACGGTCGGCTCGACCCACCACTGTCCCTGGTGCTGGACGACGTCGCCGCCGTGGCCCCGATCCCCCAGCTCCCAGAACTCCTGGCCGAGGGAACGCTCCCCCTGCTCGCCCAGTGCCGCAGCCGCGACCAGGCCCGCTCCCGCTGGCCGGACGCCGCCCTCCCCTAGAGGGACACCGGCTGGCCGAAAGCCGTCAGAGCGGTCTCATCGGCAACGGCACTCGACCGACAGGAACCGCTCCTCGACCGGAGTGTCCTCCTCCGTCCTCAGACGGACGCAGCGGGCTCAGCCGGCCGCGAGTAGACGTACTCCCGCTCCTTGGCACCCGTCTCCAGCGGTATCAGCAGTCCGCTGGCCTCGAACCCGTAGCGCCGGTAGAAGCTCTCCGCCCGCTGGTTGTCCTCGTGCACGAACAGCCGCACCCGCTCAGTCGCCGGCTCCTCCAGCGACCAGGCCCAGTCCAGCGCGGCGTCGAACAGCCTCTCCACGAGCCCGCTTCCCCGCTGCTCGGGCCGTACGAACACCCCGACCATGTGGCCTTGCTGCTGCTCGATGGCCTCACCGAAGTAGTCGGTGCCGCCCTGCGCCTCGATGAGCAGGGTCACGGACCCGACCCACCGCCCGTCACCGGCCTCGGCGACGAACTGCCGGGCACCCCGCCCTTCGGCGGCACCCGCGGCACGCTGCTGCCAGAACTCATCGGCCTGCGCCAGGGCACCTTCCTCGGTCTCCAGAAAGGCCACGGCCGCAGCCGGATCGCGGAGCGCCACCAATCGCAGCTCCTTGACCTTCTCCCACTCGTCGCCCCGTACAGCCCTGATCACGTAGTCATCGCTCATGCTCGGGATCTTAATCACGGGGCCGCAGCCGGCTCATCCGGTTTCCGGCTCCGCATTCCGACCGTGAACGCAGAAAAGCCCCGCACCATAAGGTGCGGGGCTTTCCCACAATGATTGTTCGGCGGCGTCCTACTCTCCCACAGGGTCCCCCCTGCAGTACCATCGGCGCTGAAAGGCTTAGCTTCCGGGTTCGGAATGTAACCGGGCGTTTCCCTAACGCTATGACCACCGAAACACTATGAAATTTGAACACGCTGGCATGGACACAGCTGTTCGTTATTTCAGAACTAACACAGTGGACGCGAGCAACTGAGGACAAGCCCTCGGCCTATTAGTACCAGTCAGCTTCACCCGTTACCGGGCTTCCACATCTGGCCTATCAACCCAGTCGTCTACTGGGAGCCTTACCCTCTCAAGGAGGTGGGAATACTCATCTTGAAGCAGGCTTCCCGCTTAGATGCTTTCAGCGGTTATCCCTCCCGAACGTAGCCAACCAGCCATGCCCTTGGCAGGACAACTGGCACACCAGAGGTTCGTCCGTCCCGGTCCTCTCGTACTAGGGACAGCCCTTCTCAATATTCCTACGCGCACAGCGGATAGGGACCGAACTGTCTCACGACGTTCTAAACCCAGCTCGCGTACCGCTTTAATGGGCGAACAGCCCAACCCTTGGGACCGACTCCAGCCCCAGGATGCGACGAGCCGACATCGAGGTGCCAAACCATCCCGTCGATATGGACTCTTGGGGAAGATCAGCCTGTTATCCCCGGGGTACCTTTTATCCGTTGAGCGACGGCGCTTCCACAAGCCACCGCCGGATCACTAGTCCCGACTTTCGTCCCTGCTCGACCCGTCGGTCTCACAGTCAAGCTCCCTTGTGCACTTACACTCAACACCTGATTGCCAACCAGGCTGAGGGAACCTTTGGGCGCCTCCGTTACCCTTTGGGAGGCAACCGCCCCAGTTAAACTACCCATCAGACACTGTCCCTGATCCGGATCACGGACCGAGGTTAGACATCCAGCACGACCAGAGTGGTATTTCAACGGCGACTCCACAACCACTGGCGTGGCTGCTTCAAAGTCTCCCACCTATCCTACACAAGCCGAACCGAACACCAATATCAAACTGTAGTAAAGGTCCCGGGGTCTTTCCGTCCTGCTGCGCGAAACGAGCATCTTTACTCGTAGTGCAATTTCACCGGGCCTATGGTTGAGACAGTCGAGAAGTCGTTACGCCATTCGTGCAGGTCGGAACTTACCCGACAAGGAATTTCGCTACCTTAGGATGGTTATAGTTACCACCGCCGTTTACTGGCGCTTAAGTTCTCAGCTTCGCAACCCCGAAAGGTCACTAACCGGTCCCCTTAACGTTCCAGCACCGGGCAGGCGTCAGTCCGTATACATCGCCTTACGGCTTCGCACGGACCTGTGTTTTTAGTAAACAGTCGCTTCTCGCTGGTCTCTGCGGCCACCCCCAGCTCACGGAGCAAGTCCGATCACCAGTGATGGCCCCCCTTCTCCCGAAGTTACGGGGGCATTTTGCCGAGTTCCTTAACCATAGTTCACCCGAACGCCTCGGTATTCTCTACCTGACCACCTGAGTCGGTTTAGGGTACGGGCCGCCATGAAACTCGCTAGAGGCTTTTCTCGACAGCATAGGATCATCCACTTCACCACAATCGGCTCGGCATCAGGTCTCAGCCTTAATGAGGGACGGATTTGCCTACCCCTCGGCCTACACCCTTACCCCGGGACTACCACCGCCCGGGCTGGACTACCTTCCTGCGTCACCCCATCGCTTACCTACTACAAGTCTGGTTCGTCGGCTCCACCACTTTCCTTTCCCCGAAGGGTCCGGAACGGCTTCACGGACTTAGCATCGCCTGATTCGATATTGGGCGTTTCAAAGCGGGTACCGGAATATCAACCGGTTGTCCATCGACTACGCCTGTCGGCCTCGCCTTAGGTCCCGACTTACCCTGGGCAGATCAGCTTGACCCAGGAACCCTTAGTCAATCGGCGCACACGTTTCTCACGTGTGTATCGCTACTCATGCCTGCATTCTCACTCGTGAACCGTCCACAACTAGCTTCCGCTGCTGCTTCACCCGGCACACGACGCTCCCCTACCCATCACAGCGGGCGTTGGCCCTATTGCTGCAATGACACGACTTCGGCGGTACGCTTGAGCCCCGCTACATTGTCGGCGCGGAATCACTTGACCAGTGAGCTATTACGCACTCTTTCAAGGGTGGCTGCTTCTAAGCCAACCTCCTGGTTGTCTCTGCGACTCCACATCCTTTCCCACTTAGCGTACGCTTAGGGGCCTTAGTCGATGCTCTGGGCTGTTTCCCTCTCGACCATGGAGCTTATCCCCCACAGTCTCACTGCCGTGCTCTCACTTACCGGCATTCGGAGTTTGGCTAAGGTCAGTAACCCGGTAGGGCCCATCGCCTATCCAGTGCTCTACCTCCGGCAAGAAACACACGACGCTGCACCTAAATGCATTTCGGGGAGAACCAGCTATCACGGAGTTTGATTGGCCTTTCACCCCTAACCACAGGTCATCCCCCAGGTTTTCAACCCTGGTGGGTTCGGTCCTCCACGAAGTCTTACCTCCGCTTCAACCTGCCCATGGCTAGATCACTCCGCTTCGGGTCTAGAGCGTGCAACTCAATCGCCCTATTCGGACTCGCTTTCGCTACGGCTTCCCCACACGGGTTAACCTCGCTACACACCGCTAACTCGCAGGCTCATTCTTCAAAAGGCACGCAGTCACGACCGTTGTTCCGAAGAACAACGGCGACGCTCCCACGGCTTGTAGGCACACGGTTTCAGGTACTATTTCACTCCGCTCCCGCGGTACTTTTCACCATTCCCTCACGGTACTATCCGCTATCGGTCACCAGGGAATATTTAGGCTTAGCGGGTGGTCCCGCCAGATTCACACGGGATTTCTCGGGCCCCGTGCTACTTGGGAGATTCTTAAGCAAGCCGCTGATGTTTCGTCTACGGGGGTCTTACCCTCTACGCCGGACCTTTCGCATGTCCTTCGACTACATCAACGGTTTCTGACTCGCCGACCGGCCGGCAGACCGATCAAAAGAATTCCCACAACCCCGCATGCGCAACCCCTGCCGGGTATCACACGCATACGGTTTGGCCTCATCCGGTTTCGCTCGCCACTACTCCCGGAATCACGGTTGTTTTCTCTTCCTGAGGGTACTGAGATGTTTCACTTCCCCTCGTTCCCTCCACACTGCCTATGTGTTCAGCAGTGGGTGACAGCCCATGACGACTGCCGGGTTTCCCCATTCGGACACCCCCGGATCAAAGCTCAGTTGGCAGCTCCCCGGGGCCTATCGCGGCCTCTCACGTCCTTCATCGGTTCCTGGTGCCAAGGCATCCACCGTGCGCCCTTAAAAACTTGGCCACAGATGCTCGCGTCCACTGTGTAGTTCTCAAACAACGACCAGCCACCCATCACCCCACCAGACAAGCTGGCGAGTTCACTGGGGCCGGCACTGAAGACATGACCTTACGGCCGTACCTTCAGGACCCAACAACGTGCCAGGCACGATCCCGTCCACTTCACTGTGTTCCACGCCGAAGCAGTACTTACAGAGAGTTTCAGAAACCGTGCCAACTAATCAACGTTCCACCCATGAGCTGACCGTGCAGAACGTTTGTCTGCAATCGGTACTGTGCTCCTTAGAAAGGAGGTGATCCAGCCGCACCTTCCGGTACGGCTACCTTGTTACGACTTCGTCCCAATCGCCAGTCCCACCTTCGACAGCTCCCTCCCTTACGGGTTGGGCCACCGGCTTCGGGTGTTACCGACTTTCGTGACGTGACGGGCGGTGTGTACAAGGCCCGGGAACGTATTCACCGCAGCAATGCTGATCTGCGATTACTAGCGACTCCGACTTCATGGGGTCGAGTTGCAGACCCCAATCCGAACTGAGACCGGCTTTTTGAGATTCGCTCCACCTCACGGTATCGCAGCTCATTGTACCGGCCATTGTAGCACGTGTGCAGCCCAAGACATAAGGGGCATGATGACTTGACGTCGTCCCCACCTTCCTCCGAGTTGACCCCGGCGGTCTCCTGTGAGTCCCCATCACCCCGAAGGGCATGCTGGCAACACAGGACAAGGGTTGCGCTCGTTGCGGGACTTAACCCAACATCTCACGACACGAGCTGACGACAGCCATGCACCACCTGTATACCGACCACAAGGGGGGCACTATCTCTAATGCTTTCCGGTATATGTCAAGCCTTGGTAAGGTTCTTCGCGTTGCGTCGAATTAAGCCACATGCTCCGCCGCTTGTGCGGGCCCCCGTCAATTCCTTTGAGTTTTAGCCTTGCGGCCGTACTCCCCAGGCGGGGAACTTAATGCGTTAGCTGCGGCACCGACGACGTGGAATGTCGCCAACACCTAGTTCCCAACGTTTACGGCGTGGACTACCAGGGTATCTAATCCTGTTCGCTCCCCACGCTTTCGCTCCTCAGCGTCAGTAATGGCCCAGAGATCCGCCTTCGCCACCGGTGTTCCTCCTGATATCTGCGCATTTCACCGCTACACCAGGAATTCCGATCTCCCCTACCACACTCTAGCTAGCCCGTATCGAATGCAGACCCGAGGTTAAGCCTCGGGCTTTCACATCCGACGTGACAAGCCGCCTACGAGCTCTTTACGCCCAATAATTCCGGACAACGCTTGCGCCCTACGTATTACCGCGGCTGCTGGCACGTAGTTAGCCGGCGCTTCTTCTGCAGGTACCGTCACTTTCGCTTCTTCCCTGCTGAAAGAGGTTTACAACCCGAAGGCCGTCATCCCTCACGCGGCGTCGCTGCATCAGGCTTTCGCCCATTGTGCAATATTCCCCACTGCTGCCTCCCGTAGGAGTCTGGGCCGTGTCTCAGTCCCAGTGTGGCCGGTCGCCCTCTCAGGCCGGCTACCCGTCGTCGCCTTGGTGGGCCATTACCCCACCAACAAGCTGATAGGCCGCGGGCTCATCCTTCACCGCCGGAGCTTTCAACCCCCGCCCATGCAGGCAGGAGTGGTATCCGGTATTAGACCCCGTTTCCAGGGCTTGTCCCAGAGTGAAGGGCAGATTGCCCACGTGTTACTCACCCGTTCGCCACTAATCCACCCCGAAGGGCTTCATCGTTCGACTTGCATGTGTTAAGCACGCCGCCAGCGTTCGTCCTGAGCCAGGATCAAACTCTCCATGAATGTTTACCCGTAATCGGGTGCACACATCACTTAGAGCGGGCGCATCATGTCGGAATAAGACCGACGCGCCACAACGTCCTCGCTGTGTTGTTGCCTGCAAGTGCTCCACAAGGAAGCCTTACAGGTCTTTTTCAAAGGAACCTCATCCACCGAAGTGGACGGGGTATCAACTTCTGGCGTTGATTTTTGGCACGCTGTTGAGTTCTCAAGGAACGGACGCTTCCTTTGTACTCACCCTCTCGGGCTTTCCTCCGGGCTTTCGTTCTGTTCTTGCGTTTCCGACTCTATCAGACTCTTTCGTGTCCGACTTCCTCGGCGCTTTCCAGGTTTTTCGCTTTCGCGCTTTCCCTTTCCGGCGGTTCCGACTCTATCAGAAGTTCTCCACCGGATTTCCCCGGCTTCCGATTCCTGAAGGCGTCGAGTGCACCCCACACGAAATTACATTCCTTGGGGGTGGGCTGCCGAACTTGTCCAGTTCGAGGCAACCGTTTGACTCTACAACTCGGCCTGTGGGGTGTCAAAACGGCCTCGGGGCCTCGGCCTGTGCCCTGGTCAGGGGCGGTGAGACGGGTGCCGCCGGAGTGTCCTCCCGGGCCGCTATCGCGTTGCGGACGGACCGGTTCGGGTCTTCGGCCAGCCGATCACGACCAGGGCGATGTCTCCTCCTCGCCCTCGGTGATGTCGGACCACCGCTCGGGCAGCGCGTCGACATAGGCGGTGGTGCGTTCCGACGGAGCTACCTCGATCTCACCGTCGGGGTAGCGCTCGTACAGATCCCGGAACGTTCGGCGAGCGCGCCTGCCGTCCGGTGGCCGGTCGCCTTCCCGGACCGCCAGGTCGTAGGTCATTCCGGGAGGCCCTCACACCGCACTGAGGCAGGAGCTCCATCGGCAGACGGTCGTTCGTCGGGATGAATGACCGCACGGAGGGATCCGGGTCCTCCGCCAGGCGGGCCAGCACCCCGGGCGGTTCGTCCCCGACGCTCGCGGCGACCGCACACCGGACCGCCGGCTCCGGGTGGCCGGACGATCGCGCGGGTCGCCGCGCCGTGAGGTGGGATGCGGCTCCCCGCTCAGGGGACCAGGACGACCTTGCCGAGGTTCCGGCGCTGCTCGATGACCGCGTGAGCGCGGGCGGCCTCCGCGAGGGGGATCTCCTCGTGCACAGCCGTACGCAGGGTGCCCGCGGCGCGCAGCTGCCACAGCTCGCGCAGCCAGCGCTCGTACAGTTCGGGCTTGCCGGTGGCGATGGCCCGCATCTGGTAGCCGATCAACGAGGCTCCGCGGACGAGGAGTTCGTACGCCTCCACCGTGCCACCGCCCGAGCCGAAAGCCACCAGGCGGCCGCCCGTCGCCAGGGCTCGTACGGCGGGGCCGAGCAGGTCGCCGCCGACACCGTCGAGGATCACGTCGTACGGGCCGCCCCAGTCGGCGTCCCCGTACAGGACGACCTCGTCGGCGCCGAGGCCGCGGACGAAGTCGGCCTTGTCGGCACTGCTGACGGCCGCCACGACGCGCCCCGCCCGGCCGGCCTTCGCGTATTGGAGGGCGAGCGTGCCCACGGCGCTCGCCGCCGCCGTCACCAGGACCGACTCGCCGGGCTCCACGCGCGCGGCCTCGTACGCGCCGCGGGCGACCAGCCCGCTGCGGACCAGCGCGACCGCCTCCACGGCGCTCGCGCCGGCCGGGATCCGGGAGGTCATCGCGGTGCCGAGCACCGCGTACTCGGCGTAGGCGTCGGCGAAGCACAGGCCGGTGACGCGTTCACCGGTGGTGAATCCGGTGACGTCCGGGCCGGCGGCGACTACGGTCCCCGCCACCTCGCCGCCGAGCGACACGGGCTGGCCGCCCTCTCGCACATCCCTCACCTCCCGCACCTTGCGCACGGTCGGGAGGGTCACGCCGACCGCCTCGACCTTGATCAGCAGCTCGCCGGCACCGGCCACGGGTACGTCGCCCTCCTCGGCGAACAGCACTTCCGGCCCACCGTTGACCTCATGGCGCATGCGCAGCACAGGACACCCCCGAACTCGACAGATTCATTGGATGTCCCAACGATAAGTCTAAAGTCGTGGGTATGTCCAACGACTTTCGGTAGGGTGAGCCCATGACCTCGGCACTCCAGCACATCCAGTCACTGCCCTCCTGGCTCGTCGGCCGCGTCGCGGCCCGCGGCCGCGGGCTGGTCGCGGCGGCGATCGCCGCGGAGGGGCTGAAGCTCATGCACCACGCGGTACTGGCCGCCACCGCCGAGTACGGGCCCGTGGCCCAGGCCGACTTGGGCCGCCTGCTCGCCGTCGACCCCAAGGACATGGTCGGCATGCTCAACCACCTCCAGGAGGCGGGCCTCGTCCTGCGCGCCCCGGATCCCGGCGACCGCCGTAAGAACGCCGTCACCGTCACCCCGGAGGGGACAGCCGTGCTCGCCCGCTGCGCGGCCCTGGCCGAAGCCGCCAACGCCGAGTTCCTCGCCCCGCTCGACCCGGCCGAGCAGGACCAGCTGGTGGCCCTGCTGACCCGGCTCCACGAAGCCCCGTAGGCCGGCCGAACGACCGAAGCGCGCACGACGAGCGCGCCCTCGCCCGGTGCGGGGCGAAGGCTCCCCACGCCTCCCTCCCGCGCAAGCCGATCGAGGCACCCGGGACTTCGTAGGCCGGCCATCCCGCACCAGTCGGAGCCTGTCTTGGGGCCGCCGTGTAGAGGCCTTCGCTCGGGAGCTCGCCGCGACACGCTCTCCCACGACCTCGACACCACTCTGCGCCGCCGAATGCCGGCCGGGCTCATCGTGCAGAGGCCCGCTCCTGGTGGAAATCGGGTACTCGCCGCGGATACGGCCTGCGAGGCTGTGAGGGTGACTGAGACGACCCCTTACGACGCCGACCGTGCCCGGTTCACCCGCCAGGCTCTGGCACGCCTCGTCCTGTCCGATCACGCCGTGGACGTTGCGGATGGCGCCGCCGGCCTGGTTGCCACCGAGAACGACCCCGACACCGGTCCCGGGGGCCGGGCGAGCCAGGCATTCCAGCTCATCGAGCTCGCGGAGCGCGCGCTGGTCTCGGCCGTCGTCTACGAACGGGAGCGAGGCAGCTCTTGGACGGAGATCGCCCAGTACCTGGGCATCGGTCCGGCAGAAGCGGAAGAGCGGTTCGGTGCGAGCCTTGACAACTGGAACACGGCCTTCGAGGTTCCCTACCGGCTCGACGACACCGGTCGAAAGCGCATACCTCAGCTGCCCACGGCAGCGTATGACCCCGCTTGGGCCTGCAACCAGCTCGACACCTGGGCCAGGAACCGGCTCGTTCTTGTCAACGAAAAGCGTCCCGTCAGCGCGGGTCTCGTCAAGGCTGTACCGGAGGAAGAGCTCCCGCCAGTGACTCCGTAGCGGGTTTGCTGGAAAGGCGATCGCTTCGTCGAACGGACCGCGCGCCTGGAGACAGTGACGGAGCCGGCCGAGCATCCGGTTGAAGAGGCGCCGCAGAGTCTGCGTGTGCCAGCCCCTTCCTGCCCGGCGGCGCCGGTAGTGGGACTCCGCGCCAGATGAACCGCTGGGGGAGGCGAAAGCCCACAGGTGGCCGACGTGGTTGAGGCGGTGCCTGCCTGCCCGTGGCGTCTACCTGTGCGCGGGCCGTACGGCGACCGCTTGGGCCGGGTCGGTGTCGGCGGGCAGCGGCCGCTGCACGGGCGCGTCGGTGCGGATGATGTCCGCGAGCACCAGGGCGTCACCCGGGTCCGACCTCTTGCGGCTGACTCCGTGCCGGTCGCGGTAGCGGGAGACAGCCATCGGGTTGCACCACGTAGATCTGCCGGGGGCTCTGCCGCAGCGTGGCGACCAGTAAGCCGCGGCTGGTCTCGATGGCCGCCGCACGGCGCTGTTCGACCAGTACCGGCAGCCTGTCGGTCCACTAGAGGAAGCCGGTCCGCCTGTGCTGCGTGAGGTTCTCGGTGATCTCGTGTAGCCACGGGGTGCGGACGGCGGGCAGCCGGGCCAGGGTTCGGTGGAAGACTTCCCAGTCGATCCGGAACACGTCATGGACATTCGGCGTGGGCGGGTCGTCGCGAAGGACGCCGTCGGGCATTGGACCCGATGCGGGGACGGGCAGCTGCGGCTCGGGGAAGGCCAGCCGGAGCCACACCCCGAACGGCAAGGGAACCAAGTACGCCGGAGCGGCCGGGGTCCATGCCTTCCCGGTCTGTGGGTGGGAAGGCACGAGCAGGATGTCCGCGTCAGCGTCGAGGGGCGGCCGTCCCGGTCCGGCCAGGACCGCGCGCCGCGTCGGCCTGCCGGCCGGCAGCAGGGCGTCGAGCGCGCGTTGGAACATCCTCGAGGCCAAGCCGTCCTGAACGGCTACCGGCTGGCCTTCCGAGGCCACCAGGAGGTGGGCGAACGCCTGCCCGGCTGCCGCCACCCACTGGGGACTCCAGTGCCACCGGTCGCCCGCCCGAAACGGCTCTCCCCACGAGGCGATCGGCTCGGACGGCGGCACGCCGGCCCCCTCCGCGAGCAGCTCTGTCCAGGACGACGGCCCGGCGTCGGCTCCTTCGACGGGAAAGCGGCATACGGCGTTCGGGGCGAGCCACACGGCCTGCCAGAGCGAGCAGTCGTCGATCCTGCTCGCCACGAGAAGACCGCATGCGGCGCAGGCCATGTTGGGGCCGTCACCCCCGTCGAAGCCGCAGCAGGCGCCGCCGCGCTTCTCCGGGATCAGCACAGTGCCGCGGGTGTCTCCCGGTGCGACAACGACCGCGCCGGCCGCGCCTTCGGACAGGGCCTGAGCCGGCGCGTAGATGCCGCGGGCAGCCGCCTCGTCCGGATCGATCACCTGCCGCCTTCGCCAAGGCGCCCAGGGCTCCCGTTCCACGGCGAACGTCCCTGATTCCATGAGCACCGGGAGCTGAAGCCCGTTCCCGTACTTCTGACGGGCGTGTGCCGGCATGGCGACCTCGGACAAAGGGGCGGTCAGCTCGGCGCCACACCGCACACAGACGAAAACGAACAAACGTCCTCCGCTCAGGAAACACGGGCATCGTCGCAGCTCCGTGGCAGACCGGCCAACGTGCTTTTCCATCCGCTGTGGGGCCGAAGCACAGGCACGACGCCGAGCATCACCGTTCGAATCCTCAGTAGGCTCTGGCGCCACCCGAAGTGGCGAACATCTGCGGCCCGGTCTCGGGCTCTGGCACAACTTCTGTGGACCCATGGCAGTGGTCTCCGGCTTCCCGGATAAGGATTCGTCCGCAGCGATCGGTGTGTCTACCCTGAGTCGCAGCGGGAGTGCGCGCATTCCCGCAGGTTGCAGTGCCGTGGCAGAGCGGCCCAATGCGATCGACGTGGGCGAGGTCCCTCCCACGGCGACTGACGGAGACGGAGCGGACCTGCTCCCATCTGTCCGCGGGTTCAAATCCCGTCGGCACTGCAGCCGACCTCGACTTGGTCCAGCGCACGGACCTGCCGCATCGCACCAGGTCCACAGAAGTTGTGCCAGAGCCCGGTCTCGTGGACAAAGCCAGCCGCTGCCGCAAAAGAGGTGCCACTCACCTGCGTCCAGGCCTGGCGTGACGGCGTCGAGCTCCGCCTCCGCCCGTCGGTTGCCGGGCAAGGCGCAAGCACCCAGACCCTGTTGCCGCCTCGGCGGCCTCTGCGCGCTGGTGGCTGGGACTTCTCCGGCCGATCGTGGTGGTGGGGCCGTCGGGGATGATGCGCGGGTGAGCATCATCGTGAAGTTCTTCGTGGCGCCGGACGACACGTCAGCGAGCCTGACCCTGCGGACCGGGCCGGGACGGGCATTCGAGTCGCTCTCCTTCGGCAACTTCGATCCCGAAGAGGCGGTGATCGAGTGGGAATGCCTCCTCGTCGGCAGCAGCTTCGAGGAACTGGCCGAAGCCGGTGAGCCTCGCATCGTCGCCGGCCAGGACAATGACGGGTGCGTCGTCTTCGCGATATCGGCTCGTCTGTCCGCTGCACTCGCGGAGGCCGGACACGCCAGGTTGCGTGGCGTCGCTGCCTCGTGGGCTCAGCTGCGTGCGGAGGACGGAGAGGTCATCGACACGGAGGTCGCGGACGCGATCGTGGGTGACCTGGCCGCCCTCGTCAGCAGCGCCCGGCGCCAGAACCAGGGCGTCTACTGCTGGGTCGCGTAGGAGTTCGTGTTCGGAGCCGGACGGCGGCGGACGTCTCGGTGGCGGCGGCGGTGCCAAGGCAGACGTAGCCGCGCCTGTCGTAGCGAGTCGCGGCCGCCCGGGACTGCTTGAGGCGGCGGATCTGCCGAACGAAGCCGGATCGCCGTCCACCGCGTGCGCCCTTGCGCATCCGGGCAAACGAGGCCGCTGGTGCGTGCCCGTCCTGTCGTCCTCAAACGGGCCGTGAACGCAGAAAAGCCCCGCACCATAAGGTGCGGGGCTTTCCCACAATGATTGTTCGGCGGCGTCCTACTCTCCCACAGGGTCCCCCCTGCAGTACCATCGGCGCTGAAAGGCTTAGCTTCCGGGTTCGGAATGTAACCGGGCGTTTCCCTAACGCTATGACCACCGAAACACTATGAAATTTGAACACGCTGGCATGGACACAGCTGTTCGTTATTTCAGAACTAACACAGTGGACGCGAGCAACTGAGGACAAGCTCTCGGCCTATTAGTACCAGTCAGCTTCACCCGTTACCGGGCTTCCACATCTGGCCTATCAACCCAGTCGTCTACTGGGAGCCTTACCCTCTCAAGGAGGTGGGAATACTCATCTTGAAGCAGGCTTCCCGCTTAGATGCTTTCAGCGGTTATCCCTCCCGAACGTAGCCAACCAGCCATGCCCTTGGCAGGACAACTGGCACACCAGAGGTTCGTCCGTCCCGGTCCTCTCGTACTAGGGACAGCCCTTCTCAATATTCCTACGCGCACAGCGGATAGGGACCGAACTGTCTCACGACGTTCTAAACCCAGCTCGCGTACCGCTTTAATGGGCGAACAGCCCAACCCTTGGGACCGACTCCAGCCCCAGGATGCGACGAGCCGACATCGAGGTGCCAAACCATCCCGTCGATATGGACTCTTGGGGAAGATCAGCCTGTTATCCCCGGGGTACCTTTTATCCGTTGAGCGACGGCGCTTCCACAAGCCACCGCCGGATCACTAGTCCCGACTTTCGTCCCTGCTCGACCCGTCGGTCTCACAGTCAAGCTCCCTTGTGCACTTACACTCAACACCTGATTGCCAACCAGGCTGAGGGAACCTTTGGGCGCCTCCGTTACCCTTTGGGAGGCAACCGCCCCAGTTAAACTACCCATCAGACACTGTCCCTGATCCGGATCACGGACCGAGGTTAGACATCCAGCACGACCAGAGTGGTATTTCAACGGCGACTCCACAACCACTGGCGTGGCTGCTTCAAAGTCTCCCACCTATCCTACACAAGCCGAACCGAACACCAATATCAAACTGTAGTAAAGGTCCCGGGGTCTTTCCGTCCTGCTGCGCGAAACGAGCATCTTTACTCGTAGTGCAATTTCACCGGGCCTATGGTTGAGACAGTCGAGAAGTCGTTACGCCATTCGTGCAGGTCGGAACTTACCCGACAAGGAATTTCGCTACCTTAGGATGGTTATAGTTACCACCGCCGTTTACTGGCGCTTAAGTTCTCAGCTTCGCAACCCCGAAAGGTCACTAACCGGTCCCCTTAACGTTCCAGCACCGGGCAGGCGTCAGTCCGTATACATCGCCTTACGGCTTCGCACGGACCTGTGTTTTTAGTAAACAGTCGCTTCTCGCTGGTCTCTGCGGCCACCCCCAGCTCACGGAGCAAGTCCGATCACCAGTGATGGCCCCCCTTCTCCCGAAGTTACGGGGGCATTTTGCCGAGTTCCTTAACCATAGTTCACCCGAACGCCTCGGTATTCTCTACCTGACCACCTGAGTCGGTTTAGGGTACGGGCCGCCATGAAACTCGCTAGAGGCTTTTCTCGACAGCATAGGATCATCCACTTCACCACAATCGGCTCGGCATCAGGTCTCAGCCTTAATGAGGGACGGATTTGCCTACCCCTCGGCCTACACCCTTACCCCGGGACTACCACCGCCCGGGCTGGACTACCTTCCTGCGTCACCCCATCGCTTACCTACTACAAGTCTGGTTCGTCGGCTCCACCACTTTCCTTTCCCCGAAGGGTCCGGAACGGCTTCACGGACTTAGCATCGCCTGATTCGATATTGGGCGTTTCAAAGCGGGTACCGGAATATCAACCGGTTGTCCATCGACTACGCCTGTCGGCCTCGCCTTAGGTCCCGACTTACCCTGGGCAGATCAGCTTGACCCAGGAACCCTTAGTCAATCGGCGCACACGTTTCTCACGTGTGTATCGCTACTCATGCCTGCATTCTCACTCGTGAACCGTCCACAACTAGCTTCCGCTGCTGCTTCACCCGGCACACGACGCTCCCCTACCCATCACAGCGGGCGTTGGCCCTATTGCTGCAATGACACGACTTCGGCGGTACGCTTGAGCCCCGCTACATTGTCGGCGCGGAATCACTTGACCAGTGAGCTATTACGCACTCTTTCAAGGGTGGCTGCTTCTAAGCCAACCTCCTGGTTGTCTCTGCGACTCCACATCCTTTCCCACTTAGCGTACGCTTAGGGGCCTTAGTCGATGCTCTGGGCTGTTTCCCTCTCGACCATGGAGCTTATCCCCCACAGTCTCACTGCCGTGCTCTCACTTACCGGCATTCGGAGTTTGGCTAAGGTCAGTAACCCGGTAGGGCCCATCGCCTATCCAGTGCTCTACCTCCGGCAAGAAACACACGACGCTGCACCTAAATGCATTTCGGGGAGAACCAGCTATCACGGAGTTTGATTGGCCTTTCACCCCTAACCACAGGTCATCCCCCAGGTTTTCAACCCTGGTGGGTTCGGTCCTCCACGAAGTCTTACCTCCGCTTCAACCTGCCCATGGCTAGATCACTCCGCTTCGGGTCTAGAGCGTGCAACTCAATCGCCCTATTCGGACTCGCTTTCGCTACGGCTTCCCCACACGGGTTAACCTCGCTACACACCGCTAACTCGCAGGCTCATTCTTCAAAAGGCACGCAGTCACGACCGTTGTTCCGAAGAACAACGGCGACGCTCCCACGGCTTGTAGGCACACGGTTTCAGGTACTATTTCACTCCGCTCCCGCGGTACTTTTCACCATTCCCTCACGGTACTATCCGCTATCGGTCACCAGGGAATATTTAGGCTTAGCGGGTGGTCCCGCCAGATTCACACGGGATTTCTCGGGCCCCGTGCTACTTGGGAGATTCTTAAGCAAGCCGCTGATGTTTCGTCTACGGGGGTCTTACCCTCTACGCCGGACCTTTCGCATGTCCTTCGACTACATCAACGGTTTCTGACTCGCCGACCGGCCGGCAGACCGATCAAAAGAATTCCCACAACCCCGCATGCGCAACCCCTGCCGGGTATCACACGCATACGGTTTGGCCTCATCCGGTTTCGCTCGCCACTACTCCCGGAATCACGGTTGTTTTCTCTTCCTGAGGGTACTGAGATGTTTCACTTCCCCTCGTTCCCTCCACACTGCCTATGTGTTCAGCAGTGGGTGACAGCCCATGACGACTGCCGGGTTTCCCCATTCGGACACCCCCGGATCAAAGCTCAGTTGGCAGCTCCCCGGGGCCTATCGCGGCCTCTCACGTCCTTCATCGGTTCCTGGTGCCAAGGCATCCACCGTGCGCCCTTAAAAACTTGGCCACAGATGCTCGCGTCCACTGTGTAGTTCTCAAACAACGACCAGCCACCCATCACCCCACCAGACAAGCTGGCGAGTTCACTGGGGCCGGCACTGAAGACATGACCTTACGGCCGTACCTTCAGGACCCAACAACGTGCCAGGCACGATCCCGTCCACTTCACTGTGTTCCACGCCGAAGCAGTACTTACAGAGAGTTTCAGAAACCGTGCCAACTAATCAACGTTCCACCCATGAGCTGACCGTGCAGAACGTTTGTCTGCAATCGGTACTGTGCTCCTTAGAAAGGAGGTGATCCAGCCGCACCTTCCGGTACGGCTACCTTGTTACGACTTCGTCCCAATCGCCAGTCCCACCTTCGACAGCTCCCTCCCTTACGGGTTGGGCCACCGGCTTCGGGTGTTACCGACTTTCGTGACGTGACGGGCGGTGTGTACAAGGCCCGGGAACGTATTCACCGCAGCAATGCTGATCTGCGATTACTAGCGACTCCGACTTCATGGGGTCGAGTTGCAGACCCCAATCCGAACTGAGACCGGCTTTTTGAGATTCGCTCCACCTCACGGTATCGCAGCTCATTGTACCGGCCATTGTAGCACGTGTGCAGCCCAAGACATAAGGGGCATGATGACTTGACGTCGTCCCCACCTTCCTCCGAGTTGACCCCGGCGGTCTCCTGTGAGTCCCCATCACCCCGAAGGGCATGCTGGCAACACAGGACAAGGGTTGCGCTCGTTGCGGGACTTAACCCAACATCTCACGACACGAGCTGACGACAGCCATGCACCACCTGTATACCGACCACAAGGGGGGCACTATCTCTAATGCTTTCCGGTATATGTCAAGCCTTGGTAAGGTTCTTCGCGTTGCGTCGAATTAAGCCACATGCTCCGCCGCTTGTGCGGGCCCCCGTCAATTCCTTTGAGTTTTAGCCTTGCGGCCGTACTCCCCAGGCGGGGAACTTAATGCGTTAGCTGCGGCACCGACGACGTGGAATGTCGCCAACACCTAGTTCCCAACGTTTACGGCGTGGACTACCAGGGTATCTAATCCTGTTCGCTCCCCACGCTTTCGCTCCTCAGCGTCAGTAATGGCCCAGAGATCCGCCTTCGCCACCGGTGTTCCTCCTGATATCTGCGCATTTCACCGCTACACCAGGAATTCCGATCTCCCCTACCACACTCTAGCTAGCCCGTATCGAATGCAGACCCGAGGTTAAGCCTCGGGCTTTCACATCCGACGTGACAAGCCGCCTACGAGCTCTTTACGCCCAATAATTCCGGACAACGCTTGCGCCCTACGTATTACCGCGGCTGCTGGCACGTAGTTAGCCGGCGCTTCTTCTGCAGGTACCGTCACTTTCGCTTCTTCCCTGCTGAAAGAGGTTTACAACCCGAAGGCCGTCATCCCTCACGCGGCGTCGCTGCATCAGGCTTTCGCCCATTGTGCAATATTCCCCACTGCTGCCTCCCGTAGGAGTCTGGGCCGTGTCTCAGTCCCAGTGTGGCCGGTCGCCCTCTCAGGCCGGCTACCCGTCGTCGCCTTGGTGGGCCATTACCCCACCAACAAGCTGATAGGCCGCGGGCTCATCCTTCACCGCCGGAGCTTTCAACCCCCGCCCATGCAGGCAGGAGTGGTATCCGGTATTAGACCCCGTTTCCAGGGCTTGTCCCAGAGTGAAGGGCAGATTGCCCACGTGTTACTCACCCGTTCGCCACTAATCCACCCCGAAGGGCTTCATCGTTCGACTTGCATGTGTTAAGCACGCCGCCAGCGTTCGTCCTGAGCCAGGATCAAACTCTCCATGAATGTTTACCCGTAATCGGGTGCACACATCACTTAGAGCGGGCGCATCATGTCGGAATATGACCGACGCGCCACAACGTCCTCGCTGTGTTGTTGCCTGCAAGTGCACCGGCGAACCGGAGCCTTACAGGTCTTTTTCAAAGGAACCTCATCCACCGAAGTGGACGGGGTATCAACTTCTGGCGTTGATTTTTGGCACGCTGTTGAGTTCTCAAGGAACGGACGCTTCCTTTGTACTCACCCTCGCGGGCTTTCCTCCGGGCTTTCGTTCTGTTCTTGCGTTTCCGACTCTATCAGATCCTTTCGGGCCTGACCCCCAGTCAGCGGGGCTTGTCTTCCGGGCTGTTGAGCCCTTCCGACTCCTGAACTCTAGTGGATTTCCCCGGCGATTCATAATCGGCCTTCGGAAATGAATTCGGGCACGCCGAATTCGTTCCCAGTGGGAGATCGTGCTGAGTTGAGTGCCGCAACGAGGCGGCGGGATTCGTTGTCGCCACAACCTTCCGGCTCTGGGACAACTCGAAGAACCTTACGGATCCGTGGGGCTCGTGTCAACCCCGGCGGTCAGCTGGGTGACTGGAGGTCTTCCACGCGATCCAGCAGGCGGGTGAGCATGTCGCCCAGCACCCCGCGTTCCGCGGTGGAGAGGTCCTGGAGGAGGTCCTCCTCGAAGACCGTGGCCGCCCGCATCGCGTCCAGCCACTTGCTGCGGCCCTCGTCCGTGAGCTCCACGATCACGCGGACCCGGTTCGACTCGTCCCGCTCGCGGGTGACCAGGCCCTCCGCCGTCATGCGGTCGATCCGGTGGGTCATCGCCGCCGGCGTGAGGCCCAGCTGCTTCGCCAGTTCGCTCGGGCCCATCCGGTAGGGCGCGCCGGAGATGACGAGTGCCTTGAGGACCTCCCATTCCGCGTTGCTGATGCCCAGGGCCGCCGTCTGGCGGCCGTACGCGACGTTCATGCGGCGGTTCAGGCGGCTCAGTGCCGAGACGACCTTCTCGACCTGGGGGTCCAGGTCCTGGAACTCGCGCTGATAGACGGCGATCTGTTCGTCGAGGCTCGGCTCGTGGACGGGCGCAGTGCCGTCGGGGGTGTCACCCATGGGTCGAAGTATCGCACGAGCTCGTTGGCGTCTAACTCCTTCGATGTGTACTGTTAAGGCTTGAAGTTTAGGTATGAAGTCTTCAGGCTTCAGGTCTCAAAGGCAGGTGAGAAGTGACCAAGGTGATGGGCGCTGCGATGCGGCGGATCCAGGCCGGGAACGCGCTGACCGCGTTCGGCATCGGTTTCACGGTTCCGTTCCTCTACATCTATGTGGCGCAGGTGCGAGATCTGGGTTCCATGGCCGCCACGAGCGCGTTCGTGGCCTTCGCCCTGGGCGCTCTCGTCGCGCTGCCCTTCACCGGCCGGGTCATCGACCGACGTGGTCCGGTGCCCGTGGTCATCGGGGCGGCCGTCACCGCCTCGGCCGGTGCGCTCTCGCTCGGGCTCTCCACCGGCATCGTGCCCATCCTGCTGTCGGCGCTGGCGCTCGGCGCCGGTCAGGCCGTGATGCAGCCGGCACTGGCCACGATGATCGTGTGGTGCTCCACGCCGTCCACCCGGACCCGTGCCTTCGCCCTGCAGTTCTTCATGCAGAACCTGGGGCTGGGCATCGGCGGTCTCATCGGCGGCCAGATCGTCGACGAGAACCGGCCCGGCAGTTTCACGCTGCTGTTCGGCATCGAGGCCGTGATGTTCCTGGTGCTGGCCGCCGTCATCCTCAACGTACGGCTGCCGCACGTGCCGGCCATCAAGGACGCCATGCCGAAGGACCCGTCCCAGGCGGGTGGCAGCGGCTGGAAGCGGCTGCTCCGGCACAAGGCCATGGTGCAGCTGTGCGTGCTGGGCTTCGTGGTGTTCTTCGCCTGCTACGGACAGTTCGAGTCGGGGCTGGCCGCCTTCGGTACCGAGGCCGCCGGGATCTCCCCCTCCACCCTCGGCTTCGCGCTCGCGGCCAACACCGGTGCGATCGTCGTCGCGCAGTTCGTCGTACTCAAGCTGGTCGAGAAGCGCCGCCGGTCGCGGGTCATCGCGCTCGTCGGGCTGATCTGGACCGTGGCCTGGCTCATCGCCGGGTTCTCGGGTCTGGGGCACGGCAGCGCCATGATGGCGGCCGCCGCGTTCATCGCCACATACGCGCTCTTCGGTATCGGCGAGGCCATGCTGTCGCCGACTCTGGCGCCGCTGGTGGCCGATCTGGCGCCCGAGGGTTCGGTGGGCCAGTACAACTCGGCGTTCGCGCTGGTCAAGCAGATGGCGCTGGCGCTGGGGCCGCTCGGGGTGCCGCTCGGTGCCGGGGTTCCCATGCTCTACATCGGGGTCTTCGTGCTCGTGTCGCTCGGGATCGCCGCTCTCGCGCTGCGGCTCGGCAGGCGGCTGAGCCCGGTGCAGGACAACCCGTGGGTGGCGAGCAGGGTCGTGGCGCAGGGCGGTCCGGCCGTCGTGGCCAAGGAGACCGTCGTGGAGCCCGTCCACGCGTGAGCGTCGTGTGAGCGGATGTGGCGTGCGTATATACGTACGGACGTACGGATGTGCGGAAGGCCCCGGTCCGGGTGGATCGGGGCCTTCCGCGTGTTCGGCTACTTGTCCGGCAGGGCGAACTCGCACCAGACGGCCTTCCCGCCGCCCGGGGTGCGGCGGGAACCCCAGGAGGAGGCGATGGTCGCGATGATCGAGATGCCGCGGCCGGTCTCGTCGGCCGGTTCGGCGCGGCGTCGGCGCGGGAGGTGGTCGTCCCCGTCGGTGACCTCGATGATCAGCCGGCGGTCGGTACGGCGCAGCCGCAGGCTCATGGGCGGGGTGCCGTGCTGGAGGGAGTTCGCGACGAGCTCGCTGGCGGCCAGCACTCCGAGGTCGCAGAGCTCGACGGGGAACCGCCAGGAGGCGAGGACGCCCTGGGCGAAGGCGCGGGCGCGCGGAGCGGCCTCGATGCCGCCGAGGAGTTCCAGGGCGGCGTTGTGGAAGAGCTCGGCGTCCGATCCGGTGCGGGCCGGCTGCTGGAGGACCATCACGGCGACGTCGTCGTCGTGGTCGGCGTCCACGCCGAGGGCGCGCATCAGCCGGTCGCAGATGACGGCCGGGGTGCCCTGTGCGCCGGAGAGGGCGCGTTCGAGGGCGGCGACGCCCTCGTCGATGTCCTCGCCGCGGCGTTCGACCAGGCCGTCGGTGTAGAGGACGGCGGTGGAGCCGGGGCCCAGGGCGATGGTGCCCGAGGTGTGGAGCCAACCGCCGGTGCCGAGCGGTGGGCCGGTGGGGTCGGCGGCTCTGCGTACGGTGCCGTCCTCATCGCGGACCAGGATCGGGAGGTGGCCGGCGGAAGCGTACGCGAGCAGGCCCTCGTTGGGGTCGTGGACCGCGTACACACAGGTGGCGATCTGGCTGGCGTCGATCTCGGCGGCGAGGCCGTCGAGGAGCTGGAGCACCTCGTGCGGGGGCAGGTCGAGGCGGGCGTAGGCGCGGACGGCGGTGCGCAGCTGGCCCATGACGGCGGCGGCGCGCACGCCGCGGCCCATGACGTCTCCGATGACGAGGGCGGTGCGGCCGGCGCCGAGGGTGATGACGTCGTACCAGTCGCCGCCGACGGCGGCCTCGGTGCCGCCGGGCTGGTAGGTGGCGGCGACGCGCAGGTCGTCGGGCTGTTCCAGCTCCTGGGGGAGGAGGGAGCGCTGGAGGGTGACGGCGGCCTCGCGCTGGCGGCGTTCGCTGGCGCGGAGCCGCTCGACGGCCTCGGCGTGGTCGGTGACGTCGGCGAGGTGGATCAGGACGCCGGTGCGGTGGGCCTCCGCCTCGTGCCCGCTGCCGGATCCGGATCCGGCTTCGGCAGTGGTGCCGGTCTCGGTTCCGGGGGCGGCCTCGGGGAACTCGACGGGGGTGCAGGTGACCGTGTACGAGCTGCCGCCGCCCGGTGCGGTGCGGTTCTTGGCGGTACGGGACTTGCCGCTGCGCTGGACCTGGTCGAGGAGCGGGAGGAGGCCGAGCTCGCCGAGTTCGGGGAGGGCCTCGTGGGCGGGGGCGCCGGGGGCGCGGGCGCCGAAGCCGGCGGTGTAGGCGTCGTTGACGTAGGCGAGGCGGTGCTCGGGGCCGTGGACGAGGGCCACCAGGGCCGGGAGCCGGCCCAGGACCTCGCGTGCGGAGAGCTCGTCGAGGGAGGGAGCGGCGGTGAGGACGCCCGTCCGCCGGGACGTCGGCGTGGACGGTGACGGGGGCGTGCCGGTGCCACAGTCTCCGGCGCCACTCCCGGTACCGGTACCGGAGACCGTGGGGTCGGCGGGCCGGCCGTCGGCGGGCGTGGACCGCTCGGCTCCGGGGTCGGCGCGGCCGCCGCGGGCTGCCGGGACCGCGCCTTCACCTCGCTTGGCCTGGGCGGCGGCGTGTTCGGACCGGGCGGCGGCGCGGCGCTGCGTTCCGGGGAACCGGGCGCTCCAGCGCGTGAAGTTCACTGCGTTCAAGCCTCGTGGTGTCGCGAGTGGTCGCTGTGTCGCTCATGGGCGGTCGCTGACTGGACGATGTCACTCTGTGCAGGGGTGAGCGCACCTATGGTCACACGTCCAGTGTGGCCGACCGCACTGACAACGTCAGCCCTGGCCGTTCTGCGGGGGGTTGGGGGCGGGGGGCGGGGGAGGGGGCTTGAGGCCGCCGCCTGCGGCCAGTTCGAATTCTGCCCTGGGGTGTTCGAGGGAACCCAGGGAGACGATCTCACGCTTGAAGAGGCCGGCGAGGGTCCATTCGGCGAGGACGCGCATTTTGCGGTTGAAGCTGGGGACGCGGCTGAGGTGGTAGGCGCGGTGCATGAACCAGGCCGGGTAGGCCTTGAGCTTGCGGCCGTAGATGTGGGCGACGCCCCGGTGCAGGCCGAGCGAGGCGACGGAGCCCGCGTACTTGTGGGCGTACTCGGTCAGGACCTCGTCGCGGAGGGCGGCGAGGAGGTTGTCGGCGAGGACTTTGGCCTGGCGGACGGCGTGCTGGGCGTTGGGGGCGCATTCGCGGCCCTTCTCGGCCGCGGTGATGTCGGGGACGGCGGCGGCGTCGCCCGCGGCCCAGGCGTGTTCGACTCCTTCGACGGTGAGGAAGGAGGTGCAGGCCAGGCGGCCGCGTTCGTTCTTGGGGAGGTCGGAGGCGGCCAGGATCGGGTGCGGTTTGACGCCTGCGGTCCACACGATGGTGCGGGTGGGGAAGCGGGCGCCGTCGCTGAGGACGGCGACGCGGTTCTCGCAGGATTCGAGCCGCGTCTCCAGGCGTACGTCGATGTTGCGCCGGCGCAGTTCCCGGACCGTGTAGACGCCCATCTGGGGGCCGACCTCGGGGAGGATCCGGTCGCTGGCCTCGACGAGGACCCACTTCATGTCCTCGGGCTTGATGTTGTGGTAGTACCGCGAGGCGTAGCGAGCCATGTCCTCCAGCTCGCCGAGGGCTTCGACGCCCGCGAAGCCGCCGCCGACGAAGACGAAGGTGAGGGCGGCGTCGCGGAGGGCGGGATCCCGGGTGGAGGAGGCGATGTCCATCTGTTCGATGACGTGGTTGCGCAGCCCGATGGCCTCTTCGACCGTCTTGAATCCGATGCCGTAGTCGGCGAGTCCGGGGACGGGGAGGGTGCGGGAGATCGAGCCCGGGGCGAGGACGAGTTCGTCGTACTCCATCTCGACGGGGCCGGATCCCTCGTCGGCGGTGGCGAGGGTGCTGACGGTCACGGTCCGTCTGGCGTGGTCGATGCGCTGGGCCTCGCCGATGACGATGCGGCACTTGCCGAGGACGCGGCGCAGCGGGACGACGACGTGGCGGGGCGAGATCGCGCCCGCGGCCGCTTCGGGGAGGAAGGGCTGGTACGTCATGTAGGGCTCGGCGCTGACCACCGTGACCTCGGCTTCGCCGGCTCTCAGCTTTCGCTGGAGGCGGAGCGCCGTATACATGCCGACGTAGCCGCCGCCGACGATCAGGATGCGCGTACGGGGCGGGGTACCGGGGGCCGTGCCCCGGGAGTTAGCAGCCTTCACCATCCCATGACGCAACGTGGCCGGGAGTTTGTCCACAGGCCCGGCAAATTGTGTGACCGGAGTGAGTGTTGGGGCGGGGTGGAAGGGGAGCTCCGCTTGTGGCGAAAATCTGCAGGTCAGAGCATGCGGAATGCGGGATTCCGGAGGCACGGAACGGAAAAGTGGGGGTGAATGCTCCGATCGGGCGGTGCTCCGTCCGGGGCTGCCTCTTCTGAATTGACTCTGGCTCAACTATGTTCGTATCTCGTCGAGGAGTAGGACCGGGCCTGAGACCGTGGCCCCCTCGACGTGAAGGCGGGGAGTGTCTCCGGGGGGAGACAAATGATTACCGGGGGATACATATGAACATTTCCGATTTCCATGGTTCTGCGACCGCGCTCTCGGTCGAGAGCAACGGGCGCGCCATCGCGGGCGGCACCACGCACGCGGTAGGCCGGTCCACGCCGCTGCGCGTCGACGCCCAGCGCAACCTGGAGCACGTTCTGCGGGCGGCCCGTGAGGTCTTCGGCGAACTGGGCTACGGGGCTCCGATGGAGGACGTGGCGCGCCGCGCCCGGGTCGGTGTCGGCACCGTGTACCGGCGTTTCCCGAGCAAGGACGTCCTCGTGCGGCGCATAGCCGAGGAGGAGACCGCGCGGCTGACCGAGCAGGCCAAGGCCGCGCTGGGCCAGGAGGAGGAGCCGTGGCAGGCGCTGTCGCGCTTCCTGCGCACCTCCGTGGCCTCGGGCGCGGGACGGCTGCTGCCGCCGCAGGTCCTCCGGGTCGGCGGGACCGTCGAGGACGAGGCCGAGGAGGCGGAGGCCGCTCGGGTTCCGCAGCAGCGGCAGGCCGTTCCGGCCGCCGGGGCTCCGGACCTGCGGGTCGTGGGCCATCGCGGCTCCGCCGACAACGAGCCCTCGGACGACGCGGGTGCGGGTGCGCTGCTGGAGGTCGTCGGCCGGCTGGTGCACCGGGCGCGGGAGGCCGGTGAGCTGCGTGCCGATGTCACCGTGGCCGATGTACTGCTGGTGATAGCGACGGCGGCGCCCGCGCTGCCCGACCCGGCGCAGCAGGCGGCGGCCTCGACGCGGCTGCTCGACATCCTGCTCGAAGGGCTGCGGTCCCGGACGGTGTGATCCCGGCGGGCCGGTGAGCGTCCGGTGGGGCGATTCGCCGGAATGTGCCCGGACGGGTGGATGGTGCGCAGAGGGGTCCGGTGCCCGTCCCCCGTGTGACACGCTTGGCCGGTGTACCGGTTGAGTGTGTCGTGCGGGAGCCTCCGCGATGAGCGTTGACGGTCGGGAAGAGCCACGCGGTGGCGGCGGCAGCGAGGTGGAGGCGGGCAGTCTGCCCGCACGACAGGTGCCGGCGCAGCGCGACCCGGGCGGGCGGCACGCACGCCCCTCGGGCTCTTCCGGGCCCGGAGTCTTCGGAGGCTCCGGTGGTGAGCAGCCGCCGTCCGACGGGGACTTGATCGCCCGGATGCGGGGCGGTGACGACGGTGCGTACGAGGCTCTGTTCCGTCGGCACGCCGATGCCGTGCGCCGCTACGCGCGATCCTGCTGCCGGGACGGACACACCGCCGACGACCTGACCGCCGAGGTGTTCGCGCGGACCCTGCAGGCGGTACGCGGCGGGGCCGGACCGGACCAGTCGGTGCGGGCCTACCTGCTGACCACCGTGCGCAGGGTCGCCGCGGCCTGGGCGAAGACCGCCAAGCGCGAGCAACTCGTCGAGGACTTCGCCGTCTTCGCCGAGCAGGCCTCCACGGGGACGGAGGGCGGAGCCGGGCTGTCCGGGGACGACACGCTCGAACTGGGCGCGGACGTGCGGGCGATGCACGAGGCCGAGCAGTCGCTGGCCATGCAGGCCTTCCGCAGCCTTCCCGAGCGGTGGCAGGCCGTGCTGTGGCACACCACCGTCGAGGAGGCGTCGCCGAGTGCGATCGCGCCGCTGTTCGGGCTGAGCGCCAACGCGACCGCCGTACTGGCCAGTCGGGCCCGGGAAGGTCTCAAACAGGCCTATCTGCAGGCCCATGTGAGTTCGGCCCTGGGTGAGGGCGGCGACTGCGCGCGGTACGCGGACCGGCTGGGCGCCTATGCCCGGGGCGGGCTGCGGATGCGGGCGGAGCGGGGGCTGCGCAAGCACCTGGAGGAGTGCGTGAAGTGCCGGCTGGCCGCCGGCGAGCTCCAGGACGTCAACGCGGGCATTCCGGCGCTGCTTCCGGTTGCGGTCATCGGGTGGTTCGCCGCCGGGTACGCGGGCAAGGCCGCCGGGGTACTGGCCGGCGGGGCCGTCGCCGCGGGCGGGGCCGGGGCCGCGGCCGCGGTCGGCGGGTCGACCGCGGGAGCCGGGACCGCCGGGGCCGCGGGTGGCACCGCCGGTGCCGGTGCCGGTGGTGGGGCCGCGGGGGCGGGCAGCGGGTCCGGGGGTTCCGTGGCCGCCGAGGGGCTCGGGCTGCCGGCCAAGGCCGCCATCGCCGCCGGGATCGCCGTGGCCGCTGCCGCCGGGGTGGTGTTCGCGCTGTCCGGCGACGACACCGAGCCGCGGGTCCGGGCGAAGCCCGCGCCCAGTGTGGCGGCGCCGGCCGTGCCGTCGGTGCCGAAGGCTCCCGCCCCGTCCTCGTCCCCGGCCCCGGCCGAGCCGGATCCGCCCGCGCAGGAGCCGCCGGCGGCGCAGGGCTCCGTAGCGCCGCGGCCCGGACCGACGCCCTCGGCGGCGGCTTCCGCCGCGCCCGCGCCCTCCTCGTCCCCGTCGCCCTCCCCCAGCCGGGAGAAGCCCACGCCCACGCCTCCGCCGAAGCCGACAGCGACACCGGCACCCACTCCGCCGCCGAAGCCGCCGCAGGGGTTCCAGCTGGCCGGGCTCCCCCAGTCGGTCTACGGGGACCACAGGGGCCCGGAGCTGCAGACCTGGCGCAGCGGCTGGGTGTGGCAGCGCCGCGGGCTGGAGGTGGGCGGCCGGCGCTTCGCCCACGGCATCACCGTGAACTCGCGCTCCTCGGTGGAGATCACCCTCAACCGGCAGTGCACGAGCTTCTCGGCGCGGGCGGGGGTGGACGGCCTGTCCCTGTTCACGGACGGCTCGGTGCGGTTCTCCGTGTACGCCGACGGGGAGCGGGTGTGGCAGTCCGCCGTCCTCGGGCACGAGGACCCGCCCGCGGCGGTGCAGGTCTCCCTCGCGGGGCGCAAGACGTTGCGCCTGGTGGTCGAGAAGGCCGGGCCGGGCAGCCTGCCGACCCTGGCGAGCTGGGCCGACGCCGTGCTCAGCTGCCGCTGAACGCCGTGGTCAGCGTCGCGGCGAACGCGGCCGGGGCAAGGGCGGCGCCGGCCTCCTCCTCCCGGCTGTAGCGGTCCGGGCCGAGCAGGGCGCGGGTCCGCTCCGGGAGCCCGTCCACGGCACCGCTCTCCGGAACCGAGCGCGGATGGCCCGCGCGCCAGGCGGTGGCGGCCGCGAGGGCCCGTACGGCTTCGGCCGGCCGGTCGGCGTCGGCCAGCAGCAGCGCCGCCGACTCGGCCATGCCGGCCAGGACGCGCTCGGCGCACCGGGCGTCGACGGCGGCGGCGAGGGCGGGCCCGATCCTGGCCAGACCGGCCACCGGGCCCTGTTCGCGGCCGGTGAGGACGGCGTCGACGGTGGCGAGCCCGGCGGTGAGCTGGGCGGGCACGGTGAACCGTTCGGCTTCGGCGTGGGCCCGGTCGCACTCCTCACGCGCCCGGGCGGCGTCACCGCGCTGGAGGGCGACGAGTGCGGAGAGGAGCCGGGCGAAGGTGCTGACGTCGTACACCCCGCCGTACCGGTCGGACTCCTTGCCGGCCTCCGCCAGCAGCCGCTCGGCGTCGTCGAGGTCCCCCGCGCAGTAGGCGGTCTCGGCGATCCGGGCGATCGCGAAGGGTGCCTCGACGCTGGCCCCGACCTCGCGGGCGAGGCGCAGGCACTCCTCGTACTCGACGCGGGCCTCGGCGTACCGGCCGCGCGAGAGGGCGACCTCCCCGGCGGCGCTCGCCACCTGGGCGCGGGTCCAGCGGTCGCCGACGCGATGGGCGATCCCGTGCAGCTCGGCGAGGTCTGCGTCGACATCGGCGAGGCCGCCGGTGACGTCGATGCCGACGTGGGCTCGGAGCATGAGGACGATGCCGAGTTCCCATTCCCCCGCGTGGACACGGCAGTTGGCGACGGCCCGGTCGAGGTCGGCGTGGAAGTCGAGGGAGGTGCCGGTGAGGAAGGTCGTCGCGGGCCAGAGCATCCCGGGGAAGCGGGTGGTCTCCGGTGAGCCGCGCCGGAAGGTCTCCTTGATGCGGGCGGCGAGGTCGCGGTAGCCGGAGGTGCGGAACTTCTCGGCGGAGTTGCTCTCCGCGAGCAGGAACATGTCGAGGACGAGCAGGCGCATGAAGCGCCAGTACTCGGGGGTGCCCTCCGGGGGGACCTCGGGTGTGAGCCCGAGGGTCCGGGTGGTCCACTCGGCGCCCTCGGCGCGGTAGTTGCGCAGCCACCAGAACCAGCCGAGGGCGAAGACGAGGCGCTGGCCGGCCTCGGTGTCGGCGGACTCGACGACGGTGCTGTGGAGGGCGGCCCGGAGGTTGTCGAGCTCGGTCTCGACGCGCCGGATCCACGGGAGCTGGGCGGCGGAGCGGATCAGGGGCTCGGCTTCCTCGGCGAAGGCGAGGTAGTGGGCGGCGTGGCGGCGGGCGGTGGCCCGGGCGTCCGCGGGGTGGGCGGCGGCGCGCTCGGCGGCGTACTCGTGGATGGTTTCGAGCATGCGGTAGCGCATGCCGTGGTCGGCGGGGACGCCGCGATCGCCGCGATCGCCGTGACCCGGACCCTGTCCCGGTTCGGCCAGGACCAGGGACTTGTCGACGAGGGAGCCGAGGACGTCGGCGGCGTCGTACGGCGTGTCGTGGGCGGGGTCGGCGCAGACGGCTTCGGCGGCGGCGAGGTCGCAGCCGCCCGCGAAGACGGACAGGCGGCGCAGGACGGTTCGCTCGGCCTCGTCGAGGAGCTCCCACGACCAGTCGACCACGGCGCGCAGGGTCTGCTGGCGGGGCAGGACCGTACGGGCGCCGCTGGTCAGAAGCCGGAAACGGTCGTCGAGGCGGTCGGCGATCTGGCGCGGGGTGAGCAGCCGCAGCCGTGCGGCGGCCAGCTCGATGGCCAGCGGCAGCCCGTCGAGGCGTGCGCAGATCTCGGCCACGGCAGCCGGGTCGTCGTCGGGGCTGAAGCCGGGGCGGACCGAGGCACCGCGGTCGGCGAACAGCCGGTGGGCGGGGTCGGGCGGCAGGGGCTCGACCGGGCGGACCGTCTCCCCCGGGACGCCGAGGGGTTCGCGGCTGGTGGCCAGGATCCGTACGCCGGGGCAGTGCGTGAGCAGCCGCTCGGCGAGCTCGGCGGCGGCGCCGATGACGTGCTCGCAGTTGTCGAGGACGAGCAGCAGGCTGCGGTGGGCGCAGTGCTCCACGAGGCGGGTGGTGGGGTCGGCGGCGGCCGGGGCCGGGGTCTCGCGGGCGACGAGGGAGCTCTCGCGCAGGCCGAGGGCGCTGAGGACGGCGCCGGGAACGGCGGCGGGCTGGTCCAGGCGGGCGAGCTCGACGATCCAGCCGGCTTCGGGGTGGGCCGCGGCGGCGTGTTCGGCAAGGCGGGTCTTGCCCGAACCACCGGGACCGGTGAGGGTGACGAGGCGCAGGCGGCCCAGATCGGCGCGGAGGGCGGCCAGTTCGGGTTCGCGGCCGACGAAGGAGGTCAGGCGGGGGCGGAGGTTCCCGCGGGGAGCCTCGGGGGGACCACCGGGACCACCGGGACCACCGGGATCCTCGGCGACCTCGGCGGAGTCGGAGCCGACGGGCCGGGACTGCGGGGACTGCGGCCGCGGCTGCGGCCGGAGGAGTTCCGCGTGCAGGGCGGCGAGTTCGGGGCCCGGGTCGGTACCGAGGCCGTCGGCGAGGGTGCGGCGCGTGCGCTCGTAGGCGGCGAGGGCCTCGGCGGGGCGGCCGGCGGCGCGCAGGGCGCGGAGCTGCTGCGCGCGGAGGCTTTCGTCGTACGGGAACTCGTGTACCAGTGTCTCGATCTCCGGCAGGAGTGCCGCCGGGGCGATGGCGCCCCCGCGCAGGTCCGCCTCGATGCGCTGGCGGAGGGCGCCCGAGCGGCGGGCCTCGGCGACGGCCGCATGGGCGGCGCGGGCGGGCTCGGGCAGGTCGGCGAAGGCGGGTCCGCGCCAGAGCGCGAGAGCGGTGCGCAGGGTGCGGGACGCGGCGGCCGGGTCGGTGGCCAGCTCCTGGCCGCCCTGCACCGCGAGCCGGTCGAACCGGTGCAGGTCGATGTCGTCGCGGGCAGCGGCCAGGAGGTAGCCGCCGGTGGGGGCGGAGTGGACGGCGTCCCGGCCGCCGAGGGCGCGGCGGAGCCGGGCGACGAGGGCCTGGAGGGCGGCCGGGGCGTCCTGGGGCGGGTCGTCACCCCAGACGTCGTCGACGAGTTCGGCGACGGAGGCCGGGCGGCCGGCCCGGAGGGCGAGGGCGGCCAGGAGCGCGCGCAGCCGGGCGCCGCCCAGGGGGAGGGCGGCACCGGTCCCGTCGCGTGCCTCGGTGACTCCGAGGATGAGATACCGCACCGGGCAATTCTGCATGGCCCGTTGGGGTGGCGGCGGCTCCGGCCGGGTCTCAGGTGATCGAGGTGTCCCCGTTGTCCTCCAGGAGCGTGCGCAGGGCCTGGGCGACCGTGGCGCAGGTCGCGGGGTCCAGCGGGGCGAGCAGCTCGGCGTAGCCGCTCAAGTGCTCCGTGATCATCGACTCCGTCAGTGCGAGGCTCCGTTCGGTCAGCCGGATCCGCACCGTACGGCGGTCCTGGCCGTCCCTCACCCGCTCGACCAGGCCCTTGGCCTCCATACGGTCGATGCGGTTGGTGATCGCGCCGGAGGTGACCATGGCGGCCGGGATGAGGGCGCCGGCGGTCAGCGCGTACGGGGGGCCGGAGCGGCAGAGGGTGAAGAGGATGTCGAGCTCGCCCACCTCCAGGTCGTGCTCGGCGGCGAAGGCCTTCAGATGCTTGTCGATGACGCGGTTCATCCGCTGGATGCGGGCCACCACCTCGACCGGCCACAGACCGGCCGCCAGATCCGGGCGCTCCGCCGTCCACTGGCCGACGATCGCGTCCACTGCGTCGCTCATGCGCTGTTCCTCCATCGTTCGCGTCCCTCGCACCCCCGCCAGGATATCTCAACGTTGAGACACTTGACGTTGAGAGGCCTGCGTGTTTTTATCTCAACGTTGAGATTCTGAGCATTGAGATGGATCGGAGCGGGCGCCACCCATGACCACCACCACGGCCACCACCGCCGACATCACGACCACCACCGGCACCACCGGCACCACCGGGACCACCGGCGTTCACCCGAAGCCCGCCCGGCTCCGCGCCGGAACCCGCGCCCGGGGCGGCCCCGTTCCCGTCCTGTGGCTGGCGCTGTTGGCCACGCCCCTGGCCGCCGGGGCCAACGCCCCCGTGCTGATCCTTCCGGACATGGCCCGCTCCCTCGGGGTGAGCACCTCGACCGCCGGCTGGCTCGTCGCCTCCTACGCCTGGGCCATGGCCGTCGGCACCCCCCTGCTGGCCGGACTGCTGCGCCGCCGGGGCCTGCGCGCGGCGCTCCGTCTGGCCGGTGCCCTCCTCGTCGTCGGCACCCTCCTCGTCGCCGCGTCCCCCTGGCTGCCGCTCACCCTCGCCGGGCGGGCCACGCAGGCCGCCGGCGGTGCCGGTCTGGCGGCGGTCGCCATGAGCCTGGCCGGCTCAGCCCGCCGGATGGGTGTGATCAGCGCGGGATTCGGCATCCTCGGCGCGTCCGGCCCGCTGCTCGGCGCCCAGCTCTCGCAGGCCGTCTCGTGGCGGCTCTCGCTCTCCGTATCCGTCATCGCGATCCTCGCGGTACCCGCGGTGAGCCGGTACGCGAAGGCTCCGGCGGCCACCCCGCAGGGCGGGTTCGACGCCCGCGGCGCGGCCCTGCTGACCGCGCTCGCCACCGCACTGGTCCTGCTGCCCCGCACGCCGGCCGCCGCCCTCGGCTCTGCGGTCCTGGCCGCCGCCCTGCTCGCGCTCCACGTACGCCGGCGCCCCGACGGATTCGTCCCGGCCGCGCTGATCCGCAAGCCGCTCTTCCTCGGCTCCGCACTACTCGCGCTCGCACTCTCGGGCTCGTACTTCACCCTGCTGTTCTCCGTACCCCGGCTGCTCACCGACCGGGCGGGCTGGGACGTCGCCACCGCGGGCACCGGTCAGCTCGTGGCGCTGCTCACCGGATCCGCCCTCTCCTGGCTGCTGGCCGCGGCCTCGGCGCGCATGAGCCGGGCCGCCGTCCGCGCGGTGCTGATCGGGGTCGGCGCGGCGGCCGCGGCGATCGCGGTGTTCGCGAGCTGGGGCCCGCTGCTGCTCGTCGCCACCATGGGCGGGGTCTTCGCGGCGACCGGAGCCAACGCCGTGCTGTCGATGCACGCCGCGTCGAGCGCCCCCGACGCCCAGCGCCCCACGGCCATCGGCCTGTTCGCCCTCTGCTACCAGCTGGGCGGGGCCTTCGGCCCGGCGATCGCGACCGCTCTGGTCCTCACCGTCTGAGCCGCATCCGTCGGACCCGGGACGTCAGGACAGCGCCGGGCGGTGCACGGGGACTCCCTCCGGCACCGCCCGGCGCCGTGCCGCGGAGGTACCCGTCCAGCAGGTGCCGCGCCGGGCCAGCAGGCGGCCGAGCCACAGCTCCATCGAGACCAGTTCCGCCAGCCCGTCCAGCGGGACCGGGCGGCCGTCCGCCGCGTCGAGCAGGGCCTGGCGCACGACCCGGGCCTCGATCAGCCCGGCGTCCGCGAGCAGCGGCGACGCGAACAGGTCGAGCAGCCCGCTCAGTGCGGCGCGCAGCCCCAGCCGGGTCGCCGTCTCGTTCGGCACGCGGTCCGTGGCACCCCAGCCCGGCGGGAACTCCCGCACCCCCGCCGAGGACAGGACGCTGCGCAGGATCGCGGCCCGGGCTCCGGGCTGGACCCGCAGGGACTCCGGCAGGGCGCGGGCGGCCCGTACGACCTGGTTGTCCAGGAACGGGGCGTGCAGCCGCTGGCTGCGGACCTCCACGGCCTGCTCGAAGACCCGGTGGTCGGCGGCGTGGCGGGCGAGCAGCGAACGGGCCCGGGCCTCCCCCGGCCGCAGCGACAGCGGCGGGCGGCCGGCCGCGACCGTCAGGCGGATCGATACTTCCGCCAGTGCCTCCCCCGTGAGCCAGCCCGCCGCCGGCCCCGGGCGGGACCAGGTCAGGGCGGCGAGGGAAGCGTCCACCGGGCCGGAGGATCTCTCGGGGACCCCGCCCTCGCGGAGCCGGGCCGCGGCGGCCTCCATGCCCGCGCGGTACGTCGTACGGGCAAGTCTCCGGGCCGCCGAGTACACGGTGAGCGGGACCAGCAGGGACTCCCCGGAGGCTCCGGAGGCGGAGGCCGACCGGGCCAGCGCGGCCACCGGGCGCAGCAGGTGCCGTCGCCGGCGGTCCATCAGGAGGTCGGCCATGCGGGCCGGGTGGGCGTCGAGGACCTGGCGGGCGCCGTGGCCGGTGAAGTGGTCGGCGGAACCGGCGGCCAGCCGCCGCCGCTCGCGGGCGGCGAAGACCAGCGAGGGCCCGGGTTCGTCGGTGAGCGGGCCGTCGAGTTCGGCGTACGGGAGGGCTTCCGCGGCGGCGGCCACCACGACGTGGTGCAGGCGCGGGTCGGCCGCGATGGCCCGGGCCCGTTCGAGTTCGGCCTCGCGCCCCTGCGGGGTGGCCAGGTCGTTGAAGGTGACGGCCAGCAGCCGCGCCCCGGCGGGACTCAGCAGGCTGCCCGGCGCCCCCGGCAGGCCGGCCGCCAGCAGCGCCAGCGTCGCTGAGGCGCTGCCGCCGGAGAGGTCGGCGCCCACCCCGGGGGCCGGGGCGCCCCGGGCGGCACGCCGGTCGGCGGGGCCCATTCCGGGCACGGGGCCGGGATCGTACGGCGGCAGGGTGTCGGGAGCATGCCGCGGAGCCGTGAGCCGGGCGCGCACCGCGTCCACCAAAGCTTCCCGTACGCCCTCCACCGCGCGCTCGGCGTCGGCCTCGGGGGCGGCCACCGCAAGCGAGGCGACCTGCTCGTAGCCGGTGATCTCGCGGGAGCCCTCGCGCAGGATGAGCGCGTGCCCGGGCGGGATGCGCCGGACCCCGGCGTACGGTGTGCCGTCGCCCAGTGCCTCGGGACTGTCCGGGCAGGCCAGCAGGGCGGCGAGGTGGCCGATGTCGAGCTGGGCCTCGATGAGGTCGGCGAGCGGGAGGGCGGCGGTGGCGTAGGCCGTGCCGCTGGCCCAGGGGGTGTAGAAGACGGGCCGGGCGCCCGCGAGGTCGCCGACGACGGTGATGCGGCGGCCGGCCTGGACGACGGCGGTGTAGCTGCCGGACCACTGGGTGAGGTGGCGCAGCGCGCCGCCGCGGGCGGCGTAGAGCGCGCGCCGCAGTTCGGCGTCGGTGGCGCCGCAGCAGCCGAGGACGGCGAGCCGGGTGAAGGGGTCGGCGGGATCGGCGGTGAGCGTGCGGATCTCGTCGGGGCGCCAGTCACCGACGGCCCAGAGAGGGTCGGGGTCTCCCCAGAGGAGCTGCGCGCCGACGGGGTGGACGGTGCGTTCCGCGTCCACGCTCGGGTCGTCCGGATGGGCGGCGTCCGCGAGGCCGCCGTGCAGGGGCGCGCCGCCGTGGCCGTATCCGCCCTGGCCGGAGCCGTGGCCGGAGCCCTGGCCAGGGCCGTGGGCGGAGACCCTTCCGGCCGTGCCGAAGCTCGCGGCGATACTGCTCCAACCCACCAACCAGCGCACCGCCGCCTCCCCAGCCCGTGGGCACATGACCGGGGCACAGACAGCACGGACAGCGCTGAGGGCGCGACCGCGGGACCCCGGGTGGCTCGGGGTCCATGCTGCCACGGGACAGGCGTGCGAGAGTGGTTAAAGGGGGCGCACAAGCAAACGAACACGCCCCGGCAACTCGGTATTTGACGTTCCGTTCCCACCGCCCCATAGGTCGCTTTCAGCCATTCTTCGACCGCCGGAAGAGCCCTCACGGGCCGCCGGCTCCCGGCGCGGGGGCGCGGTCCGGGAGGCGGAAGCCACCCCCCGGACCGTTCCGCCACCCGCGGGGATTGAGGTAGCGGCATCCCCCGACCCGCCCGGTCAGGCAGCGGGTCGACCCACGCACCGCACATCGAATCGCCGGGTCCGGGGACCGGCCAGAGCGCACGGGCGGGCGCACGGCCACACGGACGGAGCACGCGATGACACGTGCGCCCCGGCTCCGGGTCCGGGGCGGACTGTGCAAACGGACAACAATCCCGCCATACGGAAGTAAGGGCCTTAACGCTTGGGAGGCGGGGAACTACGCTGGGTTTACGAAATGCCGGGCGCCTATGCCCCGGCGGCGTCTGCGTTCCGCGTGTGACGAGGGGTGGCGCATGTCCAGGGAGCTCCGCGAGCCCAATGAGAAGCTCGGCGCCGTCCTCGCCCTCGCGGGCATCAGCAACGCCGGGCTGGCCCGGCGGGTCAACGACCTCGGCGCACAGCGCGGCCTGACGCTTCGGTACGACAAGACCTCGGTGGCCCGGTGGGTGTCGAAGGGGATGGTGCCCCAGGGCGCCGCCCCGCATCTGATCGCCGCCGCCATCGGCGCGAAGCTGGGGCGGCCGGTACCGCTGCACGAGATCGGGCTGGCCGACGCGGACCCCGCGCCCGAGGTCGGTCTCGCCTTCCCGCGCGACGTCGGGGCGGCGGTGCGGTCGGCCACCGACCTCTACCGGCTCGACCTCGCCGGGCGCCGCGGTGGCGGCGGGATCTGGCAGTCGCTCGCGGGCTCGTTCTCGGTGGCGGCGTACGCGACGCCCGCCTCGCGCTGGCTGATATCTCCCGCCGACAGCTCGGTGGCCCGGGAACCGGCGGGCAGCCGGACCGCGCACCCCGCGACCGCCGCACCGGCACCTGCCGACGGCCCGGCACCCGGCACACCGGCACCCGGCGCCGCGGTGTCCGACGCCATGACGGCCGAAGGCCCGACGACGACCGGCAGCCCGGCCACCGGCACCCCGACGGCCGGCACGCCGGCCACCGGCGGCCCGACGGCAGGCATCTCCGCTCCGCTCGACCCCGCGGCGCGGCACTCCATGGTCCAGAGCCCCGTATCAGCGACCCCCTCGGCTCACGACGGGCCGGCGCGCGAGGCGACGGCACCAGGTCCCCGGTCCTTCCCGGACGGCCGCACGACCGGCCCGATGACAGGTCTGGCCGGGCCGATGGCAGGCCCGGGTTCCGGACCGATGACGGGACCGGCGACGGGCCCGCCGTCCACCGTTGTGCCCGCCCAGCCCTTACCCGAAACGCCGCGCGACCACGGCCAGCGCGTGGGTCACAGCGACGTGTCCAAGCTGCGCGAGGCCGCCGAGGACGCGCGCCGCTGGGACTCCAAGTACGGCGGCGGGGACTGGCGTTCGTCGATGGTCCCCGAGTGCCTGCGGGTGGACGCGGCGCCGCTGCTGCTCGGCTCCTACACGGACGAGGTGGGCCGCGCGCTGTTCGGCGCGACCGCCGAACTGACCCGGCTGGCCGGGTGGATGGCCTTCGACACCGGCCAGCAGGAGGCGGCCCAGCGCTACTACATCCAGGCGCTGCGCCTCGCCCGCGCGGCCGCGGACGTACCGCTCGGCGGCTACGTCCTGGCCTCGATGTCCCTGCAGGCGACCTACCGGGACTTCCCCGACGAGGGCGTCGACCTCGCGCAGGCGGCCGTCGAGCGCAACCGCGGCCTGGCCACCGCCCGCACCATGAGCTTCTTCCGGCTGGTCGAGGCGCGGGCGCACGCGAAGGCGGGCGATTCGACGGCCGCCGGGACGGCGCTGCGAGCGGCGGAGGGCTGGCTGGAGCGGTCCCGGGAGGGCGATCCGGATCCGACTTGGCTGGGTTTCTACTCGTACGACCGTTTCGCGGCGGATGCCGCAGAATGCTACCGGGACCTGAAACTGCCCCGGCAGGTACGGCGCTTCACGGAGCAGGCCCTGTCCCGGCCCACCGAGGAGTACGTACGGTCGCACGGGCTGCGGCTGGTGGTGAGCGCGGTCGCCGAGCTGGAGTCGGGCAATCTCGACGCGGCGTGCGCGGCGGGCACCCGGGCGGTGGAGGTGGCGGGGAGGATCTCCTCGGCGCGGACGACCGAATACGTACGGGACCTGCTGCACCGCCTGGAACCGTACGGGGACGAGCCACGTGTGGCGGAGCTGCGGGAGCGGGCCCGGCCGCTGTTGGTGACGCCGGCGTAGAAGTGCGCCGGCGCGGGAGTGGCGCCGGCGCGGGACCGGTCTTCCGGGGGCCGCGTGGCCGCGTTGTCGGTGCCGGGGTGCAGTATGCAGGGGTGGGAGGTGTCAGCGTGGGTGGCGGCGTGGACTGCGATGTGCTGGTGATCGGCGGCGGAATCGTCGGCCTGTCGACGGCGCATGCCGTGGCGCGCATGGCTCCGGGGACCAGGGTCGTGGTCCTGGAGAAGGAGCCCGGCCCGGCCCGGCACCAGACGGGCCGCAACAGCGGGGTGATCCACAGCGGGATCTACTACCGCCCGGGTTCCCTGAAGGCGCGCTTCGCGGTGAGCGGGGCTGCCGAGATGGTCAAGTTCTGCGCGGAGCACGGCATCGCGCACGAGGTGACGGGCAAGCTGATCGTCGCCACGGAGCGGGAGGAGCTGCCGCGGCTGCACGCCCTGGTCCAGCGCGGCCGGGAGAACGGCATTCCGGTGCGCGAGCTCGGCCCGGCGCAGATCACGGAGTACGAACCGGAGGTGCGGGGGCTGGCGGCGATCCACGTCGGCAGCACCGGGATCGTCGACTACGGCCGGGTGAGCGCCCAGCTCGCGGAGTCCTCGGGCGCGGAGATCGTCTACGGCGGCGCGGTGGACCTGATCTCCCGGCGCGCGTCCGCGGTGGCCGTGCGCACCACGTCCGGCCTGGTGGTCAGGGCGCGGGTGCTGGTGAACTGCGCGGGCCTCCAGTGCGACCGGATCGCCCGCCTCGCCGGCGACGACCCGGGTATGCGGATCATCCCCTTCCGCGGTGAGTACTACGACCTCG
Organism: Streptomyces spororaveus; assembly: GCF_016755875.1. NCBI lineage: Bacteria > Bacillati > Actinomycetota > Actinomycetes > Kitasatosporales > Streptomycetaceae > Streptomyces > Streptomyces spororaveus. The sequence goes on along the minus strand of NZ_BNED01000005.1, from coordinate 4,648,333 downwards.
CGCGGCCGGACCTGGTTCGGGGCCTGGTGTACCCGGTGCCCGACCCGGCGTTCCCCTTCCTCGGGGTGCACCTGACCCGGGGCATCGGCGGCGGTGTCCATGTCGGCCCCAACGCGGTGCCCGCGCTGGCCCGCGAGGGGTACGGCTGGTCGACCGTGCGGCCCCGGGACATCGCGGACGAGCTCGCCTGGCCGGGATCCTGGCGGATGGCCGCGCGGCACTGGCGGTACGGGACGGGCGAGATCCACCGCTCGCTGTCGAAGCAGGCCTTCACCCGGGCGGTACGGCGCCTGCTGCCGGCCGTCACGGCCGCGGACCTCCGGCCGGCCGCGGCCGGGGTCCGGGCCCAGGCCGTGCTGCGCGACGGCACCCTGGTGGACGACTTCCTGATCCGCGACGCCCCGCGCACGGTCCACGTCCTCAACGCGCCCTCGCCCGCCGCGACCGCTTCGCTCCCGATCGGCCGCGAGATCGCCTCCCGGGCCCTGCGGACCCTCGGCTCGGCCTGAGCGGACCCGGAGCCCGGGGCGACGGCCGGGCCGACGGCCGGGCTCCGCCCGGAGCCGGGGCGCACACGCCGGTCGGGCTGACATGCGCCCGTCCGGCGTTTGAGGGCGGCCCCGACCCCCGTCGTAGAATCACGGCATTGTGTCTGAGTCCCTGAACCCCCAGTCGCCCCGCCTCCCGGACGCCGCGCCGGAGGCGAACTCGTACGTGCCGCCCAAGTGGCGCACCGAGCCCCGCTTCCCCGACGGGCCCTCGCCGGACCCGGCCGGCTCGCACCACGAGCGGCGGATCCGGAGCTTCCAGCCCCGCCGCAGCCGGGTCACCACCGGGCAGGGCGAGGCCCTCAAGCGCCTGTGGGGCACCTGGGGCCTGGACATCGACGGCCACCGGGTCCTCGACCTCAAGGAACTCTTCGACGGGCTGCCGGTCGTCCTGGAGATCGGCTTCGGCATGGGCGAGGCCACGGCCCAGATGGCAGCCGACGACCCCGGCACCGGGATCCTCGCCGCCGATGTGCACACCCCGGGTCAGGGCAACCTCCTCGCCCTCGCCGAGCGCGGCGGGATGACCAATGTCCGGGTGGCCAACGGCGACGCCATCATCCTGCTCCGCGAGATGCTGCCGCCCGACTCGCTCGCCGGGATCCGCGTCTACTTCCCGGACCCGTGGCCCAAGGCACGCCACCACAAGCGCCGGCTGATCCAGCCGGAATTCCTGACGCTGGCCGCCACCCGCCTCGCGCCCGGGGCCGTACTGCACTGCGCGACCGACTGGGAGCCGTACGCCGAGCAGATGCTCGAAGTGCTCACCGCGCACCCGGACTTCGAGAACACGCAGCCCGACGGCGGCTTCTCGCCGCGGCCCGACTTCCGGCCGCTGACCCGCTTCGAGGGCCAGGGCCTCGACAAGGGCCACCTCGTACACGACTTGCTCTTCCGTCGCACGGAGAACTGACAAGGTCACCGCGCGTGTCAGACCGGCTCGCTAGGGTCATGGTGTGTACCGAGAGCTCCACCTCGTGCTCCCACGTCCGTCCGGCACGGTCCGCACCTGCGTGCTCCTCGCCCTGCTCGCCGCGACCGGGATCGCCATCCTCGAACTCGTGCGGGAACAGACCGGCACCCCCGGCTTCTTCGTCGGCCTCGGTCTGGCCCTGGTACCGGTGGCGCCGCTCATGGCGGCCTTCCGGTGGCTGGGCCGGGCCGCGCCCGCGCCCTGGTCGCAGCTGCTGTTCTGCTTCGGCTGGGGTGCCTGCACCGCGGCGCTGATCGCGATACTGGCCAACAACTTCGCCACCGAGTGGATAGCCGCGGCCACCACCGACGCCTCGGCCGCCGATCACCTCGGCTCGGTGGCCATCGCCCCGGTGGTGGAGGAGAGCGCCAAGGCGGCCGCCCTGCTGCTGGTGTTCGCGTTCCGGAGACGGCATTTCACCGGCCCCGCCGACGGGTTCGTGGTGGCGGGCTTCACCGCCACCGGCTTCGCCTTCACCGAGAACATCCTCTACCTCGGCAACGCCTTCGTGGAGGACCTGGCCGACCGCAGCGGCGCGCTGGAATCGGTGACGGCGGCGACCTTCTTCGTACGGATAGTGCTGTCGCCGTTCGCGCACCCGCTGTTCACCGTGCTCACCGGGCTGGGCTTCGGCGTGGCCGCCGTCAGCGCCCGCCGCCCGCGCCGGATCGGCCTGCCGCTGCTCGGCCTGGTGCTGGCCATGGGCATGCACGCGCTGTGGAACGGCTCCTCACAGTTCGGGGATCACGGGTTCTACGTGGTCTACAGCTGCGTGATGGTCCCGGCGTTCGGGCTGCTGGTGTGGCTGGCCGTGCGGATAAGGCGCAACCGATTGCGGGCCGTCGAGGGGGAACTCGCCCTGTACGCGGCCGCGGGCTGGCTCGGTCCTGCCGAGGTCCCGGCCCTGGCCTCGATGCCGGCCCGGTCACTGGCCCGCTCCCTGGCCCGGCGCTCCGGGGGCCGGGCCGCCGGACGTACGGTCGCCCGCTACGAGGCGGACGCCGCGGCCCTGGCCCTGCTACGGAACCGGGCGCGGCGCGGCGGCCCCGTACGGGAGCCGGATTTCGCGGGCCGGGAACGGGAGTTGCTGCACCGGCTCTGGCGGTCGCGGGCGACGGCGGGTCCGGCGCTGGCCCGGGCGGCGGTCATGGAGGAGCTGGTTCCGCCGTGGTTCGACCCGCTGGACCCGGCGGCCGCGGGGAGGTGCGTGCCCGGGCCGCGACGGACGGACCTCAGACGTTCAGACCCTTGGAGTTCAGCCACGCCAGCGGGTCCTGTGTCGACCCGCCCTTGCGTACTTCCAGGTGGAGATGAGGTCCGGTGACGTTGCCGGTGGCGCCGACGCGGCCGATGGTCTCGCCGGCGCCGACCGTGCCGGAGGTCACCGACATCGAGGAGAGGTGGCAGTACCAGATCTCCGTACCGTCCGGGAGCTCCAGCACGATCCGGTAGCCGTACGCACCGGACCAGCCGGCCGAGGTGATCTTTCCGGCGGCCACGGCCTTGGCGGGGGTCCCCGTCGGGGCCGCGAAGTCGAGGCCGGTGTGGTGGCCGGAGGACCACATGGAGCCGGAGTCGCCGTAGTGCGAGGTGAGGGTGTAGGCGGAGGTGGGGAGGGAGTAGCTGCCGGACGGCTTGGCGAGGCGCTCCTGCTCCGCCGCCTTGGCCGCCGCCGCTTCCGCGGCCTTCGCCTCGGCCTCTTCCCTGGCCTTGGCCTCGGCCTCCTCCTTGGCCTTGGCCTCCTCTTCGGCGGCCTTGCGGGCCTCCTCCAGCTTCTCCTTGGCCTCCTGCGCGGCCGCCTGCCGGGCGGCCTGCTCGGCCTCGGCCCGGGTCTTGGCGTCCTCGGCGTCCTGCTGGGACTCCGCCTGCTGGAGGATGCGGTTGCGCAGGGCCTCCCCCGCGTCCGCGGCGGACTGCTGCCGGGTGGTCGCCGTCCGCTCGCCGGCCGAGGCGGCCGAGGCGGAACCCGCGTCGTCCTGCTGGGCCTTGCCCCCGGTCATGATGTCGGGGAGGGCGGGCAGGGATATCGCGACCTGGGGCCGGTCCTGCGCGGTGGCGATGCCGCCGGCGCCGACCGCCGCGATCACACCGACGCCGAGCACGGTGGAGCTGCGGGCAAGTCCCCCGCGCTGCTTGGCGACCCGGTGCTTGCCGCGGACGGGCCGCACCGAATCCTCGGTGGGGTTCCACTCGCCCCAGGCACCCGCGGTGGGCGGCTCCTGGATCTCGATGCCTTCAGGGGCAGGCAAGTTGGAGGCCACCAGGGCACACTCCTCATCGACGCGCGGGACGCGCGCGCGCACGGTGCCGTCTCTTGCGACGGCTGGGACGACCGCGCTGCGTTATCGAAAGGTAATAGACGTAGGGGAGTGATTCCAAGCTCATCCGCTTGATCGTTCCTACCAATCGGCCACCCACCGACTGGCTTTGGCCACCGCTTATTCCTTCAAATCAGCCCAACTCAGGGCAAAAATCAAGCGACACCCTTATCACTTCAGCCACAGGCCGGAAATGACGGTCCGTCAATCTGCTTGCGGAGAGCACCCCTTCGATTACCGAACGTCACATCACATCGCCGCGGGGCACCACCGGCACGGTCCGCCGCCGCTCGGGCTCCCGCTCCCCCGGCCGGCCCACCGCGAGCAGCGCCATGTCGTCCGTCGCCCCGCCGCCCGTATGCCGGCGCACATCGCTGCTGAGCGCGCTGAGCAGCGCCTGCGGCCCGGGAAAGATCCGACCGCGCAGCCGGGCCGCCGGATCGTAGAAGTCGCCCGCCCCGTCCCGGGCCTCCGTCAGCCCGTCCGTGTAGAGCAGCAGGGTGGTCCCCGCCGGGAAGGCCCACTCCTGCACCAGGTCCGGCCAGCCGCCCAGCTCCCCCATGCCGAGCGGCAGGGCCGGCTCCACCGGGGTGAGGACCGCCAGCTCACCGTTCCCGTGCAGCAGCAGCGGCTCGGGGTGGCCCCGGTTGAGCAGCCGCAGCACGCCCTCGCCCGGCGGGACCTCCCCGAGCACGCACGTCGTGAACCCCTCGACCGCGTCCAGGCTGTCGCGCCGGGTGCCCTCGCGGGCCAGCGCCCGCTCCAGCCGCTGCGCCAGCGCCTCCAGCGTGGGCTCGGTGTCCGCCGCCTCCCGGAACGCCCCGAGGACCACCGCGACGGCCTCCACCGCCCCCAGCCCCTTGCCCCGTACGTCGCCCACCGCGAGCCGCACCCCGTACGGGGTCTCCTGGACCGCGTACAGGTCGCCGCCGATGAAGGCGTCCGCCTGCGCGGCCTCGTACCAGGCGGAGACGTGCAGCCCTCCGATGCGCTCGGCGGGCTTGGGCAGCACCGCCCGCTGCGCGGCCTCGGCGATCCCGCGCGCCGAGGCGAGCCGCTCGCCGCTGCGCCGCACCATGCGGTTGATCAGGAGCGCCAGCCCGGCCACGGTCAGTACGGTCACCAGCTCGGTCAGCGCCTCGACCTTCCAGCTGGTGCCGCCCAGGAGGTGCAGCAGGAACACCGCGCACACGGCCAGGCCGCCCGTCAGGGCCGTCGCCCAGAGAGTGAACAGCGGGGCGGCGATCAGCGGGGCCGCGGTGAAGAACGGGGATCCGGTGAAGCTGGGCGGGGTCAGCACGTCGAAGACCAGCCCGAGGACGATCAGCGCGCCCGGCAGCACCAGCAGTACGCGACGGGTCACACCGCTCCCGCCCGCACGCCCGCCGCCGTTGCCCTGCCGGCCCAGCCCCACCACGCCGCTCTCCTGCCGCCCGGTCCGTCGCACGGGTCCGGGCCCGCCGCCTGATCGCCCCTCAAGGCTGGGGGCATGGGCATCCGTACGGCGACCTGACGGCGGCCGGACGGGTGAGGGAGGCGTGACGGAGGCGTGACGGAGCAGCCGACGGGGCCGGACACGACGAAGGCCCGGTTCCTGGAGAGGAACCGGGCCTTCGTACTGAGTAGCGGGGACAGGATTTGAACCTGCGACCTCTGGGTTATGAGCCCAGCGAGCTACCGAGCTGCTCCACCCCGCGTCGGTAAACACAACTCTACGCCATCCGGGGGGAGCCCTTCACCAATTAACCGCCGGGCAGCCCGCAAACACCCATCACCGCAGGTCAGGAAGGCAAAACCGGCCGTGGACGCTCGTCCGCCAGAGCGCCCCGGGCGCGGGTCAGGACGCGGGTGGTGCTGCCGTCGTCCTCCCGCACGTCCCGGACACGGGTGAAGCCGATGCGCTCCAGCAGGACCAGGGAGGCCCCGTTGGCCTCGGCCACGGTGGCGTGCACCTCGGTCAGGCCGAGGGTGCCGAAGCCGTACGCGACGACCGCCTCGGCGATCTCGGTGCCGAGGCCCGCTCCCCAGGCCTCGGGAGCCAGGGCGTAGATGATCTCGTGGCCGTCGACCTCGTCGGTCCGCTTGATCTCGGCGTGCCCGACCAGCCGGCCGTCGCGGCGCACGGCCCACACGTCGAAGAGGTTCTCGGCGTAGACCTTCGTGAAGACCCGCCCGAAGAGCGCCCGGTCCTCGGCCTCGGTGGCAGGACCGTCCCCCATCCACCGGGACACCCGGGTGTCCTGGAAGAGGGCGACGAAGCCTTCCTCGTCGGCGGGGGTGTACGGGTCGAGCAACAGCCGCTCGGTACGCAGAACAGGCGTCATGCCCCGGGACGCTACCCGCTCCGCCCGGCGCGTTCACCGCATTAACCGCCCCCTCCGCCCGGGACTTACGGGCCTCACCGCCCGTCGCCCGGTACGGAGAAGCGCCCCGCCCGAAGGAATCGGACGGGGCGCTCTCGTTCAGGCCGGAGGATGTCTCCCCCATGCCTGCGAGCGGTAGGCCATGTCGGACTCGAACCGACAACCAACGGATTAAAAGTCCGCTGCTCTGCCAATTGAGCTAATGGCCCTCCAGGTGCTCACCCCAGAGCATAGCCGGACCGCGCCGGTCAGCCGATCGGGTATCCCCCGACCGGCCTGTCGCCGCCGGGTCGGTGGTGTTCCGGACGGCCTCGGGCCGGTCCCCGAAAGGGTGTTACGGGGCGTCAGCTTCCGGGAACGGAGAAAGGGCCCGTACGGCACCTGGGTGGCGTACGGGCCCTTTCTCAGGGGTTCAGCTCAGCTGTGATCAGCCGTTGCGCTTCCAGCGCGGCTTGTCGTCGCGGCGGCCGCCGAAGCCGCCGGTGGAGCCGGAGCCGGAGCCGGAGCCGGACGGACGGTGGTCGTCACGGCGGCCGTATGGGCGGTCGCCGCCACCGGAGCGGAAGCCACCGGACGGACGGTCGTCGCGGCGGAAGCCACCACCGGACGGACGGTCGCCACCGGAGCGGAAGCCACCGGAGGGACGGTCGTCACGGTTGAAGCCGCCGGAGGGACGGTCGTCGCGGCGGAAGCCACCACGGTCGCCACCACGGTCATCGCGGTTGAAGCCACCGGACGGACGGTCGTCACGACGGAAGCCACCACCGGACGGACGGTCGCCACCGGAGCGGAAGCCACCCGACGGACGGTCGTCGCGGCGGAAGCCACCACGGTCGCCACCACGGTCATCGCGGTTGAAGCCACCGGACGGACGGTCGTCACGACGGAAGCCACCACCGGACGGACGGTCGCCACCGGAGCGGAAGCCACCCGACGGACGGTCGTCGCGGCGGAAGCCACCACGGTCGCCACCACGGTCGTCACGGTTGAAGCCACCCGACGGACGGCCACCGCGGTCACCGCGGTCGTCGCGACGGAAACCACCACGGTCGCCACCGCGGTCGCCACCGCGGTTGTCGCGACGCTCGAAGTTGCCGCGGTCGTCGCGCTGGGCGCGCTGCTCCTCGCGGCGCTCCTGGGCGGCGATCTCGGCGGCAGCGGCGGCGGCAGCAGCCGCGACCTCGGCCTCGGCGGCCTCGGCCACCTCGGCGACAGCGGCCTCCGGGTCCTCGCCGCGCTCACGGGCGGAGCGGGCGACGAGGCGGTCGGCCTCCTCGCGCAGCTCGACGGCGCGACGGCTCAGGCGCTCCAGCTGCTTGGTCAGCTCGGCGACCTCGCGCTCGGCCTGCTTGGCGGCGTTGTTCGCGGAGTCGGCCTGGACCTCGGTCAGCGAACGGGCACCGGTGATCTCGGCGACCTCGGGCTCGAAGGCGCCGGCGCCCTGGACGATGTGGCGCGAGGCGTCGACGCCCGCGTCCTCCATCAGGCGGAAGATCTGGCGGCGCTGGTGCGGCAGCGCGAGGGAGACGACGACACCGGACTTGCCGGCACGGGCGGTACGGCCCGAGCGGTGCAGGTAGTCCTTGTGGTCACCGGCCGGGTCCACGTTCAGGACCAGGTCGATGCCGTCGACGTGGATGCCGCGGGCGGCGACGTCGGTGGCGACGAGCGCGTTGACGTAGCCGTCCTTGAAGTCGGCGAGGACGCGGGTACGGGCACCCTGCGTCATGCCGCCGTGCAGCGCGTCGGCCTTCACGCCGGCCTCGACGAGCTGCTCGGCGATGCGGTCGGCGCCCAGCTGGGTGCGGACGAAGATGATGGTGCGGCCCTTGCGGGCGGCGATGGCGGCCGTGACCGGCGCCTTGTCCTTCGGCTTCACGACGAGGACGTGGTGCGTCATGGTCGTGACGTTGCCCTGCGCGCTGTCGACCTCGTGCGTGACGGGGTTGGACAGGTAGCGCTTGACCAGCGTGCCGATCTCGTTCTCCATGGTGGCGGAGAAGAGCATGCGCTGGCCGCCGCCGGGGATCTGGTCGAGCAGCTCGGTGACCTCGGGCAGGAAGCCCAGGTCGGCCATCTGGTCGGCCTCGTCGAGGACCGCGACCTGGACGTTCTCCAGGGAGCAGGCGCCACGGTTGATGATGTCGCGCAGACGGCCGGGGGTGGCGACGAGGACGTCGACGCCGCGCTCCAGAGCGTAGATCTGGTTGCTCATGGAGGTACCGCCGCAGACGACCTTCATCTTCAGGCCGAGCACGTCGCCGTAGGGCTGGAGCGCGTCCGCGACCTGCATCGCGAGCTCACGGGTCGGCGTGAGGATGATGGCGCGGGGCTTCTTCTTGTCCGTGTGACCGCCGGCCAGCTGGGCCAGGGTCGGCAGGCCGAAGGAGAGGGTCTTGCCGGAGCCGGTGCGGCCGCGGCCCAGGATGTCCTTGCCGGCCAGGGCGTCCGGGATGGTCGCGGCCTGGATCGGGAAGGGGGAGGTGACGCCGTTCTGGGCGAGCTTGCGCACGACGCCCTCGGGCAGACCGAGGTCGCCGAAGGTGATCGAGGGCTCGGCGTCCGCGTCGGCGTCGTCGAAGTCGTCGGTGGAGTCCTCGAAGGACCCGTCGGTGTTCACGTCGGCCTCAAGAGCCTCGATGATCTCGTCCGCCTCGGCGGCCTCGATCGCCTCGGTCACCACAAGGGCCTCGGCGTCGATGATCTCGTTGGAGTCGTTCTCGGGCATGACGGAACGGTCAGAGCTGGAAATGGACATGCGAAATGCGAAACCTTCCGGAGTCTCGGCACGCGCCCAAACTCCGTGAATCGCAAATCGACCGCCTCAATGCGGTCAGCCACGGCTAGGGAGAGTACGCGCCACACGGCGCTCTTCGGATTCGGCGCCGGGCAATGGGATCAAACGATCTATAACCATACGCACCCTCCCGGGGGTCTGGCAAGTCGCTCCCGGAGAACCACCTCTGACCTGCGAAGACACCCGAACGGCCGATACCGGACCGGGCCCGTCGGCCCCCGGCCGGATGCCCGCCGGGCCTAGAGTTCCGGCGCCGGGATGACGGTCGGCTCCGGCTGCGGACTCGACGGCGCCGGCGTGGGTTCCGTCACAGGGGGAGTGGTGGCCGGCGGCGACGGGGTCGGGCTGGCCGAATGCTGCCCGCCGGCCGAACCGCCCGGGCCGCCGGATCCGCCCGACCCGCTCGAACCGCCCGAGGCGGGTTCCTGCGGGCCCTGCCCGCCCGCCCCGCCGCCCGGTCCCGCCGACGGCGCGGGCACGCCCGGCGCCCCGCTCGGCGCACCCGGGCTGGGGGAGGCCCCGGTCGCGCCGGAGGCCTTGCCGTCCTCCTTGGGCCGGCCGTCCTGGGCCCCCGTACCGTCCTTCACGCCGTGCCCGTTGCCGTGGATCCCGGAGCTCCGCCCCGAAACGGTTCCCGCGCCCGCCTCGGCGCCGCCGCGGCGGTCTCCCGAAGCGGCGGGCCCGGGCTTCGCCGCGTCCTCACCGACGCTCATGCAGCCGGCCGTCGCCGCGACCGCGAGCGCGGTGACGGCCAGTCGGAGGGAAGCGGACAACTGGCGCACGGGGGCACCTCCGGAGCCTGAGGGTGAACATTCCGCATGAGCGGGTCAATGTGCCCAACTCCCTTTGACCCGTAAGGGACACGCCCTCGCCGGAACACCCGGGGCGAACCCCTCGGCCGACCCCCTGCGGCCGGCCCCCTCGGCCGCCCCCTCCCAAGGGCTCCCGGACGACCCCCTCAGCCGAGGAGCTGCCGCGCCACCTGCGACCCGAGGTGCACCGCGCCCAGCCCCACCAGCACCGACATCACCACGTTCGCCGCGGCCAGGAACCCCCGGCCGCGCTCGGCCAGCCGCAGCGTCTCGTACGAGAACGTCGAGTACGTGCTCAGCGCACCGCACAGCCCGGTCCCGAGCAGCAGCTGCAGCCGCGAGGAGGCGGCCCCCGCCAGCGTCGCCCCGGCCAGCGACCCCAGCACCAGGCAGGCGGTCGCGTTGACCACGAAGGTGCCCCAGGGGAACAGGCTGTCCGGGCCGTCCGGGCCGGCCAGCCGCCCCTGCACCGCACGGTCCAGCAGGTAGCGCAGCGGCGCGCCGACGGCCGCGCCCGCCACCACGAGCAGCCAGTTCACCTCGGGGTACCCCCCGGTGCGCGCCCGGCACCGCGGACCGCGCGCCGGGTCGCCGCGGCCGCCGCCCACACCGCGCCGAGCGCCGCCACCACCGTGAGAGCGCCGTAGGCCAGGGCGGTCCCGGTCCGTTCCTCGTCCAGGAGCCGTGAGAAGTCCACCGCGTAGGTGGAGAAGGTGGTGAAGCCGCCGAGCACACCGACCCCGGCGAAGGGCCTGAGCAGCGGATGCGGGGCCGTCCGGCCACCCTCGCTGATCAGCACCATGAGGACGCCGATCAGCGCACTGCCGGAGGCGTTGATCCACAGGGTCGCCCACGGAAAGGCCCCGGGCCCGGCCGGCCACAGCAGGGCGATCCCGTACCGCGCCGCGCCCCCGACCGCCCCGCCCGCCGCGACCGCCGCGAGCACCCGGCCCTGGGGCTCGGCGCGCTGCGCCGGTACGTGCAGGTCGACGTCCGGATCGATGGCCTCCGCGGCATCCGCCGCCCGGACCGCCCCGTCACCGGGAACCGGGACGGCGGGCCCGGTCACCCGTACCCCAGCGCGTGCAGCCGCTCGTCGTCGATCCCGAAGTGGTGGGCGATCTCGTGCACCACGGTGACCTCCGTCTCGGCGACCACGCTCTCCCGGTCCTCGCACATCCGCAAGGTGGGGTTGCGGTAGATGGTGATCCGGTCGGGGAGCACCCCGGCGTACCACTCGCCGCGGTCCGTCAGCGGAGTTCCCTCGTAGAGGCCGAGCAGTTCGGGGTCGTCGGCGGGCGGTTCGTCCTCGACGAACACCGCCACGTTGTCCATCAGCCGCGTCAGCTCCGGCGGGATCCGGTCCAGGGCCTCTGCGACGAGCTCTTCGAACTCCTCGCGCGTCATCTCCAGCACCCGGCCATTGTCGCTCCGGGGGAAACCGTTTTGGCGATAGCTCCCCGGATCCCATATGCTTCTCACGTCCCCGACGCGCTGAGAAGTGCCCGGCGGGCCTTTAGCCCTCATCGTCTAGTGGCCCAGGACGCCGCCCTTTCAAGGCGGTAGCACGGGTTCGAATCCCGTTGGGGGTACGCATTACCGTGTGCAAGACTTGTTCTCGCACACTGCAAGGTCCTGTGGAGCAGTTGGTTAGCTCGCCACCCTGTCAAGGTGGAGGTCGCGGGTTCAAGTCCCGTCAGGATCGCTGAAGCCGGAAACGGTTTCGTGGCTGGGTAGCTCAGTTGGTACGAGCGATCGCCTGAAAAGCGATAGGTCGCCGGTTCGACCCCGGCCCCAGCCACCATCAAGAAGGCCCCGTCCCTCGGACGGGGCCTTCTGTGGTTACTCCCCTTCGGCCTCGGCCTCCGCCACCCGCTCCCTGCGGCGCCACTGCACGACGCCGACGGCCGCCGCCCCGGCCGCGACCAGGGCGAGCAGCACCCCGTCCGGCACCGCGTCCGCCAGCGAGCCGACCCACTGCTCCACCGCGAACGAGTCGTCCACGTCCAGCAGCCCCGGCAGCGCGCTCGCCCCGTCGTAGGCGAGGAACAGCGCGCCCAGGACGATGAAGAACAGTCCGGACAGCAGCGAGGTGGTGTGCAGCTCGAAGCGTCCGACGCGCAGGGCCCGCCCGCGCAGCCAGCGCCGCCGGCCCAGGTCGAACCGCTCCCACAGCAGGGCCAGTACGAAGAGGGGTACGGCCATTCCCAGGGCGTAGACCGCCAGCAGCAGGCCGCCGTAGACGGGGCTGCCGCTGACCGCCGCGACGGTCAGGACGCTGCCCAGGATCGGCCCGGCGCAGAACCCGGCCAGGCCGTAGACCGCGCCGAGGGCGTACACCGACAGGGCGGTGGTCGGCCGGATCCGGCCCGACAGCTCCGAGATCCGCTTCGGGGCGAAGCCGAGGCCCAGGATCTGCGCGAGGCCGAGCGCGACGATCAGCCAGCCGCCGGCCAGCACGAGCTGGTCGCGGTTGCTGTGGAAGAAGCGCCCGGCGTACGAGCCCGCCGCCCCGAGCGGTACGAGGGTGCTCGCGAGGCCCGCGTAGAAGATCCCGGTACGTGCCAGGAGCCGCGAGGTGGAGTCGATGGAGTACGCGAAGAAGGCCGGCAGCAGCAGCGCGCTGCACGGGCTGAGCAGCGCGAGGAGGCCGCCCAGCAGGGCGGCCAGGTATCCGATGTCGGTCACCGCTGCGCCGCCTCGGCCTTCGCCCTGGCGATGGCGGCCGTGAAGGTGTCGAGTGGCTGGGCCCCGGCGATGGGACGGCCGTTCAGCAGGAAGGACGGGGTGGAGGTGACGCCGATGCGGTAGCCCTCCTCCTGGTCCTTCTTCAGGGCCGCCGCGGCCGGCCCGCCCGCCATGTCCGCCGTGAAGCGCTCCAGATCGGGGACCCCGGCCTCCCGGGCCAGCTCCACGAGCCGGTGTTCGGCGAAGCCCTTCTCCTTCGATCCGGCGGCGTAGGCCGCGGCGTGGAAGGCGTCGAAACGGTCCTGCTGCCCGGCCGCCCAGGCGGCCCTGGCCGCGGCCTCGGACTCGGTGCCGAAGATCGGGAAATTGCGCCACTCGATGCGCAGGGTGCCGTCCGCGACGTACTTCTTCACCAGTTCGGGCTCGGTGTCCCGGGCGAACTTGCCGCAGTAGCCGCATTTGAAGTCGGAGTACTCGATGAGGACGACGGGCGCGTCGGCGCGGCCGACGGCGAGCTTGTCGCCGGACTCGCGGCGGGCCAGCGCCTTGAGCTCGGCGGCGGGGTCGGTCCGGGGCCCGGCCACGGCGGGGGCGCCGGACGAGCCGGTCCCGGCGGGGGCGGTGGCCTGCCAGGAGACGATGCCGAGGGTGATCGCGGCGAGGACGGCCCCGGCGGAGATCAGCAGGGGCTTCGTGGCGGACTTCTTGGCGGAGGACTTCTTCTTGGAAGAGGGCATACGGGTGCTCCTGTGCTGCGGGTGGCGGGTCGGGGGCGGGATGGCGTCCGCCTCCTAGACCCGCATCACGCACAGCTCCACCGGGTCGGGCGCCGGGCGCCCGGGGTCGCGTACGAGGGTGCTTACGGGCCCGGCACCGGCCGGACCGGCCTCCTCGGGCACCGGCCGCACGGGCGGGACCTGCGCGTGCTGCTCGCCCGCGGTGCGGGTGGGGACGGCGGGTGTACCGCCGTGCCCGGGGGCCGTCGGCGCACAGGCGGGCCCGCCGCCGTCGGTGAACGCGGCCGCCCGGGGCCGGACCGGGGCCGAGCCGGAGTCCGCGGCCGTGGCCGAGCCCGGGTCCGCGGCCGTGGCCGTAGCCGAGCCGGAGTCCGGGACCGAGGCCGAAACCGAGGCCGGGACGGCCGCCACCGCCGGTGCCGCGCAGCCCAGGAGTACCGCCAGGACCACGCCGAGCAGGCTCCAGACGTGCCGGGGGCGGGACAAGGTGGGCTGCCTCTCACTCGTACGACCGACGGACTCGTCCCGAAATGGTACGGGTCCACCCGACAAATGCGTTCGCCACCCGTAGGGCCCAGGTGAGATCCTCGATCAGGTATGTCTACTTCCTTCGCCGCCCTGCAGACGCTTCTCGGTGAGATCTCCCTCCGTGACGCGCACCGCCTCGGCCGCCGCCTCGAAGGCGCCCGCCGTATCCGCAAGCCCGAGGCCAAGCAGGCCGTGCTCGACGAGATCGCCGCGGAGGCCGCCAAGGCCGCCGAGCGTCTGGCCGGCCGTGCCTCGCGGATGCCGGAGGTCACGTATCCCGAGAACCTGCCCGTCAGCCAGAAGAAGGACGAGATCGCCGAGGCGATACGCGACCACCAGGTCGTGATCGTCGCGGGCGAGACCGGGTCCGGCAAGACCACGCAGATCCCCAAGATCTGCATGGAGCTGGGCCGGGGCGTCCGGGGCATGATCGGGCACACCCAGCCCCGCCGGATCGCCGCCCGCACGGTCGCGGAACGGATCGCCGAGGAGCTGAAGTCCGAGATCGGGCAGACGGTCGGCTGGAAGGTCCGCTTCACCGACCAGGTCGACCAGGACGCGACCTTCGTGAAGCTGATGACGGACGGCATCCTGCTCGCCGAGATCCAGACGGACCGCGAGCTGCGCGCCTACGACACGATCATCATCGACGAGGCCCACGAGCGGTCGCTGAACATCGACTTCCTGCTGGGCTACCTGGCCACGCTGCTGCCGAAGCGTCCCGACCTCAAGGTCGTCATCACCTCGGCGACCATCGACCCCGAGCGCTTCTCCCGCCACTTCGGCGAGGCGCCGATCGTCGAGGTCAGCGGGCGGACCTATCCCGTGGAGGTGCGCTACCGGCCGCTCCTGGAGGAGGACGCCGAGGAGGCCGGCGACTCCGACCGGGACCAGATCACCGCGATCTGCGAGGCCGTCGACGAGCTCCAGTCCGAGGGGCCCGGCGACATCCTGGTCTTCCTCTCGGGCGAGCGGGAGATCCGTGACACGGCGGACGCCCTGAACAAACGGAACCTCCGCTTCACAGAGGTGCTCCCCCTTTACGCGCGCCTCTCGCACGCCGAGCAGCACCGCGTGTTCCAGCAGCACACCGGCCGCCGGATCGTCCTCGCGACCAACGTCGCCGAGACCTCGCTGACGGTCCCCGGCATCAAGTACGTGATCGACCCGGGCACCGCCCGGATCTCCCGCTACAGCCACCGCACCAAGGTCCAGCGCCTGCCGATCGAGCGGATCTCGCAGGCCAGCGCCAACCAGCGCAAGGGCCGCTGCGGCCGTACCAGCGACGGCATCTGCATCCGGCTGTACTCCGAGGACGACTTCGACGCCCGCCCCGAGTTCACCGACGCCGAGATCCTGCGGACCAACCTGGCCTCCGTCATCCTGCAGATGACCGCCGCCGGCCTCGGCGAGATCGAGAAGTTCCCCTTCATCGACCCGCCGGACCACCGCAACATCCGCGACGGCGTGCAGCTGCTCCAGGAGCTCGGCGCGCTGGAGGCGGGCGAGAAGGCCGGCCCGGAGGGGAAGAAGGGCCAGCGGCTCACCCAGATGGGCCGCCAGCTCTCCCAGCTCCCCGTGGACCCGCGGCTGGCCCGCATGGTCATCGAGGCCGACAAGAACAACTGCGTCCGCGAGGTCATGGTCATCGCGGCGGCCCTGTCCATCCAGGACCCGCGCGAGCGGCCCTCGGACAAGCAGACCCAGGCCGACCAGAACCACGCCCGCTTCAAGGACGAGACGAGCGACTTCCTCTCGTTCCTCAACATGTGGCGCTACGTCCGCGAGCAGCAGAAGGAGCGCGGCTCGTCCTCGTTCCGCCGGATGTGCAAGCAGGAGTACCTGAACTTCCTGCGGATCCGCGAGTGGCAGGACATCTACTCCCAGCTGCGCACGGTCGCCAAGAGCATGGGCATCCACGTCAACGAGGCCGACGCGCCCGAGCAGGTCGTCCACGTCTCGCTGCTGGCCGGTCTGCTGTCGCACATCGGGCTCAAGGACACCGACAAGAACGAGTACCTCGGTGCCCGCAGCGCCAAGTTCGCGATCTTCCCGGGCTCCTCGCTCTTCAAGAAGCAGCCGAAGTTCGTGATGTCGGCCGAGCTGGTGGAGACCTCGCGGCTGTGGGCCCGGGTGAACGCCAAGGTGGAGCCCGAGTGGGTGGAGCCGCTGGCGCAGCACCTGGTCAAGCGCACCTACAGCGAGCCGCACTGGGAGAAGGACCAGGCGGCCGTGATGGCGTACGAGAAGGTCACGCTGTACGGCGTGCCGATCGTGGCCCAGCGGAAGATCAACTACGGCCGGATCGACGCCGAGGTCTCGCGCGAGCTGTTCATCCGCAACGCGCTGGTCGAGGGCGACTGGCGCACGCACCACAAGTTCTACGCCGACAACCGCAAGCTCCTCACCGAGGTGGAGGAGCTGGAGAACCGGGCCCGGCGGCGCGACATCGTGGTGGACGACGAGACGCTCTTCGACTTCTACGACCAGAAGATCCCCGCCCACGTGGTCTCGGGGGCGCACTTCGACTCCTGGTGGAAGCACAAGAAGCGCGAGGAGCCCGAACTCCTCGACTTCGAGCGCGAGATGCTGCTGACCGAGAAGGCGGCCGGGGTCACCAAGGCCGACTACCCGGACTCCTGGCGGCAGGGGCAGCTGAAGTTCCGGGTGACCTACCAGTTCGAGCCGGGCGCGGACGCCGACGGCGTGACCGTCCACATCCCGCTCCAGGTGCTGAACCAGGTCACGGACGAGGGCTTCGACTGGCAGATCCCGGGCCTGCGCGAGGAGGTCGTGACCGAGCTGATCCGCTCGCTGCCGAAGCCGATCCGCCGGCACTACGTGCCCGCGCCGAACTACGCCGGGCGTTTCCTGGACACGGCGGTGCCCTTGCAGGAGCCGCTGCCGGTCACGCTGGCGCGCGAGCTCCAGCGGATGGTCGGGGTCCCGGTCTCGGCCGAGGACTTCGACCTCACCCGGATCCCCGACCACCTGAAGATCACCTTCCGGATCGTCGACGAGCGCCGGAAGAACCTCGCCGAGGACAAGGACCTGGAGGCCCTGCGCCTGCGGCTGAGGCCGAAGGCCCGCCAGGCCCTCTCCAAGGCCGCCGCGGCCACGGCGGAGCGGGCGGGCGGGGAGTCGGTGGAGCGCACCGGGCTGACCGACTGGACGATCGGCACGCTGACCAAGGTCTTCGAGACCCGGCGGGCCGGCCAGCCGGTGAAGGCGTACCCGGCGCTCGTGGACGAGGGCGCGAGCGTGTCCGTACGGCTCTTCGACACCGAGGCCGAGCAGCAGCAGGCGATGTGGCTGGGAACCCGGCGGCTGATCCTGCTGAACATCCCGGTGAACCCGGCGAAGTTCGCCTCGGACCACCTGACCAACCAGCAGAAGCTGGCCCTGTCCAGGAACCCGCACGGCTCCATCCAGGCACTCTTCGACGACTGCGCGACGGCGGCGACCGACAAGCTGATCGCCGACCACGGCGGCCCGGCGTGGGACGAGGCGGGCTTCCGCAAGCTCTACGAGGCCGTCCGCGCGGACCTGGTGGACACGACCGTGCGCACGGTGGGCCAGGTGCAGCAGGTGCTGGCGGCCTGGCAGGCCTGTGAGCGCCGTCTGAAGGCCACGGGCAGCCTGGCGCTGGTCGCCAACATCCAGGACGTCAGGACGCAGCTGGCGGCCCTCGTGCCGGCCGGCTTCGTGACGCTCACGGGGCTGCGCCGGCTGGCGGACCTGATGCGCTACCTGGTGGCGGCGGACCGCCGGCTCCAGCAGATGCCCACCGGCGTCCAGCGCGACACCACGCGCATGGAGAAGGTCCACGAGATGCAGGACGAGTACGCCTGGCTGCTGGAGCAGTTGCCGAAGGGGCGGCCGGTCCCGTCCGCGGTCACCGACATCCGCTGGATGATCGAGGAACTGCGCGTCAGTTACTTCGCGCACGCCCTCGGGACGGCGTACCCGATCTCCGACAAGCGGATCGTGAAGGCGGTGGATGCGGCGGCGCCGTGACCGTCGCCCCGGTCCGGTTCGACTGCACCCCCTGAGCTGCGGTACAGTCTGATTCGCAGCCGCCGAGCGGCCGCAAATCTAGGACCTGTGGAGCAGTTGGTTAGCTCGCCACCCTGTCAAGGTGGAGGTCGCGGGTTCAAGTCCCGTCAGGTTCGCAGAAACGTCAGGGCCCGTATCCCTCTGGGGATGCGGGCCCTGACGCGTTGGCGGGTCCCGGCGCGTCGGCGGCCTTGGGGGCCGCCCGGGACCGCCGGGGCCACCCGGGCCCCCGCTGCGCGTGCGTGGGGCTCATGGGGCCCGTAGAGCGCCCCGGTCACCCGTGAACGCTTCCGGGCCGCCTACGCGCCACCCGCGGGCCGCCCACGAGCACGTCCCGGTCCTCCGCGGGGCAGTCCGGTGCCGGTCCGCGCGCCCACGCGCCGACCGCGGGCCGGAATCCCCCGTTCGCATGAGGTGCCCCGCGATGCCCGTCCCCTTTACGGGGTGCATTACCGGATATACAAGAGTGATCATCTGTGACGGGAGTCACCGCATGAGTTTTTGAGACTCATACTTTTATCGCACCCATACGCCCGCTCGATAGAATATGTGCAATGGCACCTACTCCGCCGGTGCCCCCGCGCGCATCCGAGACCCGCCCTGACCTGGGCATAAAAAAGATCGCGCTGGACCCGGCGGAGTCCAGCGCGATCGCACGGCATGGGACCTGTTGGGGCAGGTCCGGCCGTATGAAGCTATGTAGGTTTCATCGGATTGGGGGACCCGATAAACCCGTTAAAGCGGGGTGTTAACGCGACCTCAGGCCTCGCTGCGCTGCTGCGGAATTCCCGCGAGCAGTGCGCGAACCTCGGCCTCGCGGTACCGGCGGTGTCCACCCAGGGTGCGGATGGACGTGAGCTTGCCAGCCTTGGCCCAGCGGGTGACCGTCTTCGGGTCCACGCGGAACATCGTGGCAACCTCAGCCGGGGTCAGCAGCGGCTCGGCATCAGGGGTGCGAGCGGTCATGAGCGGCCTCCTCGGGAGAACCGAACCATCTCGGTTCTTTCCTCTAAATTCTGCACCTTGGCCCGCGTTGCCCGAAATGGACATACGCGGGCCGAGTCGGTTATAGGACGAACGGCTTGTCCTCGGCACTACAACTACACCATCCGTCCAGCCTCGACGGCCAAACCGACGGAATTGCCCTCCGAGGTGTTCATCAGCGGCGGAAGCCGATGGACCGTCCCATAACGGACAGTCACCCCACTGTGACGATCAGTCACAGAGCGATCAGGAGTCGTCAGACCCCCCGTAGAGTGCAATGCCGAGCATTCCGCCCTTAGTTGGGCGGAAGGAACCCTCCCCGGACTCCTTGTCCTATTTTGGCACGAGGGTAGGGGAAGGGCGCAAGGGTGTAGTTAGTGCGGTCCGTCACGCTTGGGCCAATGGCCCGTATCGGGACGTAGGTCCTGGTACTACGTCCCAAATGCCACGATCAGGCCTCTGATCAGCCAGTATTGACTGATCGACCGATACCGGACGATACGTACGGGACCCTCTTGGGTGAAACCGGCCACACAGGCCCCTTTCGGCCTAATTAGCAAAAAGCCGCTCCCGGACCGTCCGCCACCGCTCCGCCAGCCCCTCGTACACCTCGGCCGCGCCCTCCGCGTCCCCGGCCCGCAGGGCCGCGATGCCCGCCGCCAGGTCCGCGGCCGAGCGGTCCGCCGCCAGCCGCTCCGCGGGCAGCGCGTGCAGCAGCCCGCCGTAGTCCAGCTCGACCATCGAGCGCGGATGGAACTCCTCCAGCCAGCTCCCCACCTCCACCAGCCCGTCGGCGAGCATCCCGTACCCCTCCGCGTCGCGCAGGGTCCGCAGCGCCCGGGCGAGCCGCCGCCGGGCCTGCACCATCGGTGTGCGGTAGCGCAGCCGCTCGCCCGGCACGTGGTCCCGCTCCCCGTCCGCCACCAGCACGAACCAGCGCAGCGGGACCTGCCACACCCCGGTGCGGATCCAGGGGCGCGCGTCCGGGTTCCGTTCGCGCCAGCTCTCGTAGTCCTCGGCGGCCTGCCGGCGCGCGGACGGCGGGAGCGCCGCGTCGAGCACCGGGCCCGGGAACCACTCGACGAGCTCCTGGAGGGCCAGCCAGCCGCGGAGCCGGGTGCGCCACGGGCAGACCAGCAGCACCCCGTCGACCACCGCCGTGAAGGCGTCCGCGCTCTCGTGGGCCGGCACCGCCACCACCGGGACCCGCACCAAGTCCGACAGCGAACGGCGAAGTTCGTCCTGGGCGGTCGGGGTCGCGCCGCGCCGGGCGTAGTCGGCCCAGTGCGTGCGCTCGGGCTCGGCGAAGGCCGCCAAGGGCTCGTACACGCGCAGGTAGGAGGCGTACGGGACGGTCGGCGCCGAGCGCGCGGACGGCAGCGGGAGATCGGAGGATTCGCTCACGCTCTCGTACTGCCCTGCCGCGGCGCCGGGTTCACCTCCGGGGCGCTCCCGCCCCCTCGCGCCACGGGAGTGTTTCGATCCTCGGACAGGTCACCTACGCACGGCCCACAGGTCTTACTCTGCTCCCAGCACGCCCTCCCCCACCCGCAGGGCGGGCGTCTTTCCGCCGCATCTCTTCCATGGGAGTCACCACCGTGACCGAAATGACCGACGGCGTCCTGCACACCCTGTTCCGTTCGGAACAGGGCGGCCACGAGCAAGTCGTGCTGTGCCAGGACCGCGCCACCGGCCTGAAGGCCGTCATCGCCATCCACTCCACCGCCCTGGGCCCCGCCCTCGGCGGTACGCGCTTCCACGCGTACGCCTCCGACGAGGAGGCCGTCCTCGACGCGCTGAACCTCTCGCGCGGCATGTCGTACAAGAACGCCCTCGCCGGTCTCGACCTCGGCGGCGGCAAGGCCGTGATCATCGGCGACCCGGACGTCCTCAAGAGCGAGGAACTGCTCGAGGCCTACGGCCGGTTCGTGGAGTCCCTCGGCGGCCGCTACGTGACCGCCTGCGACGTCGGCACCTATGTGGCCGACATGGACGTCGTGGCCCGCGAGACCCGCTGGGCGACCGGCCGCTCCCCCGAGAACGGCGGCGCGGGCGACTCCTCGGTCCTCACCGCCTTCGGTGTCTTCCAGGGCATGCGCGCCAGCGCCCAGCACCTGTGGGGCGACCCGACCCTGCGCGGCCGCAAGGTCGGCGTGGCCGGTGTCGGCAAGGTCGGCCACTACCTGGTCGAGCACCTGCTGGAGGACGGCGCCGAGGTCGTGATCACGGACGTCCGCCAGGAGTCGGTGCAGCGCATCCTCGACAAGCACCCGGGCAAGGTCACGGCGGTCGCCGACACGGACGCGCTGATCCGCACCGAGGGCCTGGACATCTACGCCCCCTGCGCGCTCGGCGGCGCCCTGAACGACGAGACCGTCCCGGCGCTCACCGCGACGATCGTCTGCGGCGCGGCGAACAACCAGCTCGCCCACCCGGGCATCGAGAAGGACCTCTCGGACCGCGGGATCCTCTACGCCCCGGACTACGTGGTCAACGCGGGCGGTGTCATCCAGGTCGCCGACGAGCTGCGCGGCTTCGACTTCGACCGCTGCAAGGCCAAGGCCACGAAGATCTTCGACACCACGCTGGAGATCTTTGCTCGCGCGAAGGCCGATGGCATCCCGCCGGCCGCCGCGGCCGACCGGATCGCCGAGCAGCGGATGGCCGACGGCCGCGCCGCGCGCGCGGTCTGAGCCCTTCCCGGGGCCCTTGGGCACGCCCGCCGGGGTGCGGCGAGACGGAACTCACTGCACTTCGGCGGGTCGCCCGCCAGGAAAAGGTTAAAATCGCAGCTGACCAGCGAGGACGGGGCGCCTTGTTGGTTCTGCACCGGGGCGCGTCATGCGGGCGGCGTACCGTATGGCCGCGGAAGCAGGTACCGTTAAACCCCTACGGACGGTCTCTCCACGGAGAGCCCGCTCCGAACCATGAACGCGTGTCAGACTCTGGGGCCGTCGAGCCCCGTCACCGAGGGGGTCGAGCCATGGGGCGCGGCCGGGCAAAGGCCAAGCAGACGAAGGTCGCCCGCCAGCTGAAGTACAGCAGCGGCGGGACTGACCTCTCGCGTCTGGCCAACGAGCTGGGCGCATCGACCGTGGAACCGCTGCCTGTCAGCGAGCCGGTCGAGGTAGACGACGACGAACTGGACGAGGACGACCCGTACGCTCGGTACGCGGACCTCTACAACAGGGATGACGACGACGAGGACGAAGAGTCCGGGCCGTCGTCACAGCGTCGCGGCGCTTGACGCCCTGAGGCGTCTGCACGACAGACAAAAGACTGAAACCCGGTCCAGGGCATCGCCCCGGGCCGGGTTTCAGTGCTGCTCAGCTCGCGTAGGAACCGGTCATGGTGGCGCCCTCGGCGTGGTCGCCGCGGTCCAGGATCTCTCCCGCGACCCACGCGTCGACACCCCGGTCGGCCAGCGCGGTCAGCGCGACCTCCACCGACTCCTGCGGAACGACGGCCATCATGCCGACGCCCATGTTCAGGGTCTTCTCCAGCTCCAGCTGCTCCACCTGGCCGGCCTTGCCGACCAGGTCGAAGATGGCGCCCGGGGCCCAGGTCGAACGGTCGACCGTCGCGTGCAGGTGGTCCGGGATGACCCGGGCCAGGTTCGCCGCGAGGCCGCCACCGGTGATGTGCGAGTAGGCGTGCACCTCGGCCGTACGGGTGAGGGCCATGCAGTCCAGCGAGTAGATCTTGGTGGGCTCCAGGAGCTCCTCGCCGAGGGTGCGGCCGAGCTCCTCCACGTGGCTCTCCAGCGACATCTTCGCGCGCTCGAAGAGGACGTGGCGGACCAGCGAGTACCCGTTCGAGTGAAGGCCGGACGAAGCCATCGCGATGACGGCGTCACCCGTACGGATGCGATCCGCGCCGAGCAGGCGGTCGTACTCGACGACGCCCGTTCCGGCACCGGCCACGTCGAAGTCGTCCGGGCCCAGCAGGCCCGGGTGCTCGGCGGTCTCGCCGCCGACCAGGGCGCAGCCGGCGAGGACACAGCCCTCGGCGATGCCCTTGACGATCGCCGCGACACGCTCGGGGTGCACCTTGCCGACGCAGATGTAGTCGGTCATGAAGAGCGGCTCGGCACCGCAGACGACGATGTCGTCCATGACCATCGCCACCAGGTCGTGGCCGATGGTGTCGTAGACGCCGAGCTGGCGGGCGATGTCCACCTTGGTGCCGACGCCGTCGGTGGCCGAGGCGAGCAGCGGGCGCTCGTAGCGCTTGAGGGCGGAGGCGTCGAAGAGGCCGGCGAAGCCGCCGAGGCCGCCGAGGACCTCGGGGCGCTGCGTCTTCTTCACCCACTCCTTCATCAGCTCGACGGCGCGGTCGCCCGCTTCGATGTCCACGCCTGCGGCTGCGTAGCTGGCACCGGTGGTCTTCTCTGTCATGACAGGAGAGAGCTTTCGTGTCGTTACTGCGTGTGGTGCCGGGCCCTGGGAGAAGCCTCAAAGACAGGGCCCGGCGCAGGTTGAGCCAGGGCTACGGGCGACGGAGCGCGTCGGCGGCGTCCGTGCCGCCCGCGAGCTCGGACTCCAGCAGCTGCTTGCCCAGGAGCTGCGGGTCGGGCAGCTCCATCGGGTACTCGCCGTCGAAGCAGGCACGGCAGAGGTTGGGCTTCTGGATGGTGGTCGCCTCGACCATCGCGTCGAGCGAGATGTACGAGAGCGAGTCCGCGCCCAGCGACGTGGCGATCTCGTCGACCGTCATGCCGTTGGCGATCAGCTCGGCCCGGGTGGCGAAGTCGATGCCGAAGAAGCACGGCCACTTCACCGGCGGCGAGGAGATCCGGATGTGGACCTCCGCCGCGCCGGCCTCGCGGAGCATCTTGACCAGGGCGCGCTGGGTGTTGCCGCGGACGATCGAGTCGTCGACGACCACCAGGCGCTTGCCCCGGATGACTTCCTTGAGGGGGTTGAGCTTGAGCCGGATGCCGAGCTGGCGGATCGTCTGCGAGGGCTGGATGAAGGTCCGGCCCACGTAGGCGTTCTTGACCAGGCCGGATCCGTACGGGATCCCGCTGGCCTCGGCGTATCCGACGGCGGCGGGCGTGCCGGATTCCGGCGTCGCTATCACCAGGTCGGCGTCGACCGGGGCTTCCTTGGCCAGGCGCCGGCCCATCTCGACACGCGAGAGGTAGACGTTCCGGCCGGCGATGTCGGTGTCCGGGCGCGCCAGGTAGACGTACTCGAAGACACAGCCCTTGGGCTTCGCTTCCGCGAATCGAGAGGTGCGCAGACCGTTCTCGTCGATCGCGATGAGCTCGCCCGGCTCGACCTCGCGGACGAAGCTGGCGCCGCAGATGTCGAGGGCGGCGGTCTCACTCGCGACCACCCAGCCGCGCTCCAGGCGGCCGAGGACCAGCGGGCGGATGCCCTGCGGGTCACGGGCGGTGTAGAGGGTCCCCTCGTCCATGAAGACGAGGGAGAAGGCGCCCTTGACCTGAGGCAGGACCTTGGCGGCCGACTCCTCGATGGTCAGGGGCTTGCCCTCGTCGTCGGTCTGACCGGCGAGGAGGGCGGTGACCAGGTCGGTGTCATTGGTGGCGGCCACCTGGGTGGCACGGCCGTCCTGACGGGGGAGGTCGGCGACCATCTCGGCAAGCTCGGCGGTGTTCACCAGGTTGCCGTTGTGACCCAGGGCAATGGAGCCGTGGGCGGTCGCACGGAAGGTCGGCTGGGCGTTCTCCCAGACGGAGGCCCCGGTGGTCGAATAGCGGGCGTGACCGACCGCGATATGACCTTGGAGCGAGCCGAGAGAGGTTTCGTCGAAGACCTGGGAAACGAGGCCCATGTCCTTGAAGACGAGGATCTGGGAACCGTTGCTCACAGCGATTCCCGCGGACTCTTGTCCACGGTGCTGCAGGGCATACAGTCCGAAGTAGGTGAGCTTGGCGACCTCTTCACCCGGAGCCCAGACACCGAAGACGCCGCAAGCGTCCTGGGGGCCCTTTTCGCCGGGGAGCAGGTCGTGGTTGAGTCGTCCATCACCACGAGGCACGCTCCCGAGTGTAGGCGAGATCGACCACTGGTCCGAATTGGGGACGGCCGGGAAATGTCACAGCACAGAGGGTGACCGATCCATTCCGTCTCGGTATCCGGAATGCCCTTGTTGACAGGCGCATGGGCATTCGTACAGGCTCTCGCCCCATGCAGCCTCTCGGTGACCGAACGGTCACCCTCGTCGAGCGCCGGCACGTGGACCTTGTCCGTGTCGCGAGCGCCATCTGTCGCTGTTCTGCGTAGTCACACGCCGCTTTCGTTCTTTCTTTTCCCGTTTCCTGCCTGATTTCTGCCTGATCCCCGGCCGAGCCCGCCCCGCCGTGCCGCGCGCCGTCCCGCGCCGCCGGGGGCGGGCCGCCGGGCCATGCCTTGGAGTACCTGTGACCTCGTACGAACCCCAGCTGTCCCGGCGCGCCTTCGGCGGCGCGGTCGGCGTGAGCGCGGCCGCCGCCGCGGTGGGGCTGGGCGCCTCCCCGGCCGCCGCCGCCCCGGCCCCCGGCGACGGGCAGAACGCGCCTCAGGAACGGGAGTTCCGGGCCGCGCGGCCCCGGCCGTCCCGCCGCCCGAACATCCTGTTCATCCTCGGCGACGACCTGGGCCGGGCCGACCTCTCCTCCTACGGCTCCCCGCACATCAAGACCCCGAACCTGGACCGCCTCGCCCGCCAGGGCGTCCGGTTCACCGACGCCTACTCGGGCTCCGCGACCTGCTCGCCGACCCGCTTCAGCCTCTACACCGGGCGCTACCCGGGCCGTACCGAGGGCGGGCTGGCCGAGCCGATCGCCGACAAGTCGGTGGGCCTGGACCCCGCGCACCCGACGCTGGCCTCGCTGCTGAAGGGGGCCGGCTACGCCACCGCCCTGATCGGCAAGTGGCACGCCGGCTACCTGCCCGACTACAGCCCGACCCGGTCCGGCTGGGACGAGTTCTTCGGCAACTTCGGCGGGGCCCTGGAGTACTACTCCAAGCTGGGCCTGGGCGGCGAGTACGACCTGTACGAGGGCGACGCCGAGTACAAGGACCTGCGCTACTACACGCGGATCATCACCGAGCGCGCGAGCGAGTACGTCTCCCGCGACCACCACGGCCGCCCGTGGCTGCTGAACCTCAACTTCACCACCCCGCACTGGCCGTGGATCGCCGACGGCGACACCGAGCAGAGCGCCGAGATCGTCCGGCGGATCAAGGCGGGCGACGGGCGCGCCCTGTGGCACCAGGACGGCGGCTCGGTCGAGAAGTACAAGGAGATGGTCGAGGACCTCGACCGCTCGATCGGCAAGGTGCTGGCGGCGCTGAAGCGTTCCGGCCAGGAGGAGGACACCGTCGTGGTCTTCTCCAGCGACAACGGCGGCGAGCGCTTCTCGTACAACTGGCCGCTGTCCGGCAACAAGGCCTCCCTCCAGGAGGGCGGGATCCGGGTGCCGAACATCGTGCGCTGGCCCGCCCGGCTGGACGGCGGACAGGTCAGCCGCGTACCGGTGTTCAGCCCGGACTGGACGGCGACGCTGCTGGAGCTGGCCGGGGCGCGGCCCGACCGGGCCCACCCGCTGGACGGCGTGAGCCTGGCCGGGTACCTGCTGCGCGGCGAGAAGCCCGCCGAGCGGGACCTCTTCTGGCGGGTCCGGGGCGAGCGCGCGCTGCGCCGCGGGGACTGGAAGTACTACCGCGGCAAGGCGGGCAGGGACCAGCTGTTCGACCTGGCCGGCGACGTCCGCGAACAGGCCGACAAGGCCGCCGCGGAACCGGCCCGGCTGGCGCAGCTGCGGGCGGCCTGGGAGAAGGTGGACGCCCAGCTCCTCCCGTACCCGGCCTGACTGCCTCCCGGGCGGGCGTCACTCGGCGGCGGAGGACGCCTTCGCGGTCAGGCCCTTGCCGTCGGCGGCGGTGAGGGTGAGGGTGCGGCCCTCGGTCTTCGCGGTGAGCGGGCCGCTGCCGAACAGCTCGGTCAGCGTCCGCTCGAGCTCGCCGACCGCGCCCTCGCAGGCCATCCGGGTCGAGGTCAGCGGCCCGAAGGTGACCGTGGAGCCGTCGACGGTGGCCTTGGCGCTGAACCGGTTGCAGCCGAGGACGCCGCTCACGGTGAAGTCCGGGGCGATGGTGAACCGCGCCTTCCCGGCCGCCTCGGCGGGCACGGAGGCCGCGGTCCCACCGCTGACCAGCGACTCCACGGTCCACTCGGTCGTGGTGAGCGGGGCGTCCGTGACCGCGGGCGCCGAGGTCATGGCGATGGTGCTCCCGTCGGCGGTCTTCAGGGTGAGCCGGTCGGGTCCCCGGTCGATCGCCAGTTCGCCCTGGAACAGCTTGGCGAAGGCCGTCTCGAACTCCATGTCCGCGCAGGCCATGGTGGTCGAGGCACCGGGCGTGACGGTCACCGCGGAGGTACCGGCGAAGGCCGCCACCGCGGTGAAGCCGTTGCAGCCGTAGTTGCCCTTGACCTGGTTCCGGCCGATGTCGAGGTGGGCGCTCTCGGGCGCGTGCAGGGTGCGGCCGTCCGTGGTCAGGGACTCGACGGCCCAGGAGCCCACGGGATCGGGCAGCCGGGCTCCGTGGGCGTCCCCGGTCCGGCCGCAGCCGGCCAGGGCGAGGACGACGACGAGGGCCAGGCCCGCGGAGGCGGGGACGTGCCGGAAGGTAGGCATGCCCCTGGGACGGACCGGGCGCCGCAGTGGTTCCACCATGGTTGTCCCCTCAGCTCATCAGCGGCAGCAGCGCCGACAGATCGGCCCGTTCGCCACTGGCCCGTACGTGCGCCCCGTCGAGGGCCGCGGCCCATTGCGTACGGCCGGTCGCGAGCCGGATCCAGGTCAGCGGGTCGGTCTCCACCACGTTCGGCGGGGTGCCGCGGGTGTGCCGCGGGCCCTCGATGCACTGGACCACCGCGAAGGGCGGCACGCGGACCTCGACCGAGCCGCCCGGTGCCTTGAGAGCGAGCGCGTCGGCGAGCAGCCGGGTGCAGGCGGCCAGCGCCTGCCGGTCGACCGGGATGTCCAGTCCGGCGGCCCGGTTCAGGTCGTCGGTGTGGACCACCAGCTCCACGGTCCGGGTGACCAGGAAGTCGGCCAGGGTCATGTCCCCGATCCACAGGTCCAGCACGCGCTCGCCCGGATGCGCCGCGAGCGCCTGCGCCATCCGGGCGGCGGCCCGCTCGTACAGCTCGGGCAGCGGTGCCCCGGTCAGGGTCTCCCTGGCCGCTTCGGAGATCTTCCCGGCCAGCGAGGCGGTGGCGAAGGGCCACTCGACGGCCGAGAGCTCGGCGACGGCCGCGGGCGGCCGGGCCAGGCCCCCCGCCAGCGAGTCGGCGATCCAGGCGATGTGCCCGGCGAGTTCGGCGACGCTCCACTCCCCGAGCCCGCTGGGGCGTGCCAGCTGCTCGGGACCCAACTCCCCGACGGCCCGGCAGACATGCGCGAACTGCGCGGTGACGGCCGTACGGATCCGGGCGGGATCGTAGGTACGCGGCTTCTTCCCTCGGGGCGGCATGCCCCGACCCTACTCGGGCCGCGGGTTCCGCCGACGACACGAGCCCCCGACCGCTGGATCCGGTCGGGGGCTCGTGGCAGAGGCGGTGGGATCAGGCCAGCAGGGCCGGGATCGTCGTCTCGTGGGCCTCGCGGAGCTCGGCCAGCGGGAGGGTGAACTCGCCCTGGATCTCGATCTCCTCGCCGTCCACCACACCGATGCGGGCGACGGGCAGGCCGCGCGCACCGCACATGTCGGTGAAGCGGAGCTCCTCGCTGCGCGGGACGGCCACGATGGCCCGGCCCGCGGACTCGGAGAACAGGAAGGTGAAGGCGTCCAGGCCCTCGGGCACCACGATCCGGGCACCGTTGCCGCCCTTGAGGCAGGACTCGGTGAGCGCCTGGATCACGCCGCCGTCCGACAGGTCGTGCGCGGCGTCGATCATGCCGTCGCGCGAGGCGGAGATCAGGATCTCGGCGAGCAGCTTCTCGCGGCCCAGGTCCACCTTCGGCGGCATGCCGCCGAGGTGGTCGTGGACGACCTGCGACCAGGCCGAACCGCCGAACTCCTCGGCCGTGTCGCCGAGCAGGTACAGCAGCTGGCCGGCCTCCGAGAACGCCATCGGCGTACGGCGGTTGACGTCGTCGATGACACCGAGGACCGCGACGACCGGGGTCGGGTGGATCGCGATGTCGCCCGTCTGGTTGTACAGCGAGACGTTGCCGCCGGTCACCGGGGTGCCCAGCTCCAGGCAGCCGTCCGCCAGACCGCGGCAGGCCTCGGCGAACTGCCACATGACGTCCGGGTCCTCGGGGGAACCGAAGTTCAGGCAGTCGGAGATGGCGAGCGGCTTGGCGCCGGTCGCCGCCACGTTGCGGTACGACTCCGCCAGCGCCAGCTGCGCGCCCGTGTACGGGTCGAGCTTGGCGAAGCGGCCGTTGCCGTCGGTGGCCATGGCCACGCCGAGGTTGGACTCCTCGTCGATGCGGACCATGCCGGCGTCCTCGGGCTGCGAGAGGACGGTGTTGCCCTGGACGAAGCGGTCGTACTGGTCGGTGACCCACGACTTCGACGCCTGGTTCGGGGAGGAGACCAGCGCGAGGACCTGCGCGCGCAGCTCCTCGGAGGTCTGCGGGCGGGCCAGCTTGCCGGCGTCGTCCGCCTGCAGCGCGTCCTGCCAGGAGGGGCGCGCGTAGGGGCGGTTGTAGACGGGGCCCTCGTGGGCGACGGTGCCCGGGGGCACGTCCACGATCTGCTCGCCGTGCCAGAAGATCTCCAGGCGCTCGCCCTCGGTCACCTCACCGATGACCGTGGCGATGACGTCCCACTTCTCGCAGATCTCCATGAAGCGGTCGACGTGCTGCGGCTCGACGATCGCGCACATGCGCTCCTGCGACTCGCTCATGAGGATTTCCTCGGGCGAGAGCGTCGCGTCGCGCAGCGGCACGGTGTCCAGCTCGACCCGCATGCCGCCGGAACCGGCGGAGGCGAGCTCGGAGGTCGCGCAGGAGAGCCCGGCGCCGCCGAGGTCCTGGATGCCCGCGACCAGCTTCTCCTTGAAGATCTCCAGGGTGCACTCGATGAGGAGCTTCTCCTGGAAGGGGTCGCCGACCTGCACGGCGGGGCGCTTGGTGGGCTTGGTGTCGTCGAAGGTCTCGGACGCGAGGACCGAGACGCCGCCGATGCCGTCGCCGCCGGTGCGGGCGCCGTAGAGGATGACCTTGTTGCCGGGGCCGGAGGCCTTGGCGAGGTGGATGTCCTCGTGCTTCATGACGCCGATGCAGCCGGCGTTGACGAGCGGGTTGCCCTGGTAGCAGGCGTCGAAGACGACCTCGCCGCCGATGTTGGGCAGGCCCAGGCAGTTGCCGTAGCCGCCGATGCCCGCGACGACGCCGGGCAGGACGCGCCGGGTGTCGGGGTGGTCGGCGGCGCCGAAGCGCAGCGGGTCCACGACGGCGACCGGGCGGGCGCCCATCGCGAGGATGTCGCGGACGATGCCGCCGATGCCGGTGGCCGCGCCCTGGTAGGGCTCGATGTACGACGGGTGGTTGTGCGACTCGACCTTGAAGGTGACCGCGTAGCCCTGGCCGACGTCGACGACGCCGGCGTTCTCACCGATGCCGACGAGCATGGCGTCGTTCTGGGGGGCCTTCTCACCGAACTGCTTCAGGTGGACCTTGCTGCTCTTGTACGAGCAGTGCTCGGACCACATGACCGAGTACATGGCGAGCTCGGCGCCGGTGGGCCGGCGGCCGAGGATCTCGCGGATCCGGGCGTACTCGTCCTCCTTGAGGCCGAGTTCCTTCCAGGGCTGGGAGGCGTCCGGGGTTTCGGTGGCGTTCTTGACGGTGTCGAGGCTCATGCGCTGACCAGCTTCTTCAGGACCGAGGTGAAGAACGGGAGGCCGTCGGTGCGGCCCGTCCCGATCAGCGGCTCGACCGCGTGCTCGGGGTGCGGCATGAGGCCGACGACGTTGCCCGCGGCGTTGGTGATGCCGGCGATGTCGCGCAGCGAGCCGTTCGGGTTGCCGTCCAGGTACCGGAAGGCCACTCGGCCTTCGGCCTCCAGTTCGTCGAGCGTGCGCTCGTCGGCGGTGTAACGGCCGTCCATGTTCTTGAGCGGTACGGAGATCTCCTGGCCGGCGGTGTAGTCGCCGGTCCACGCGGTCTCCGCGTTCTCCACCCGCAGCTTCTGGTCGCGGCAGATGAAGTGCAGGTGGTTGTTCCGGAGCATCGCCCCCGGCAGCAGGTGGGCCTCGGTGAGGACCTGGAAGCCGTTGCAGATGCCCAGGACGGGCATGCCGCCCTTGGCCTGCTCGATGATGGTCTCCATCACCGGCGAGAAACGGGAGATGGCCCCGGCGCGCAGGTAGTCCCCGTAGGAGAAGCCGCCCGCGAGGACGACCGCGTCGACCTGGTGCAGGTCCTTGTCGCGGTGCCACAGCGAGACCGGCTCGGCCCCCGCGAGGCGGACGGCGCGCAGCGAGTCACGGTCGTCGAGCGTTCCGGGGAACGTGACGACTCCGATGCGAGTGGTCACCGTCAGGCCTCGACCTTCACGGTGAAGTCTTCGATGACGGTGTTGGCGAGGAACGTTTCGGCCATCTTGTGGATGCGGTCGAGGGCGGCCTGGTCGACCGGTCCCTCCACCTCCAGTTCGAAGCGCTTCCCCTGGCGGACGTCGGCGATCCCTTCGAAGCCCAGGCGCGGCAGTGCACGCTGCACCGCCTGGCCCTGGGGGTCGAGGATCTCCGGCTTGAGCATGACGTCGACTACGACGCGTGCCATCGGGCACTCCCGTGTGGTGGTTGGTGCGAAGGCGGTTCCATCAGCGTACCCGGCCGAAATTTCTACGCGGGTAGATATCCCGGGGCCGGGATCACCGGGCCGTTTCGGCTTCACCAACGCTTCGCAAAATCCGCCGGAAAACCACGTGCCCGGCATTGCGGCGGGACACGCGGAGAGAATTAACTGGGCTTCGCAATGCAATGGGAATCGCGGTACAAAGGAATCACTCCGGATTCCGGAGGAAAGTTGCATTGCCCCGAAACATCCACACAGGCGACATCACCGCACGTCAGCAGGTGGCGACGTCGCACGAAGGGACCGATATCCGTGGCGCAGCGCGTAGTAGTCACGCTCTCCGACGACATCGATGGCGGAGAAGCGGTGGAAACGGTCGGGTTCGCTCTGGACGGAAAGTCCTACGAGATCGACCTCAATGTGGCGAACGCAAAGAAACTGAGGAAGGGCCTGGCCCCCTTCGTGGCCGCCGGCCGTCGCCAGTCGCGTTCGGGGAAGGTCTTCAAGCACACCGCCGTCGCCCCGGACCCGGCGGTCGTCCGCGCCTGGGCCCGGTCGAACCAGTTCGAGGTGCCGCCGCGCGGCCGCATCCCCAAGAAGATCTACGAGGCCTACAACGCGGCTCACTGAGGGTCGATTTGCCATGCACCCCCATCCGTCGGCTAGTGTGTGGATCACGCCGAGGGGCCAGACCGCAGGTCAAAGCCTCCGAGGTCGTGCGGGTGTAGTTCAGTAGCAGAACATCCCTCTTCCAGAGGGAAGGCGCAGTGTGCGATTCCTGTCACCCGCTCTGCATCACCTCCGGACCACTGCTGTGGATCGGGTAGAGTGATGCATGCATTGCCTCGCGGCAGTGCAGTGCTTGCGGACGTAGCTCAGTTGGTAGAGCACCACCTTGCCAAGGTGGATGTCGCGCGTTCGAGTCGCGTCGTCCGCTCTGTATGAAGAAGGCCCCGGTCATTGCGATCGGGGCCTTCTTCGTGTTTCCCCGACTTCGCCACCCCGGCGCCGGCCCCTGACAAATGTCATCGGCGGCGGTGACAGCGCGCACTGCCGGCCCGGTGCCGGCGGCGCGAGCCTTGGATCATGACTGACACCGTGATCGAAGCCGAAGGCCTGCGCCGCGGCTACGCGGGAGGATTCGAGGCCGTCCGGGGCGTCTCCTTCTCCGTGGCCCGGGGCGAGATCTTCGCCCTGCTCGGCACCAACGGCGCGGGCAAGACCTCCACCGTCGAACTGCTGGAGGGGCTGGCCGCGCCGAGCGGGGGCCGGGTGCGCGTCCTCGGGCTCGATCCGTACACGCGGCGGGCCGAGGTCCGCCCGCGCACCGGGGTCATGCTCCAGGAGGGCGGCTTCCCCTCCGACCTGACGGTGACCGAGACCGTCCGGATGTGGGGCGGGGTCACCACCGGAGCCCGCCCGGCGGCGGAGGTGCTGGAACTGGTCGGCCTGGCCGCGCGGTCCGCCGTACGCGTCAAACAGCTGTCCGGCGGCGAACGGCGGCGCCTGGACCTGGCGCTGGCCCTGCTCGGCCGGCCCGAGATCCTCTTCCTGGACGAACCGACCACCGGCATGGACCCGGAGGGACGCCGCGACACCTGGGCGCTCGTCCGGGAGCTGCGCGACCAGGGCACCACGGTGCTGCTGACCACGCACTACCTGGAGGAGGCCGAGGAGCTCGCGGACCGCCTCGCCATCCTCCACGAGGGGGAACTCGTCCTGTCCGGCAGTCCGGCCGAGGTGACCGCCACCCGCCCGGCCCGGATCCGCTTCACCCTCCCGGCCGGGGTGACCGCCTCCCGGCTCCCGCTGACGCTGCGCGCGGCGGCCGACGGGCAGCGCGTGGAGATCCGTACCGACCGCCTCCAGGGGGACCTGGCCGAACTACTGGACTGGGCCCGGGAGTGCGGCGTGGAACTGGCCGGGCTCGACGCCCGGTCCGCCTCCCTGGAGGAGGCCTTCCTGGAGATCGCGGAGAACCGCCGCACCGCCGGCGGCCGCACCGAGGACACGAAGGCGGAGACCCGATGAACACGCTCACCCTGAACCCCGGCCGGCTCGTCGCGCTCGGCCGCTCGGAGGTGACCCTGCTGGTACGCAACCGGGCGGCGCTCACCCTGGCCGTCCTGATGCCCCTGCTGATGGTGTTCATCCTGCGCTCCTCGCTGAGCGGGGCCGACGGCGCCGAGGCCCTCGGCGAGGCCACCCTGACCGGCGGGATCGGCATGGTGCTGATCCTCGTCGTCCACATGAACCTGGTCTCCGCCTACGTCGCCCGGCGCGAGGAACTCGTCCTCAAGCGGCTCCGTACCGGCGAGGCGACCGACCTGGAGATCATCGCCGGAACCGCCCTGCCCGCCGCCGTCCTGGCCCTCGGGCAGATCGCCGTCCTCACCGTGGCCGGGGCCGCCGCCCTGGACGTGCGCATGCCGCGCAGCCCCCTGCTGCTCGTGGCGGGCGTCCTCGCGGGCATCGTGCTGCTCGCCGGACTGTCCGCGCTGGCCAGCTCCTTCACCCGCACCGTGGAGACCGCGGGCCTCACCACGCTGCCCCTGTTCCTGGCGACCGTGCTCGGCTCCGGGCTGTTCTTCCCGGCCGACTCGCTGCCGGACCTGGCGGCCTCGCTGTGCGAACTGCTGCCGCTGAGCGGGGTGATGACCCTCGTACGGGCCGGGTGG
This sequence comes from Streptomyces spororaveus, assembly GCF_016755875.1. Classification (NCBI taxonomy): domain Bacteria; kingdom Bacillati; phylum Actinomycetota; class Actinomycetes; order Kitasatosporales; family Streptomycetaceae; genus Streptomyces; species Streptomyces spororaveus. The sequence continues at coordinate 4,614,082 of NZ_BNED01000005.1, read as the reverse complement.
AGCGGCGGCTCGGCGGGCGGGGACCTGCTCAGTGCCGGGCTGACCGCATTGGCCTGGATCGTGATCACCGTGTTTTCTGTTCAGCGGTGGTTCCGCTGGGAACCGCGCCGGTAGTGCGAGTCGGGGGACGGGAACCGTGTCGAAAATGACGGGGTGGTGGAAGAACCGCAGCAGTGCGGGGAAGGTCGAGCTCTACACGCGGGGGTCGTTCCATCTCTTCGTCCTCCTGGAGATCACGTCCTTCGGGCTGATGCCCGTGGCCGCCACCGCCCCTTCGAGGCCCCCGGTCCTGCTTCCCCTCACCCTGCTGTTCATGGTCTGCGGCCATGCGGTGCTGTGCGGGGTGCTCACCCACAAGGCGCTGCACTGGGTGGTGGGCCGGCGCGAACGCCCCACCCGGACGGCGGTGGCAGTGGTCGTCACGACGGCCGCGTGCACCCTGGCCGTGCTCACGCTCCGGGCGACCGGACACATCTCCGAGGCTGCCGTGACGCCGACGCTGGTGGCGGGGCTGATCTGGTTCGCCTCGGGATCGCTGGTCCTGTGCCTGCGGTCGGTGAAGAGGATGCTGTTCATCCCCGCGGCGGCGGCGGTCGCGACGGGGCTGGCCGCACTCGCCCTGGGCACGCCGGCCGCCACGGCCCTGGGCTACTGCGTGGGCATCCTGCTCGGCAGCCTGTTCTTCGGCGCCACCTGCGGTTTCTCGGCGTGGCTGCTGAGAACGGTCTACGAGCTGGACCACTCGCGCGAGGTCCAGGCGCGCCTCGCGGTGGCGGAGGAGCGGCTGCGGTTCGGCCGTGACCTGCACGACGTGATGGGCCGCAATCTGGCGGTGATCGCGCTCAAGAGCGAGCTGGCGATACAGCTGGCCCGGCGCGAACGGCCGGAGGCGGTGGAGCAGATGATCGAGGTGCAGCGGATCGCGCAGGAGTCCCAGCGGGAGGTACGGGACGTGGTGCGGGGCTACCGGGAGGCGGACCTCTCGGTGGAACTGGAGGGCGCGCGCGGGGTGCTCAGCGCGGCCGGAATGGACTGCCGCGTGGACTTCCCGGCCGGGCGGCGGGCCACGGAGCTGCCGCCCGAGGTCCAGTCGGCCCTCGGCTGGGTGGTGCGCGAGGCGACGACGAACATCCTGCGGCACGGGGACGCGCACCGCTGCCTGATCCGGCTGACCGCCGGGGAGGGCGGCTCCGTGACGCTGGTGGTGGAGAACGACGGGGCGCCCGAGGCCCCGGCCGGGCCTCCGGGCTCGGGGCTGGCCGGGCTGCGGGAGCGACTCGCCGCCCTGGACGGGACGTTGCAGGCGGGGCTGGTCGGCGACGGCCGGTTCCGGCTGCTGGCGCAGATCCCGGACCGACGACTGCAAGAACTGGAGGTGCGGGCGTGAGCCCCGTACGCGTACTGCTCGCCGATGACGAGCATCTGATCAGGGGCGCGTTGGCGGCGCTGCTCGCGCTGGAGGACGACCTGACCGTCATCGCGGAGGCGGCCTCGGGCCCCGAGGCGCTGGCGATGGCGCGGGCCCACCGGCCCGACGTGGCGGTGCTGGACCTGCAGATGCCGGGGGCGGACGGTGTGAGTGTCGCCACATCGCTGCGGGCCGAACTGCCCGGCTGCAAGACCATGATCGTGACCAGCCACGGCCGTCCCGGGCACCTGAAGCGGGCCCTGGCGGCGGGGGTGCGGGCCTTCGCCCCGAAGACCGTCTCGGCGCAGCGGCTGGCCGAGCTGATCCGGACCGTGCACGCGGGAGGCCGCTATGTGGACCCGGAGTTGGCGGCCGACGCGATCAGCGCGGGGGACTCGCCGCTGACCGCGCGGGAGGCGGAGGTACTCGAACTCGCGGCGGACGGGGCACCGATAGCGGAGATCGCGGAGCGGGCCTCGCTGTCGCAGGGGACGGTACGGAACTACCTGTCTTCGGCGGCGACGAAGCTGGGTGCGGAGAACCGGCACACGGCAGTGCGTCTCGCACGCGAGCGAGGTTGGGTATAGTAGTTCTCGCGTTACGGCGCACCTGCGGACATAGCTCAGTTGGTAGAGCACCACCTTGCCAAGGTGGATGTCGCGCGTTCGAGTCGCGTTGTCCGCTCTGTAACGAAGAAGCCCCCCGGTCCTCGGACCGGGGGGCTTCTCTCGTCCCTGCGTCTCTACGACCAGGACTGGCCGGTGAGGCGCTCGAAGGCCTCGATGTACTTGGCGCTGGTCCGGGCGACGACGTCGGCCGGGAGGGCCGGCGGCGGGAGCTCGCCCTTGCGGTCCCAGCCGGACTCGGGGGAGGTCAGCCAGTCGCGGACGTACTGCTTGTCGAAGGAGGGCTGCGAGCGGCCCGGCTCCCACTGGTCGGCCGGCCAGAATCGGGAGGAGTCCGGGGTCAGCACCTCGTCCGCGGCGACCAGGGTGCCGTCCTGCGGGTCGAAACCGAACTCGAACTTGGTGTCCGCCAGGATGATCCCGCGCTCGCGCGCGATCTCCCGGGCGCGGCTGTACACGGCGAGGGTGGTCTGGCGCAGCAGCGCCGCCGTCTCGGCGCCGGCGGTGCGCGCGACCTCCTCGTAGGAGACGTTCTCGTCGTGCTCGCCGACGGCGGCCTTGGCGGCCGGGGTGAAGATCGGGGCGGGCAGCTCGGAGCCGTCGACGAGGCCCTCGGGAAGGGCGAGCCCGCAGACCGTGCGGGTCTGGTTGTACTCCACGAGGCCGGAGCCGGCGAGGTAGCCGCGGGCCACGCACTCGACCGGGACCATGTCGAGGTTCTTGCAGATCAGGGTGCGGCCAGCCCAGTCGGCGGGGGCGCCGGCGGGCAGGTCGGTGGAGATGACGTGGTTCGGGACGAGGTCCGCGAGCTGGTCGAACCACCACAGGGAGAGCTGCGTCAGGACGCGGCCCTTGTCCGGGATCTCGGTGGGCAGCACCCAGTCGAAGGCGGACAGGCGGTCGCTGGCGACCATGACGAGGCGGCCGTCCTCGTCACGGTAGAGGTCGCGCACCTTGCCGGTGTGGAGGTGGACGAGGCCCGGAACCTGAACCGGCTCGGGCTTTTCGACGAATCCGGACACGGGGTCTCCCTGTAGATCTGTATGAAGCGCACCCCGATTCTCGCGCACCGGCGGCCCCGTCCGCGGACAGGGGTCCGCGCTGCGGGCCGGTCGCGGGCCGGTTGCCGGATCAGTCGTGCTTGCAGATCCGGTCGAGGAGATTGGCCGTGGCCCGCTGGACCCGCTCGTCGACGTGGCCGGGGCGGTCGAGCGCCGGGGACCAGGCGAAGGTGCCGGAGGCGAAGACCAGCGCGCCGCTGGGCGCCCGGTAGAGGGAGGTCTCCTGGTGGCGGCGGTGGCCCTCGCTGTCGAGGTACGGGGAGTGCGCCAGCAGGATCCGGTCCTGGTGCTCGGGGAGCTGGGTGCGCGGGAAGTAGCGGTCGGCCTCGCCCGCGACCAGTCCGGGCAGCTCGTCGTTCTCGCCGGCGCCGGTGGAGTCCCAGAGCCAGTGCGTGGCATTGCGCACGATCAGGGGAGCGGGTTCGGGGACCCGGCCCGCGTACTGGATGCCGAGCAGCTGCTGCTCCGGGCGGTCGACCTCGCGCCACAGGCTGGGGCGGCCCGGGCCGCGCCGTTTTCGGCAGGTGAGGAGCCGGTCGTCGACCCCGGAGGGGGACGGGCCGAGCTCGACCTGCCAGTACATGGTGTTGGCGGAGAGGAAGACGAGCGAGGTGCCGTGCCGGCGGGCGCGCTCGACGGTGCGGCGCATGGGGGCCGACCAGTACTCGTCATGGCCGGGGAAGACCAGACCGCGGTAGCGGGTGGGGTCGACCCGGCCGGCGTGCAGGTCGCGGGTGTCGGCGTAGGCGATGTCGTAGCCGTAGCGCTCGGCCCAGCGGATGAAGTCGTAGGCGTGGCCGACGTGCAGCGGCAGGCCCGCGCCCGCGTAGGGGCGGTCGAAGGACACGGTGACGGCGGCGTCCTGCTCGCCGAGCAGCCGGCCCTGCTCGTCCCAGGCGTGGTAGAGGCTGGCGCCGGTGCGGCCGTCCTCCGGGTAGAGGTTGTAGGCCTGCCAGGTGATGTCGGGGAGCAGGAGCAGGAGGTCGGCGGGGTGGTCGTCGCGGACCGTGAAGGGGATGTGGGAGCGGTAGCCGTCGGCGGTGGTGAGGACGGCGACATACGCGCCGACGCTCCAGTAGGAGGGGACCTGGAGGCGCCAGGACAGCCACCAGTGGTGGCAGGAGACGGTGCGGTCGGCGGCGAGCGGGGCCGGCTGGACGATGCCGGAGAGCCGGGGGCTGGTGGTGATCTTGGAGGCTCCGTCGCCGCCGTAGTGGCCGATCCGGTAGACGTCGACGGAGAACTGCTGGGGCGGGTCGACGGTGATGTGGAAGTCGATGGCCTCGCCCGGGGTCACGCCGCCGGTGGAGGCGAAGCCCTTGATCTGCCGGTGGACGTCGTCGGCGGTGCGGGGACCGCCGTTGCCGCGGGCGCGCGGGATCTGGCCGGTTCCGGCGGCCGCGGCGGCCGGGTCCACGTACCAGGGCACGACCTGGCCGGTGTCGTCGAAGTAGAGCTCGCTTCCCCGGAACCAGGGCAGGGGGCCCTGCCCGAAGGGGTCGGACACCGCGTGCGCGAGCGCACCTGACTCCCAACGCCGGATCTGGTCCGCACCCATGACCGCTCCCCTCCCTCGCACCCCCGAACGGGCGTACATCGCCTCGGGGCGCGGCTCCTGGCCGAACCGGGACGGTGATCCGCGCTGCCCGGTCCAGGTCCTCCCGCCGCGACCGGTCCCAGCACATCACATAACGCACGCAGTCCGTCACTGTTCGTCGCGAATTGACGGGATCGGAACATTGGCATCCGGTTGCCCGTACGAGCCGTAGCCCTCCCGGGGGCGCCCCTCGGCCCGCCTCAGACCAGGCGGACCGGCTTCTCCGGGCGGACGCCCAGGGCCGAGAGCCAGTCCCGCAGCGGCTCCGGGTTCCCGTCCTCGACCAGGCACAGCACGCGCGGCGCCAGGTCGGAGCGGCGGTCGCCGCCCACCAGCAGGACGGGACCGTCGAGCCAGTCCAGCCCGGGGGCGGCCCCGGCCGAGTCCACGGCCGCGCAGCACACCATCGCCGTGACGTGGTCGGCCAGCAGGTCCCGGCCGCTGCGCGGCGGCTGGAGCGGGAACAGCGGGACGGCGTCCGCGCCGCGCGCCTTCCCGGCCCCGGCGGCCGGTCCGGCGGCCCGCTCCTCGCGGGCCAGCTCACCGGTGATCCGGCCGGCCAGCGCCTCGCCGGCCGCACCCTCGCCGCCGGGGTCCGTGAGGTAGCCCAGCACCCGCTCCAGGGTGGGGCCGGTGAAGGCGTCCGCGGCGGGCGAGGGGGAGTCGGCGGCCGCGAGCGTGGCGGGGCCCGCCGCTCCGGCCGCTCCGGCCGCTCCTGCGGAGCCCGGGGAACCGGGCCGGGTCGCGGCCCCGGCGCGGCCGTTCGGGGCGGCAGGGGCCGCCCCGGGGGCCGAGGAGGCCGGGGCGGGGGATCCCGCGGGGCCCGCCGTCAGCCCCGCCGGGACGGCCAGGGCGTCCAGGGCGGCGTGCAGGCGGGCCGCCTCCGTCCGCCACTTGCGGTCCACGACCTCCTCCGGATAGGCCGTCCAGTCCACCGGGGACCAGTCCGGCCCGGCCTCGGCCGGACCGCCGTGGAAGAGCCGCGCGGCCAGCAGCGAGGTCGCCTCGTCGATCAGCCCGGGCTGCTCCAGCAGGTCACAGGCGGGGCGCTCGCCCAGCCGCGAGGTGAACCCCTCGGCCAGCCGGTCCCGCCGGGACAGCTCGGTCAGCGCGGAGACCACTCCGGCGTCCAGGTGCGCCGGCCAGCGGCCCATCCGCCAGGCGGGCAGCGCGACCCGGGTCAGCAGCCGGTCCCAGCCCGCGTAGGCGAGGCCGACCTGCTCCTGGGCGACGATGCGCAGCCCGTAGTCCACACCCTGTGCACGGTCCGAGGCGGCCGCGGCCACCCCCCGCTCCATCTCGGCGGCGTCCGTCCGGCACAGCCGCAGCAGCAGCCGGGCCGGCGGGGAGATCCAGCCGAGGCCGCGCCGGGTACCCACGTCCACGGCCGCGTCCAGGCCGCGCACGAACCCGCGCGCGTCGGCTATGTCCGGGTGCGCGGAAGGGCCCGTACCGGCGACGACGGGCGCGAGGACCGCCCGCAGCTCCGCGACGCGCATCCACCACAGGAAGGGCGAGCCGATCACCAGGACCGGGGCCGCGCCCGGCTCGGACTCCGGCCCGGCGGGACCGGCCGCGGCGCCGAGGACACGGGCGGCGCCACGCCGGTGGGCCGCGTGGCTGCGGTCCTCCAGCCAGCTGTCGCAGTCCGGCGTCAGGGCTATCGCGGAGGGGGCCGGCACGTCCATCCGGTCCGCCAGGTCGCGCACCAGCCGGTAGAGATCGGGCGCGGCGGCCTCGGAGAGCGGCACCGTCGGGGTCACGGCGGGGCCGGCCCGCAGCACCACCGCGGCGAAGGCACCGCCGACGAGCAGCACCAGCGCGGCGACGGCGCACACGACGAGGGTCACCGCGGGCCAGGGGTCACCGGCCAGCCGGCCCGTGGCCCGGGCGGCCACCAGGACCACGGCGAGGGCGGCGGGCAGCAGCCCGACGGCCAAGGCCCTGCTGCGCACCCGCAGCACGGCCAGAGCGCGGGAACGCGCGGACGGTGCGCCCGCTTCCATGATCGAACCGGTTCCGGACACGGCCGGACCTCACCCCCTCTGCCCTGCGGCGACGTTGCTCACTCCCCCACTGTGACACCCGCCACTGACATCGCAATGCCGGTGGGCCAAGTGCCGGAATGCTTGGCATCGCACCCTAGTTGGGGTCCGCGCGGGCGTCAGGCAGACCGGGTGACGATCACCCGATGGAATGGCTTTGGGTAAAGGTGGATGCTTTCGAACGCGGCCGGATGCAGTCGCACGCGGACACGCCCGCGGGCCCGGGCGCACAAGGTGCGCACCGGGCCCGCGGGTCTGCGGAGCCGCTGGTCAGCGACCCTCGGCCGCCTTGGCGGCGATGTCCGTACGGTGCTGCGAACCGTCGAGACGGACGCGGGCCACCGCCTTATACGCCTTCTCGCGCGCCTGCGCCAGGTCGGAACCGGTCGCCGTCACCGACAGCACGCGGCCGCCCGCGCTGACCACCGCGTCGCCCTCGCGGCGGGTCCCGGCGTGCAGCACGTAGGCGTCCGGCCCGTCCTCGGCGGCCACCTCGGCCAGGCCCTCGATCGGGTCCCCGGTGCGGGGGGTCTCGGGGTAGTTGTGGGAGGCGATGACCACCGTGACGGCCGCGTCCTCACGCCAGACCAGCGGGGGTACGGCGTCCAGGGTGCCCTTGGCGGCGCCCAGCAGCACGCCCGCGAGCGGGGTGCGCAGCCGGGCGAGGACCACCTGGGTCTCGGGGTCGCCGAACCGGGCGTTGAACTCGATGACCCGGGTACCGCGGCCGGTGATCGCGAGGCCCGCGTAGAGCAGCCCGGAGAAGGGGGTGCCACGGCGGCGGAGCTCGTCGACGGTCGGCTGGAGGACCAGCTCCATGACCTCGTCGACCAGCTTCGGGTCGGCCCAGGGCAGCGGGGAGTACGCGCCCATGCCGCCGGTGTTGGGACCTTCGTCGCCGTCCAGGGCGCGCTTGAAGTCCTGCGCCGGCTGGAGCGGGACCACGGTGACGCCGTCGGTGATGGCGAAGAGGGAGACCTCGGGGCCGTCGAGGTACTCCTCGATGACCACCCGGTCGCAGGCGAGCGCGTGCGCACGGGCGGCCGCCAGGTCGTCGGTGACCACGACGCCCTTGCCGGCGGCGAGGCCGTCGTCCTTGACGACGTACGGGGCACCGAAGGCGTCGAGGGCCTCGTCCACCTCCTCGGGGGTGGTGCAGACGTAGCTGCGCGCGGTCGGGACCCCGGCCGCGGCCATCACGTCCTTGGCGAAGGCCTTGGAGCCTTCGAGCTGCGCGGCCTCGGCGGACGGGCCGAAGACGGGGATCCCGGCGGCACGCACGGCGTCGGCGACGCCGGCGACCAGCGGGGCCTCCGGGCCGACGACGACCAGGCCGGCGCCGAGTTCGGTGGCGAGAGCGGCGACGGCGCCGCCGTCGAGGGCGTCGACCGGGCGGAGCTCGGCCACCTCGGCGATGCCGGCGTTGCCGGGAGCGCAGTACAGCGCGGAGACGTCGGGGTCGAGGGACAGAGAGCGGCACAGGGCATGTTCGCGGGCGCCGCCGCCGATGACGAGGACCTTCACGCTGCTCAGCCTAGCCGGGACGGGGCGGTCGCCTTCGTGCGGCCACCCAATCAGGACCGGCTACTCGTTTGTGTATTCCTCCACAACGGTGGCTCCGAGCTCGCGCACGATCAGGTCGTGTCCGGTCAGGGCGCTCTCGACGAGGTCGGGATCGTCCTCCTCCGCAAAGTCGTCCTCGGGGGCGACCGGCGGGGGCGCCTGCTGTACGGGCGGCTGCGGGGCGGGAGCCGCATGCTGGGGCTGCTGCTGCGACGGGTACTGCTGCTGCGGCGGGGCCTGCGGGGCGGGGGCCTGCTGCTGCGCCGGGGGCGGCGGGCTGTAGGCGGGGGCGGGCGCGGCCGGGGCCCCGTAGGAGGAGGAGCCGTACGAGGAGGGCTGGACCGGGGCCGGGGAGCCGCCGCCGATGACGGCCTCGATCTTCCAGTTGACCTGGAACTGCTCGGCCAGGACCGCCTTGAGGACGTCCTCGCTGCCGCTGCTGGCGAAGTTGTCGCGGGCTCCGACATTGGGGAAGCCCAGCTGGAGGGTGGTCCCGTCGAAGCCGGTGACCTGGGCGTTCTGGCTGAGCAGGATCCAGGTGAAGCGGCGGCGGTTCTTGACCGCCTCCAGGACGCCCGGCCACATCGCCTGCACCTGCCCGGCTCCGGCGGCCATGCCGGGGGAGGGCGCGGCGGCCGGGGCGGCCGCGGCGGGGGCGGCGGCCGGAGCCACGGGCGCGGAGGCGGGGGCCGGGGCCGACGCGGCCGCGGTGGGCCAGGCACCCGCGGCGGGAGCCGGCGCCGCCGCGGCCGGAGCCGCCGCGCCGGGCCAGGCGCCGGGAGCACCGCTGCCGGGCTGGGCGGCGCCGGGCCAGGCGCCGGGGGCCGGGGCGGCGGGAGCGGGGGCCGGGGCGGCCTGGACCGGCTCGGGCGCCTGCACCGGGGCCGGAGCGGGCACGGGGGCGGCGGCGCGCGCGGCGGCCGCACCTCCACCGGGACCGGCGGGCGCCATGGCATGCGCCTCGGGCCCGGGCACGTACCCCATGGCGGGCGCGGCGGCCGGCGGCGCAGCGAAGGCGGCGGCGGGCGGGCCGCTGCGCTCCAGCCGGTCCAGCCGGGCCTGGACGGACCGCTCGTCGTCGAAGGCGGCGGGCAGCAGCACGCGGGCGCAGATCAGCTCCAGCTGCAGCCTCGGCGCGTTCGCGCCGCGCATCTCGGTGAGGCCCGCGTTGACCAGATCGGCGGCGCGCGACAGCTCGGCGGCCCCGAAGACGGACGCCTGGGCCTGCATGCGCTCCACGACATCGGCGGGGGCGTCGATCAGCCCCTTCTCCCCGGCGTCCGGCACGGCGGCCAGGATCACCAGGTCGCGCAGCCGCTCCAGCAGGTCGGCGACGAACCGGCGCGGGTCGTTCCCGCCCTCCACCACCCGGCCGACGACCTCGAAGGCGGCGGCCCCGTCCCCGGCGGCGAAGGCGTCGATGACGGAGTCGATCAGGGACCCCTCGGTGTAACCGAGCAGGGAGGCGGCCATGGCGTACGTCACACCGTCGTCACCGGCACCGGCGAGCAGCTGGTCCATGACGGACATCGAGTCACGGACGGACCCGGCGCCGGCGCGCACGACGAGGGGCAGCACGCCGTCCTCGACCGCGGCGCCCTCCCGCCCGCAGACCTCGCCCAGGTAGTCCCGCAGGGTGCCGGGCGGCACCAGCCGGAAGGGATAGTGGTGCGTCCGGGACCGGATGGTCCCGATCACCTTCTCCGGCTCGGTGGTGGCGAAGATGAACTTGAGGTGCTCCGGCGGCTCCTCGACCACCTTCAGCAGGGCGTTGAAGCCCTGCGGGGTGACCATGTGGGCCTCGTCGATGATGTAGATCTTGTAGCGGCTGGAGGCCGGCCCGAAGAAGGCCTTCTCGCGCAGGTCACGGGCGTCGTCCACACCACCGTGCGAGGCGGCGTCGATCTCGATGACGTCGATGGACCCCGGCCCGTTCCTGGCCAGGTCCCGGCAGGACTGGCACTCCCCGCAGGGGGTGGGGGTGGGACCCTGCTCACAGTTCAGACACCGGGCGAGGATGCGCGCGCTGGTCGTCTTGCCGCAGCCGCGCGGCCCGCTGAACAGGTACGCGTGATTGACCCGGTTGTTCCGCAGGGCCTGCATCAGCGGGGCAGTGACATGCTCCTGCCCGATGACCTCGGCGAACGACTCGGGGCGATAGCGGCGGTACAGCGCAAGGGACGACACGTATACGAGGTTATCCGGGCCCACCGACATCAGCGGCCCGCCGAAGCCCCGGGAGGCCGTCCCGGACCGCGCTTTGACCGCGCCCGGAACGCAAGGCGCCCCCCACGCACCCGCCAGAGCCCACTTACCCTTGCTGCCTTCCGGCCCTGGGGGAGTTGGGTGAGATAGCGCCACGTGAGGGGCTGGCCCCACCCTAGCGGATGGAAGCCCCCGGAATCGAGCCGGACCCCGACCTGCCCCCGGCGCGACGATCACGTTCGCGAGCACCCCTCAACGTCTTGTATTGTTTGCGGCGGAGGATTCGCCTAGTGGCCTAGGGCGCACGCTTGGAAAGCGTGTTGGGGGCAACCCCTCACGAGTTCGAATCTCGTATCCTCCGCCAGTGCCTCACCGGGCACTTGAAGGCCCCGACCGGGAAACCGGCCGGGGCCTTCTGCGTTCCGTGGTCTCACTTTTGGTCTCAGTTCGCCCGCAGACGTGCATGCCGAGGCCGCTATCCGTCACCGTGTGACCCGAACCACGCACCCAGAGCTGCACGAGGGGAACGAAGGTGTCCGAGGAACCGCAGGTGCACTTCCCGCCTGTCGAAAACGGGATGGACTACCTGATCAGCGTGATGGAGCACCTCGACGGGGCCCCAGGCCCTCGCAGCCTGAAGTACGCCGTCCTCCATCTGCAGGCCGCGACGGAGGTGCTTCTCAAAGCTCGGCTGATCGCCTTCGACTGGCGGCTGACCTTCAAGAAGGCGGAGGAGGCCGACAGGGCCGCCTTCGACCGCGGCGGGTTCCAAAGCTGCAACGTGGACACAGCGATCAAGCGTCTGCGCGCCGATGCCGGCGTGGAGGTCCCGTCAGAGGCCAAGGGCCACATCACGCACCTCGCATCACAGCGGAACCGTCTGCAGCACTTCGGTCTCACCGAGCCGGCGCTGGCGGTCAGGTCTCGTACTGTGCTGGTGCTGGACTTCCTGCTCGACTTCGTGAACCAGGAACTCCGGCCTCACCTGTCAGGGGATGACCTCTCCAGCCTCGACACACACATGGGGACCGTGCGCGAGAGCCTGAGCCGAGTGGAGGCTCTGGTCACGTCGCGTATGGCGAGGATCCAGCCCGAGCTCGACAGCATGGCGAGGCACGTCGTTCAGTGCGTGGCCTGCGGCCAGTGGGCCATGGTCGCCCACGAGGGCGCGACATCCTGTCTCTTCTGCGGTGTGCCGTGGGAGCCGGAGCAGGCAGCCGAGGAGTACGCCGCCGAGCACCTCGGCGACAGCTGGTTCTCCATGGTCAAGGACGGCGGTAGCCCGCCCAGGTACACATGCCCTGCCTGCGACGGGGAAGCGCTGGTGCAGAGCGTCCGGGTCGCCGCCTTCAAGGAGGAAGACCGGGGCTTCTGCTTCCACTGTGGCGAGGCGTTCCGAAACCTCACCGAATGCGCGAAGTGCGGCACGTTGATCGATGGTGGGGAGGGCGCCCTCCAGGTCTGTGAGACGTGCTTCGAGTACGCCATGGCCCGGAACTAGCTGCGGAACCTGCCTGGCCGCACTGCCGATCATGCGGACAGCCATCTATTCAGGCCCCCATTCGCCCCCTTCCGGGGCGGTCCGGGCGGGGCCCCGCTGCCCGAACCGCTCCGTGTTCCACGTGGGTCCCTCGGCGTCTCCTGGCCCGCGTGCGGTGATCGTGAGGCCGCCGGTGGGCCGCCCGAGGGCCCGGCCCACTCAGGCGCTCCCTCCGATCGAGCCTTCCTCGTCGACGCGGCGGATCAGGCGAGCCCTGGTCGGGTCTGTCCAGCCGTCAGACCCGACCGATGCCGGGTTCGCTGCGGACAGGAACGCCTCTGTTCAGGTGGTCGGATCGAGCTGTTCGGCAATGAGTCGGAGGATGTCGGGCCTTGTCATGCCTGTTCCTCTAGCGAGGGAAATGAAGTGTCGGCATGCGTCGATGACCAGGGCCTGGCCGGAGGCTTCGGCGGTGACGACTGCGCCGCGTCCGGGGCGGAGTTCGATGAGCCGCTCGTCCCTGAGGATCTGGTAGCCGCGCAGGACGGTGTGCATGTTGATGTCCAAGGTGCGGGCCAAGGCGCGGGCGGAGGGCAGGCGGTCGCCCCTGCGGAGCTTGCCGTCGGCCATGCTGCGGCGTACGGAGGCGGCGATCTGCTCCGCGAGGCTCTGGGGTGAGGACGGGTCGATGGTGACCAGCATGTCAGGGACCTTTGCGTCCGTGAGCCAGGAGATCGTTGGTGAGTTCGGCGGCGGTGCCGGCGTCGTCGATGGTGATCACGAACTGCTTGCCGCCTGTCAGGGTGAGCCATAGGGCGTCACCTTCGCGCAGCGATATGGAGCTGAGGCCCGGGTTCCAGCGGTAGCCCCATCCCCCGATCTCAGTGGGCCGGGTCCAGCGGGCGGAGGCGCTCTCGATGCGTTCGAGGGGAAATCGCCGGCGCAGGAAGGGAAGCACAGCGGAGCCGGCGGTGACGCCGTGGGCGGAGACGGTGACGCGGATGGCTCCGGTCGCCAGGAAAGCCGCGGAGACGATCAGGAGCCACAGGGCGATGGCCCTGTGCGGACGGTCGACGACCGCGACGACAGTCAGGCCGACAGCCGAGACAGCGCCGGTGGCGAGCATCCAGCCGCTGGCCAGGAAGCGATGCCAAACCATGACCGGGTGCGAAGCGGAAGTGCGGTTCATGCCCGCCTCCGGGAGACAAGCCAGACCACAGCGCCCACTGCTGCACCGACTGCGATGGCTACAGGCAGTTGGTAGAGGGGCAGTTGGATGCCGTGTCCGTCGGAATCGCCGACGGCCCGCATGGCGGCAACCAAGGCGTAGGCGGTAGCGGCGGACAGGCCGGAGGCGAAGACGGCCAGCGACCTGACCGTCGTCAGGGCCGACCTGGAGGAGAAGCCCGCGGCGATGGTGCCGGCGGCTTCGATCACGAACAACAGCATGTATTGGCCAAGTGTCGTGGCGGGTGAGCTGTAGCCGTCGGCGGCGCCGTCGAGGGTGAAGTGGGTGGCGATCTTGTCGGGGAACGAGTCCCGGAGCAGCAAGAACGCGATTGAGGTGGCCATTGCCCCGACGACGAAGGGCGCGGCGACTAAGGCCGCGCGTCGCGTGAGGCTGGCAGGCGGCGCGGGATGCGTCGACATCGACATCGATCCTCTCTGCGGATCAGGTCACTGAATTTGTTTGCATCGAGATAGAACAAACATATCGGTTGGTGATCCGCGTACCCAGGGCTGCTGTCAGCTACACGCAGCTGTGAGCACTTGGCTTGATCGCCTGACGTCGCCCCATAAAGAACGTTGCCCTGTCATCGAACACTTGTAGCTTTCACTCGTCCATGATCCACGGTTGCGATGAGTAACCACTGGAACATCACGAGAAACAGGGAGCTATACATGCACAGGCGCACAAGCGTCGCCATCGCCGCCGTAACCATCCTCGGCCTCGGCAGTGTCGTAGCCCAGCAGGCCGTGGCCACACCCGTAGCGAGCCGGGCGGGTTCGTCCTTAGCCGCCGCGTCCACGGCCGAGGCCACCCAGGATGGTCGGGCCCTCTTCGAAGGCCTGGCCTTCGCCCAGGGCGACGTGGCAGCAGAGCTTGCCGAATCCGGCATGTTCGTGGACGTCGCGGCCCTCCGCGAGAAGAACAGCACCGCCGAGCAGAGGCAGGCCGTATCCGGGGTCCTGGACCGGATACAGAGGGAGCAGCCGCAGTTCTTCGGCTCCTTCTCGGTGAAGCTCCGCTCCGGCGACCCGCGACAGGTAGAAAGCGGGGTCGCCGAGGCCGGCAAGATCCTGCAGTCGCTGGCATCCTCGAAGGCGGCCAACGCCGGCGACATCGGGACCGGAACCGCTCAGTGCGCGACCGTGGTGCTCGCCGTCAACGTGCTGATCGCCGTAAACCTCGGCGGCGCGATCAACGCGGCCGTCGCCGTCAACATCCAGGCGGCGGGCAACATCGTGAACGCGCTCAACTTCTGGTCCGCGCCCGGCAACGGCGGGAGTTCCCTGACGAAGGACCAGCAGATCGCCGGGCTGACGCGGGTCCTGGCGGCCTAGGCGCGGCGCACAGCGGCGGGCCGGCCTCCAAGGCGCCTGGCGGCCGGCCCGCTGCCCTCGTCCTCCGCTCCCGCAGGCCACCAGGCTTCGCCGACCAGTCAAGGGCACCCCCTTCCCATGCGTCTCACCAACAGAATTCAGCTGCACTCCCACTCTCCCGACCATTCGGTCACAGTGCCCCGCATCTGGGTCACGGCGACCACCGCGGCCTGGGTCGTCATCTGCCTCTACGTGGCCCAGAGCTTCCTGCCGCACAACACCATCTCCCTTCCCGGGCAGGGCAAGACCCGGAAGGTGGCGACCGTGGTGGCTCCCCAGGGCTGGGCCTTCTTCACCAAGTCCGCAAAGGACCCTCAGTACGCCCCCTATCGCATGACCGGCGGTCAGTGGCACAGTGCGGCGCTCACCCCGCACTCCAGGCCGTCGAACGCCTTCGGGCTCGACCGCGCTTCCAGGTCCCAGGGCATCGAGGTAGCCCTGCTGCTCCACCAGGAGAACGTCACGTGGACCCCGTGCGCGGAAACGCGTTCGGTGACGGACTGCCTGAAGAGAGCAGCAGCCCAGGCAACGACGACGACCAACCCCTCGCCGGACCCAACCCTGTGCGGACGCGCCGCCGTGGCGGAGATGCGGCCGGTTCCCTGGGCCTGGCGTGACCTCTCCCCTGAGCCTCACACCCCCGAGCGCATCGCTGTCTGGGATGTGACGTGCCCGTGAACCAGAGACGCATCCCGCTGCCCTGGACCAACGTCTACGGCCTCGCCCGCACCCTCGTTGCCCTGGGCACCGCCGGAACCCTGGCCGCATCGAGTGCCGAAACCCTGTTCCGGCCCGTGGCCACCATCGGGAACTACCCGGCCTGCACCTCCACCACCGCAGCCAGCCTCTTCTGCCTTTCTCCGGACGACTACACGCACCTGACCTGGATCAAATGGGCGTGCGTCATCGCCCTCTTGGTCGTCGCATCGGGCTGGCGTCCCAGGCTCACCGCACTGCCTCACGCCTACATCAACTACAGCGTCTTCTCTGGCATCGCGATCGTCGACGGCGGCGACCAGATCGCCCTGATCCTCTCCGTCCTGTTCGTCCTCCCAGCCCTCGGGGACAGGCGGCGCTGGCACTGGGCACAACCTCCAGTCCGGACGCCGCAGACGCGCGCCACCCAACTACTCGCGCTCATCGGTACCGGCGGGCTGGTCATGCTGCGCCTCCAGATGATCGTCGTCTACTTCCAGGCCGCCGTCGCCAAACTGCCTCACTCCGAATGGCAGGACGGAACCGCCATGTGGTACTGGGGCACCAACCTCGACTTCGGCCCCGCCCCATGGCTTGACACGCTCATCGCACCTGTCATCGGCACCCCGCTCGGAGTGGCGCTGATGACCTGGCTCCCTCTGGTTATCGAGGGCTCCCTGGCCATCTCCCTACTGCTGCCGCAGCGCCTGCGATGGTGGGCCATGGGCGCCGGCCTCCTCTTCCACCTCTCCATCGCCCTGATGATGGGCCTGTGGAGCTTCGCCCTTGCCATGGCCGGAGGAATCCTCCTTCTGTGCCTGCCACTCGGCTCCACCATCCAGTTCCACATCACCGAACCGGCAGTCCCCACACCCTCCACGCCCGAACAAGAGGCCGAGCCGGTGCACGTCGGCGAGCAAGCCGGGGCGGCCGCACCCCCACGGCGCGGGCAGATGGACGAAACGGGACTCACACAAAGTCGGCAGTAATGCCGACAGGGAGCCGCACACGAGGGTGCGCACGCCGAAGGCTGCGTCAGCAGCTCGGGAGGCGAAGGAGAATCCCTATGGCCGAACGTCCAATCCTGCTTTTCGACGGCGACCGCGACTTCTGCACCAAAGCCGTCAACACCGCTGTGCGCCCGCTGGACACCGACGCCGACATCACCCCCTGGCAGTTCGCCGACCTGGAGACACTGGGCGTCACCGCCGAAAAGCCGACCGCGAGGTCCTGTGGATCGAGGCCGACGCTGCCGTCGTGCACGGCGGCGCGGAAGCGGTGGCCCACCTGCTGAAGCAGAGCCCGCACCGTTCCTGGCGGCTCGCGGGACAGGCCATGGCAATGCCCCCGCTCAACTGGACCGCCCGGCTCGTGTACCGGGCCGTGGCCATGAACGGCCACCGCCTCCCAGGCGCAACGGCAGCCTGCTCCCTGCCCGCCCATCTGCGGCCCGCGACCCGTGACGGCGCCTGACACCACACTCGGGCGGGCTTGGGGTCACAGCCACCAGGCCGATCACTTGGTAGCCGGTCTCGGTTCTGGTCTCATTCGCCTCCGTCCGGGGCTGTTCGGACGGGGCCGAGTTGGAAAGCGTGTTGGGGGCAACCCCTCACGAGTTCGAATCTCGTATCCTCCGCCAGTGCCTCACCGGGCACTTGAAGGCCCCGACCGGGAAACCGGCCGGGGCCTTCTGCGTGTGCCCCGGCTGCGGGGTGGCAGGGCCTGTTCTGGACCGACGCGGCCATCGCGCTCGCCTGTATCCCCGTCACGCTGAGGGGCGTCACCGAATCCAAGGATCCGGATCGCAGCCGCTCCATCGACTTCGCGGGGACCGTGCTGATCGCCACCGTGCTCGCCCCGGCGCTGCTCGCGCTCAGCGAGGGCGCACAGTGGGGGTGGACCTCGGCGCAGGTCCTGGGCTGCTTCGCGCTGGCGGCGGCGGCCGCTGTGGCGTTCGTCGCCGTGGAGCGCCGGGTGGAAGCCCCCCTCGTCGACCTGCGGTTGCTGAAAAACCGTGTGCTGATCGGAGCGACGATCGGGATCCTGCTGAGCGCGGGAGTGATCAACGGTCTGATGTACCTGGTCAGCCTCTACTTCCAGAACCCCGCCACGCTCGCGCTCAGCCCGCTGGAGGCGGGTCTGGCCACGCTGCCCGCGACGGTGGGTCTGATCGCGATCACCCCGCTCGTGCCCCGGATCGTCCAGCGGCTGGGCATCGGACCGTGATCGCCGCCGGTTTCGCGGCGGCGACGGCCGGCTGCGCGCTGCTCGTGTTCGTCCAGGGCGACTGGCGGTACGGGGCGTTCGTCCTGCCGCTCGTGCTCCTGGCCACCGGCCTGGGACTCGTCAACGGCCCCGCGAGTTCGGCGTCCACCTCGACCGTCTCCGCCGACGACGTCGGCGCGGCCTCCGGCATCTCGAACATGGCGCGGTACATCGGCGCGGCCGCGTTCACGGCGGCCGTGGCGACGGTCAACGCGACGGTGGGGGAGTCCCGGAGCTCGGCCGGGGACCCGGCGGCGGACGCGCTGGCGGCCGGCCTGTCCAGCGCGTGCCTGCTGCTCGCGATCGCGTCCGGGGTGGGCATGCTGTTGTCCGCCCTCGCGGTCCGCGCGCGCCGCCGCCGGGTCGGGCCCGGGGCGTACGGGGCGGCCGCCGCCGCGCACGCCCACACCGTCCGCGTCGGAGGCGGCGACGACCTGTGACCGGTGCGGGACCGGGCGGGCCTGACGGCCGGACGGCGCCGGACGGTCCGGCGCCGGCCGCCGTGTCCTCGTAGGTCCCCGTCCGCGGCCCCGGTCCCCGCTCCGGCCGGTCGGCACAATGGCCGGATGACGAGCGATGTGCTCCTGATACCCGCCCGGCCGACCACCACGGCCGGACTGCTCGCCGAGGCCGCCGCCCGCCGGGGGATGACCGTCCGGGCCCTCGGCCCCGGCTTCGGCGAGCTGGCCGGCCGGGCCGTGCACTGGTGCGGTGGTCCGCACGCCGCCGCGCGGGTGGCCGGCCCGCTCGGGCTGGGGCTGCTGGAACCGCCCGACCACTGGCTGACGCGCCTGCCCGAGCGGTTCACGGGCCGCCGGATCGAGCTGACCACCCTGGGCCGGGCGGCGCGGGAGCTGACCGGATCCGGGCGGCCGGCGTTCGTGAAGCCGCCGCGCGAGAAGTCCTTCCCGCCCGCCGTGTACGGGCCGGACGCGCCGCTGCCGCGGTCCCTGCCCGCCGCCACCCCCGTGCTCGTCTCCGGGGTGGTGGACTTCACCGCCGAGTACCGGTTGTTCCTGCTCGACGGGGAGATCGCCGCCGGGAGCCGGTACGCCGTCCACGGGCGCCTGGACCCCGCGCCGCTCGACGAGGATCCGCGCGGGGCCGACGTACGCGCCTTCGCGGCCTCGCTGCTCGACGCGACGGGCGCGCAGCTGCCCAGCGCCGTCACCGTCGACGTCGGCCTCCTCGGCGCGACGGGCCGGTACGCGGTGGTGGAGGCCAACATGCCGTGGTTCTCGAACAGTTACGCCGCCCGGCCCGAGGCCGTCCTGGACGTGGTCCTGCGCGCCGCCGGCCCGCTCCACCGCGTCCGCGCAGCCGACCTGCCGTTCGTGACCCCCTAGGCAGGGGGCCGGGGGCGGGGAGGCCGTCGGCCGGTCTCCCCCGCCCGCTCAGCCGTTGAAGCCGAGGGCCAGGGCCACGACCGCCGGGGCCGCGTAGATCACCGGGAAGGCGACGTGCGCGTACGACTTCGCCCGCAGCACCGTGATCACGGCTCCGGCGAAGTACAGGGCGACGCCGATCGCCGCCGCGATGCCGATGGCCGGTACGAAGACACCCACGACCAGGCCGACCGCGCCCGCCGCCTTCGCGGTGGCGAGCAGGGTCCACCACGAGCGCGGCACGCCGTACTCGACCAGGGGCTCCACGACCCACTTCGCCCCGAGGAACATCGAAGCCGCCGAGAACCCGACCATGAACGCGCCGACCAGGGCGAAAACAACAGCGGTGGTGGACATCCGAGCTCCCCTCGGGCGGGCGCCGGTGCGGACTCGCTCCGGTCTGTCTCCCGCCTGCTTCACCCCACTGACCCGCCCCGCGGCGCCGATGTGACAGGCCGCGCGAAAAAACTTCCCGCCCGCGCTCAGGGCCGGGCCCGGGTTCAGCCGAAGCTCGGCATCTCACCCACCGTTGTCGACATGTCGATCACCGCGAAAGCGGCGCCCTGCGGGTCCGTGACCGCCGCGAACCGCCCGAACGGGCTGTCCATCGGGCCGAAGTGCAGCTTCCCGCCGTGCTTCTGGGTCTTCGACACCGCCTCGTCGCAGTCCGGCACCCCGAAGTAGACCTGGATGTACGGCGGCACGTCCGGCGGGAAGTCGTCGTCCATCTTCATCCGGCCCAGCACCGGGTTCCCGCCACCGCCGACGCTGAACACCTTGAAGTCCATGCCGGCCATCTCGGGGTCCTCGCCCGGGTCCATCTGCTGGACGCCGTAGGGGAAGACCTTCGACAGGAACCCGTCCGCCTTGGCCGGGTCCCGCGTGAAGACCTCCGCCCACGCGTACGAACCCGCCTCGCCCATCTTCTCGAAGCCCTTGTGCTCCCCCGGCTGCCAGACGCCGAAGACCGCGCCGCTCGGCTCCTTCGCGATCAGCATCGTGCCGAAGGCGCCCACCTGCATCGGGCCCATCAGCACCTCGCCGCCGTTCGCCGTCACCTTCTCGGCCGTGGCCGCCGCGTCGGGCGAGGCGAAGTACAGGCACCACTGCGAGGGGGCGTCGGCCCCCGGCATCGGCGGGACCACGGCGGCGACGGCCTTGCCGTCCGAGTAGGCCTGCGTGTAGTTGCCGTACTCGCCGCTGGCCTCGCCGAAGGTCCAGCCCAGCACGTCGGCGTAGAAGGCCTTGGCCCCTTCCACGTCGGCGAACATCGCGTCCACCCAGCACGGAGCGCCCTCGGGGAACTCAGACATGATCGATCGACTCCTCGTCTCGTCTCGTACCTGTCGTCGTCGCAGACGGTCGTACTCACGCTAGGCGCGCGGTGCGGCGACCGCGCGGGGAGCGCGCCCAGGCGGGACGCTGGAGCCATGGACAAGGACATCACCATCCGGCTGGCCCAGCAGCCGGAGGCCGACGCGCTGCTCGGCCGGAGCCCGCTCGCCGCACTCGTCGGGATGCTGCTCGACCAGCAGGTGCCGATGGAGTGGGCGTTCTCGGGGCCCTGGACGATCGCCCAGCGGCTCGGCTCCGACGATCTCGACGCGCACACCATCGCCGCGTACGACCCGGAGGCCTTCGCCGCCCTGCTCTCCGAGAAGCCCGCCGTCCACCGGTACCCGGGGTCGATGGCGACGCGTGTCCAGCAGCTGTGCGCGTACCTCGTGGAGCACTACGACGGGAACGCGGAGGCGGTCTGGGCGGACGTCGCGACGGGGCAGGAGCTGCTGAAGCGCCTCAAGGCGCTGCCGGGCTTCGGGGAGCAGAAGGCGCAGATCTTCCTCGCCCTGCTGGGCAAGCGGTTCGGCGTGCGGCCGACGGGCTGGCGGGAGGCCGCGGGCGGCTACGGGCAGGCGAACGTCTACCGTTCGGCGGCCGACATCACGGGCCCGGAGTCCCTGGCCAGGGTGCGGGCCCACAAGCAGGAGATGAAGGCCGCCGCGAAGGCCGCGAAAGCCGGCAAGGCCGCGGACGGCTCCTGATCCGGGTCACCACCGGGGGCGCCCGCGCACCGCCCCCGGTCAGCTCCTGGAGCGCCGCGGAATTGACCGGCCACACGGGCCGCCGATTGACCCCTGATTCCGGTCGCTCAAGATCGTAGATTGGTGGACATGACAGAGATCGCGACCCGCGCCGCCACCGCCGAAGCCATCTACGACGGCCCCGGCAGCCTCATCACCCTGCTCACCGACACCGACGAGCTCACCTGCAACACCGCCACCTTCGACGAGGGCGCGGCGGGCGCCCCGGTGCACTTCCACACCAAGGCCACCGAGTTCTTCCACGTCACCGCCGGTCGGCTCGACATCCTCGTCGACGACGAGATCCACACCCTGGGCGCGGGCGACTTCATCGCCGTCCCGCCGGGCGTGAAGCACGCCTTCGCCCCGGCCGCCGGCCACACGGCCGCCGTGTTCGTCGGCTTCACCCCCGGCATGGGCCGCTTCGACTACTACCGGCTCCTCGGCCGGGTCAACGCGGGCGAGGCCACCGTGCAGGACATCAAGGACAGCTCGGCGACCTACGACAACCACTACGCCGAGAGCACCGTCTGGAGCGGCCGCCGCCGCAGCGCGGAGCCGTAGACCACGTCCGCGTCGAGGCGGCGCAGTTCCTCCGCGATCAGTTCTGCGCCGCTGCGGATCTTCAGGGCCACCCTGCGGTCGGGGCTCCCCGGCAGGCTCAGGGTGGCCAGCACACCCGCGGGCCGGTCCACCCGGATCTCCCCGCCCGCGGTCTGCAGGCTGACCCCGGTGATCACCGGGCCCTCGCTCGCCACCCGGGCCACCGGCACCCCCAGCCGGTCCTCCAGCCAGCGCGCCAGCAGCTCCGCGCTCGCGTTGTCGGGCTCGCTCTCCACCGCCGCGCCGGTCACCGGCAGCGGCTTCTGGTCCAGGGCCGCGGCCAGCAGCGAGCGCCACGGCGTCAGACGGGTCCAGGCCAGGTCGGTGTCCCCGGGCTGGTAGCCCGCGGCCCGCTCGTCGAGCACGCCGACCGGGTCGAAGGCGGCGGCCGCGTCCGTGATCCGGCGCTGCGCGAGCGCGCCCAGCGGGTCCCGCGCCAGGTCGGTGGGCGCGTCGGCCGGCCACCAGGCCACCACGGGCGCGTCCGGCAGGAGCAGCGGCAGGACGACCGAGCCGGCGTGCTCGGTCAGTGCCCCGTGCAGGCGCAGCAGCACGATCTCGCCGGTCCCGGCGTCGGATCCGACGCGCAGTTCGGCGTCGACGCGGTTCGCGCGGAGCTTGTGCGAGCCGCGCGAGGTCCGCCTGATCACCGCGATGATGCGGCAGGGATGCTCACGCGAGGCCTCGGAGGCCGCGCGTACGGCGTCGTACGCGTTCTCCTCGTCGGTGGCGAGGACAAGGGTCAGCACCAGCCCCATGGTCGGGCTGCCTATCGCCCGGCGTGCTTCGAGCAGGGCCCGGTTGACCTTGCTGGACGTGGTGTCGGTGAGTTCGGTCCGCATGCACCGAGTCTGTCACCGCGTCACCGGCGCCTGCGCGCCGTCCCGAAGATCGAGCGCGAGATCTCCCGGCCCAGCTGGGTCCCGATCGACCGGGCCAGCGAGCGGAACAGCCCGCTCCCCACCACCTGCTCGGCCAGCGAGGGATCCGGCTTGGGGGCGCTGCGCGCGGCCCGCGCGGCTTCCTTCTCCGCCACCCTGGCCTGTTTCTCGGCCTCGGCTTCGGCCGCGGCGGCCTCTGCCCGCGCCTCCGCGGCGGCCTGTTCGGCGCTGATCTTCTCGTACGCCGACTCGCGGTCGACCGGCTCCGCGTAGCGCGCCCAGAGCGGCGAGGACGTCACGGCCTGCTCCAGGTCGGCCGCCGCGACCGGTCCCATCAGCGACTGCGGGGCGCGCAGCCGGGTCGCCGCGACCGGGGTGGGGGCGCCCTTCTCGCTGAGCACGGTGACGACCGCCTCGCCGGTCCCCAGCTGGGTGAGCAGCTCCTCCAGGTCGTACGCGGAGTTGGGGAAGGTCCGCACCGTCGCCTTCAGCGCCTTGGCGTCGTCGGGGGTGAAGGCGCGCAGCGCGTGCTGCACCCGGTTGCCGAGCTGGGCGAGGACGTCCGCCGGCACGTCCTTGGGGGTCTGCGTCACGAAGAACACGCCGACGCCCTTGGAGCGGATGAGCCGGACCGTCTGTGTGATGGAGGCGAGGAAGGCCTTCGAGGCCCCGCTGAAGAGCAGGTGCGCCTCGTCGAAGAAGAAGACGAGCTTGGGCTTCTCCAGGTCGCCGACCTCCGGCAGGTCGTTGTAGAGGTCGGCGAGCAGCCACATCAGGAAGGTGGAGAAGAGCTGCGGCTTGTCCTGGACGGCGGGCAGTTCCAGGACGGAGACCAGGCCGCGCCCGTCCGCGGCCGTGCGGAGGAACTCGCCGGTGTCGAACTCCGGCTCGCCGAAGAACTCGGAGGCCCCCTGCTGCTCGAAGGCCGTCAGCGCCCGCAGGATCACTCCGGCGGTCACGGTGGAGAGCCCGCCGATGCCCTTGAGTTCGGGTTTGCCCTGGTCGGAGACGAGGAAGGCGACGACCGCGCGCAGATCCTTGAGGTCGACCAGCTCCAGGCCCTTGGTGTCGGCGTAGTGGAAGATCAGGCCGAGGGACTGCTCCTGCGTCTGGTTGAGCTCCAGCACCTTGGACATCAGCACCGGGCCGAAGCTGGTGACCGTGGACCGGAGCGGGATTCCGGGGCCGATGCCTCCCAGCGAGTAGAACGCGCAGGGGTATCCGGTGGGCTCCCACGACTGGGCCACGTCGCGGGCCCGTTCGTCGATCCTGTCGCCCGCCGTACCGGGCACCGAGATTCCCGAGATGTCGCCCTTGATGTCCGCGAGGAAGACGGGGACACCGCTCGCCGACAGCTGCTCGGCGATGAGCTGGAGCGTCTTGGTCTTGCCGGTACCGGTGGCTCCGGCGACCAGTCCGTGGCGGTTGAGCATCGCCAGGGGGATGCGGATCTGACGGTCGGGCAGGCAGTCGCCGTCCCAGAGGAGTGCCCCGAGGTCGAGCGCGGGTCCGGTGAAGGCGTACCCGGCGGCGATCAGGCCGGCCGGGTCCGCCGGGTCCGTCTTGTCCGCCGGAACCGCGGGGTCGGTGCTCTCGCTCATGCGTGACTCCCCAAATAGCGCTGTTCGCCACTTTTGCACCACCGTCACGAGGCTGCGCCCGCACGCACCGGCCCGGTAGGCTTTCCGTGTGATCTTCAAGCGCATCGGAAGCGGACGGCCCTACCCCGACCACGGCAGGGAAACCACCCGGCAGTGGGCGGACGTCGCGCCGCGCCCGGTCCGGCTCGACCAGCTCGTGACGACCAAGGGCCAGCTGGACCTCGAAACGCTGCTCGCCGAGGACTCCACCTTCTACGGCGACCTGTTCGCGCACGTCGTGAAGTGGCGGGGCGACCTCTACCTGGAGGACGGGCTGCACCGCGCCGTGCGCGCCGCCCTCCAGCAGCGCCAGGTGCTGCACGCGCGCGTCCTCGAAATGGACTGACGACTTCGCCTGTATTGCGCCTTTCGGGTCACCATTGACCTATCAGCAGATCATTTAGTAGGCATCGACACCGGGTCGCACTACGCTGCGCCCATGAGCATGCTCACTCCCCCCGGCATGGGCGGAAAGTACCGCGTCACGGGAGCCGCCTACCCCCGTATGAGCCGTAAGCGGAGCCGTCCTCGGATCGTCCTCGCCGTACTCGGCTCGATCCTTGCGCTGGCCCTGGTCGGCTACGGGGCCCTGCAGCTCATCGACGTGTTCCGGGGCGACAGCCCCAAGCGGAACACGGCTGCGGGTGCCAAGGACTGCCCGACGACGCCTCCCGGTACCGCCGCCAAGGGCGGCCCGGCCGCCGCCTCCACCGCCTCGGCCGCCGCCAAACCGGCGGTCGTGCTCCCCCCGCCCGGGGAGATCACGGTCAACGTCTACAACGCGACCCCGCGGGCGGGTCTGGCCAAGGCCGTCGGTGACGAGCTGGCCAAACGCGGCTTCGTGATCGGGAACGTGGGCAACGCCCCGGCCACCTTCGACAAGAAGGTCCCCGGCACGGGGATACTGCTGGGCTCCCCGGCGACCGACAAGGCGGTCTTCGCCGTCCTCGGCACACAGCTCGCCGGCGCCACCCAGCAGACCGACACGCGCGAGAGCGCGGACGTCGACCTGATCCTGGGCGACGCCTTCAAGGAGCTGAGTACGAAGGAGGACGCGGACAGGGCGCTGGCCCTCCTGGCCAACCCCGTGCCCGCGCCCAAGAACTGCTGACGCGCCGGACGCGTCCGGCGTTCCGGACGCTTCCGACGCTCCGGGCGCCCCGGACGCTCCAGGCGCGCACCGCGCACCACCGCGCGGGACGCGCCGGACCGCCGTACGGCGCTACTCCGCCGAGCCGTACATCCGGTCGCCCGCGTCACCCAGGCCCGGCACGATGTAGCCGTGCTCGTTGAGCCGCTCGTCCACCGCGGCCGTCACCACCGTCACCGGCGTGCCCGCCAGCTCGCGCTCCATGATCTCGACGCCCTCGGGCGCGGCCAGCAGCACCACGGCCGTGACGTCGTCGGCGCCGCGCTTGATCAGCTCCTGGATCGCCGCGACCAGCGTGCCGCCGGTGGCGAGCATCGGGTCGACGACGTAGACCTGGCGGCCCGAGAGGTCCTCCGGCATGCGCGTCGCGTACGTGGAGGCCTCCAGGGTCTCCTCGTTGCGGACCATGCCCAGGAAGCCCACCTCGGCGGTCGGCAGCAGCCGCACCATGCCGTCGAGCATGCCGAGGCCGGCCCGCAGGATCGGGACGACCAGCGGGCGCGGGTGCGAGAGCTTCACGCCGGTGGTCGGGGCGACGGGGGTCTCGATGTCGGCCTGCTCCGTGCGCACGTCCCGGGTGGCCTCGTAGGCGAGCAGGGTCACCAGCTCGTCGGCGAGCCGCCGGAAGGTGGCGGAGTCGGTGCGCTTGTCGCGCAGGGTGGTGAGTTTGTGCGCCACCAAGGGGTGATCGACGACCTGCAAACGCACAACATCCTCCAAAACTCAGCCTGCGACCTGCAAAAACGGTCGCACGACGCGACCTGCACCCAAAAGGCTACGCGCTGACGCGGCCCCTTCGCGTCCGAAGCGGCGGCCGCGCCCGCCGCTTCCCTGCGGATGCGACCCGCGTGGACGCCCAGCAGGCTGGACGGATGAGCAACACACCGGTGATCGCGGCCGTCGACGGTTCGGAACACAGCCTGAGGGCCCTGGAGTGGGCGCGGGCCGAGGCCGTCCGGCACGACTGCGGGCTGCTCGTCGCCCATGTACTGCCCGACCACGCCCAGTTGTACGCCGGGCGCCGGGCCTCCCTGCACGACGCCTCCGAACCGGAGGACATCCCCGACCCCGTACGCGAGTGGGTCCGGGCCCTGCTCGGCGGCGGACCCGGCTCGGGCTCGGGCTCCGGAGCAGGCCCCGGCTCGGGCTCGGGCTCCGGCTTCGACCCCGGCGCCGGGCTGCCCGCCGGGGTCACGTACGAGGCTCTGGAGGGCTCGGTGCCCGAGGCGCTGCGGGTGATCGGCTCCCGGTCCCGGATGCTGGTGATGGGCTCCCGGGGCCGCGGCGGCTTCGCCAGCCTGCTGCTCGGCTCCAGCAGCCGGGCCGTGGCCAGTACGGCCGCCTGCCCGGTCGTGGTGGTCCCGCACGCGGAGCGCGGCGCCCGCCCCGACGCCGACGCCGAGCTGTCGGCCGGGCGGGTGGTGGTCGGACTGCACGCCGCCGAGACGCCCGACGACGTACTGACCTTCGCGTTCACCGAAGCCGCCGTGCGGGGGACCACCGTCCAGGTGGTCTCCGCGTACGCCATCCCGCCCTCGCCGAACCTGGTGATCGACAGCCCCTTCGCGGTGATCCCGCCGGAGGGGCTGGCCGACGAGGGGGACGGCGTACCGGCCGAACGGGAGATGCTGCGCTCCCAGACGGAGCGGCTGGCCCCGCTGCGCGAGCGCTTTCCGGACGTCCCCGTCGAGCAGGCCGCGGTACCCGGGGACCCGGCCGGCCGGCTGGTCATCGCCTCCCGGGCGGCGGCGCTGATCGTGGTGGGCCGCCACCACCCGCGCCGCACCGCCATGTCCCTGGCGATCGGCTCGGTGGCCCATGCCGTGCTCCACCACGCGCACGGCCCGGTCGCCGTGGTCCCGACCCTCAAGGACGACGCCTGACCTGCGACGGGGTGGCATCAAACGCTCCGTCCGGGGGAAGGTGGGTGCAAGGGGGGACGACCGACCAGCCAGGTGGTGGCCGATGTCCGACAGGCAGCCCGACGACGAGGTGCCGGAGACCGCGGCGCAGCGCCGCGCACGCCGCGCGCAGTTCCTGCGCGACCTGATGGAGGCGCGCGAGCTGCGCGATCGCGTCCAGCCCCGCCGCGCCCGTGCGGCCCGTATGCGCCAGCAGATGCGCATGCGCACCTTCCGCTGGTGATCCGGCGCCGGCACCGGCCCGGCACGCCGCGACACGTCCGGGCCGCACCACCCGCCCCACACCCCTCCCTACGGCCCCGCCGCCCCCGCGCCGCAACCCCGCACGGCCCCTGCCGGTGCACGGCGCGGCACGACGCAAGCGCGGAAGACCTCTCGCAAAGCCGCTGTTTCTGCCACGATGCCGATTGGGCGGGGTACGGGCGGCGAGCAGCACAGCCGTTCTGCCCCATCCTCCGGCCGGGGGGACCTCCAACCGGCACGCCTAAGACCAGTGGGAGAGTCACGGTGTATTTCGCCGCACTGCTCGCGCGCACCGAAGACGGGTGGGAAGCGAGCGACATGGAACTCGACGACGTCGAGTCCCTCAGTGATCTGATCGATCTCGCCCGGTCCGCCGCTGTCGACGACGACACGGTGGTCGCCCTCATCGAGCAGGAGGACGCCTGGTTCGGCGTCGTCCGCGTGGACGGCGAGGAGGACCCGCGGTACTTCGTATCGAACGCCTCCGCGGCCGCCCGCAGCTCCTACGGCTCGATGCTGACCAAAGAGCTGCTGGGCAGCGACGAGGAGGACGACGAACTCGACGACCTGGACCTGGACGGCACCGAGGACGGCGAGGAGGATGCCGTCGCCGCGTTCACGGACGAGGACGCCGACGAGGACGAGGTGGGCGGGACCGGTGCGGAACCGGTACCGGCCGGTCCGCTCGGCGACCCCGGGCTGCTGGACGATCTCGGGGTGACCAACAAACAACTGATGACCCTCGACGGGGACGCCCTCTCGGAGATCGCCGACTCCCTCGGCGCCACCGAGGTCCTGGAGGCCGTCCGCTAGTGCTCCCCGCGAACACCCCCGATCCCGTACGGGACCCGTGGCGGGACTCCATGCGCCTGGCGCTCCAGGAGGCCGCCCGGGCGGTGCCGGCCGGCGATGTGCCGGTCGGCGCCGTCGTGCTGGGCCCGGACGGGCGGATCCTCGCCACCGGGTACAACGAACGCGAGGCGGCCGGTGACCCCACCGCGCACGCCGAGGTGGTGGCACTGCGCCGGGCGGCCGCCGAGCTCGGGGAATGGCGCCTTCCGGGGTGCACCCTCGTGGTGACCCTGGAGCCGTGCGTCATGTGCGCGGGCGCGCTCGTGCAGTCGCGCGTCGCCCGGGTCGTCTACGGCGCGGACGACGAGAAGGCCGGTGCGGCCGGGTCGCTGTGGGACCTCGTACGGGACCGCAGGCTCAACCACCGTCCCGAGGTGATCCGCGGTGTCCTGGCGGACGAGTGCGCGCGGCAGCTGACGGACTTCTTCCGTGACCTCTGAGCCGACGGATCGGTCCGGGGTCCCGCACGCGTCCGGTCCAGGGTCCGGAAAAGGCCTGCGTACGGCCGTCGCGACGCCCCCGGACCCATCGATTTCAGCGGATGGGGTTCCTTAGGCTAGGATCCATCTCGGTAGTGTGTCCGAGTGGCCGAAGGAGCTCGCCTCGAAAGCGAGTATGGGGCAACCCATCGGGGGTTCAAATCCCTCCACTACCGCTTCGATCGAGAGCCCCGCCCCGTAAGGGTCGGGGCTCTCGGCGTATTCCGATCGCCTCTCTGGCGGACACCCGCGTGACCGCCCGCCCCCTCGGCCGTTGTCACGGCATGACCAAGACCCAGCGCATGCTCGCCGCCCTCGCCCTCGCGGGGGCCGCCGCGGGCCTCGCCGCACCCGCCGCCTCGGCCGCCCCGGTCTCCCCCCTCACCCTCCCGGACCTGCCGGCGGCCGCGCCGGGGATGCCGGCCGGGGCCCAGCCCACGTCCGTCCAGGAGATCGGGTCGCAGCTGAGTGCCGGCGCGAACCAGCTCAACGCGCTGATGGAGCTGCCGAACCAGCTGGCCCCCGTCATCGCGCCCGTACAGCCCCTCACGGACCTGGCCGGCGGCCTGGAGTAGCCAACCGGTTCCCGGTCCGCCTCCGCACGCCTCTCGTGCACCTCTCGTGCGCCTGCGAGCGCCCCGCGCACGCCCCGCAGGAACCGGCAGGAACCGGCAGGCCCGCCAGCAGCCCGGCAGACCGCCGGACCACGTGAAGAAGGTCCCGGCCGGAGCCGGGACCTTCGACGGGTGGGACGGGGGAAGTGGCATCGGGGGGACGAACCACTTCCCCCGACGAGGGCGGACCTGCCGGTCCGGGCCGCGTTCAGGGGGAAGCTCGCGGCTCGGACCCCGCAGTGAGGCCCTGCCCCTCACCCACCGGTTTCCTGCCAGAACCGGTGGGCTCCCACCCATCCTGTGCCCGCCTCGACCGCCCGCTCCACGGCAAAGGGCCCGGAGTACCGGGCCCTTGGTCCTTAAAGGACAGGTGAGTGTCCAATCTTGACCGGTTAGACTCACCCGACTTGCTCGGACCGGTTGGGGAGGCCGCCCGCACGTGGACACCAAGAAGCTCATCACGGGTGCCCTCACCGTGTTCGCCCTCTTCGTGATCATCACCCAGCCGAAGAGAGCGGCCGAGATCGTGGAAATAGGCTTCCAGGGGATATCGGATGCCGCCTCCGGCATCGGCGAGTTCATGACCGAACTGGTGCGCTGACCCGTACGCTGAAGCGGTTCCCGGACTTCCGGCCCCCCACTCCGACGGGTGGGGGGCTTTTTGTATACCCACCACTGGGCATATTGCCCTGCTATGCCCAACTTGCCCTCAACACGGCGATATACGGTGCTTGCGCACAGTGCACATCTCTTGTGATGCTATGACCGCTTTTGATGGATGAGAGTTGACTGAAGGGGTGGCGTGACCGTGCCGGCCAGTACTGCGCCTCAAGTGCCACCCCAGCAGGACCCCCAGGTGCCGCCCCAGCCGGAACCCCAGCGGGAACACCGCCCGGAGCCCCGCCCGGAGCCGCCCGAGGAGCCCCCGGTCGCGCCGAGACCCCCGAGCAGGGGCGCGGACACCCGGGCCCTCACCCAGGTCCTGTTCGGCCAGCTGAAGGGCCTGGAGCCGGGCACCAGCGAGCACAGCCGGGTGCGCGGGGCCCTCATCGAGGCCAACCTCCCGCTCGTCCGGTACGCGGCCGCCCGCTTCCGCAGCCGCAACGAGCCGATGGAGGACGTGGTCCAGGTCGGCACCATCGGCCTGATCAACGCCATCGACCGGTTCGACCCGGACCGCGGCGTCCAGTTCCCGACCTTCGCGATGCCGACCGTCGTGGGCGAGATCAAGCGGTACTTCCGCGACAACGTCCGCACCGTCCACGTGCCGCGCCGCCTCCACGAGCTGTGGGTCCAGGTCAACGCCGCCACCGAGGACCTCACGACCCTCCACGGCCGCACGCCGGCCACCTCCGAGATCGCCGAGCGGCTGCGCATCACCGAGGACGAGGTGCTGTCCTGCATCGAGGCCGGGCGCAGCTACCACGCGACCTCCCTGGAGGCCGCCCAGGAGGGCGACGGCATGCCCGGGCTGCTGGACCGCCTCGGCTACGAGGACCCGGAGCTGGCCGGAGTCGAGCACCGCGACCTCGTCCGCCACCTCCTCGTACAGCTGCCCGAACGTGAGCAAAGGATCCTGCTCCTGCGGTACTACAACAATCTGACGCAGTCACAGATCAGCGTGGAGCTCGGCGTCTCCCAGATGCACGTCTCCCGACTCCTCGCCCGGAGCTTCGCCCGACTGAGATCCGCAAACAGGATCGAGGCGTAACCGGAACGAGCGTAGATCATTCGCATGTTTCCCGACAGATCGGACTGATCGCCCTCCAGGCCTGTCTGTCGCTGGAGATATATGTCGACATGGCGCTACAGCGCGTTGCCGACATGTGACATTCTGCGTGAACCGCGTTTGCCGCAGCCCCGCCTCCGGTATTCAGGTGGAGGCTGCGTTCCTCCGACGGGCGCGCAGTACGCGACCGTCCGCGACCTCAAGGGGGTGGCATGTCCGTAGACCAGGGCAGCTCCAAGGTGCTCACGCTCGTCAAGAGCGCGCCTGCGCCCACAGCACCTGCAGCGTCCGACCGCTCGGAAGCCATCGACACCCGGACCCTCTCCCGCTCCCTCTTCCTGCGGCTCGCAGCCCTGGATGCGGACAGCCCCGAACGGGCGTACGTACGCGACACCCTGATCGAGCTGAACCTGCCTCTCGTGCGCTACGCGGCCGCCCGATTCCGCAGCCGCAACGAGCCGATGGAGGACATCGTCCAGGTCGGCACCATCGGCCTGATCAAGGCGATCGACCGCTTCGACTGCGAACGCGGGGTCGAATTCCCGACGTTCGCGATGCCGACCGTCGTGGGCGAGATCAAACGATTCTTTCGGGACACCTCCTGGTCCGTCCGCGTCCCGCGCCGGCTCCAGGAACTGCGCCTGGCGCTGACCAAGGCCAGCGACGAACTGGCCCAGAAGCTGGACCGCTCGCCGACCGTGCCGGAGCTCGCCGCCGTGCTCGGGGTCTCGGAGGAGGACGTCGTCGACGGCCTCGCCGTCGGCAACGCCTACACGGCCTCCTCGCTCGACTCGCCCTCTCCCGAGGACGAGGGCGGCGAGGGCTCCCTCGCGGACCGCCTCGGCTACGAGGACACCGCGCTGGAGGGGGTCGAGTACCGCGAGTCCCTGAAGCCGCTGCTCGCCAAACTCCCGCCCCGGGAACGGCAGATCATCATGCTGCGCTTCTTCGCGAACATGACGCAGTCGCAGATCGGCGAGGAGGTCGGCATCTCCCAGATGCACGTCTCCCGGCTGCTGACCCGCACCCTCGCGCAACTGCGCGTAGGCCTCATCGGGGAGTGATCCGGCGCCTCGCGCTTCCAAATTGACGATCCGTCAGGAAAACTGGCGCGATGCGAAAGGGATCGCGAGCCACCGCCGCCACCCTGCTCGCCCTGTGCTGCACGGCCGCCGCCGGCCTCACCGGCTGCGGCGGCCCGGCGCGGGACGGCTATCTCGCCGTGGGCGCCGCGGCCCCGGGCCCCGAACGGGGTGCGGGGGAGAACGTGGCACCCCGGGGCCAGGTGGAGTTCCAGCAGCTCGGCGGCCCGGACGCGGCGGGCGGATCCTCGGCGTCCGCCCGTACGTCGACCGCCCCCTCGGGATCCGGGACCCCGGGCGGCCCCGCCCCGGGCGGAGCCACGACCCCCGCCGCCGGCGGCTCCGCAGGCCCGCCCGGCACCCCCGCGGACCCGGGCCGCACCCCACCGTCACCCGGCACACCCGACAGGCCCGGCACGCCGACGAAGCCCACCGGCCCGTCCGCGCCGGGCACCCCGGGCACACCGAGCATCCCGGGCACACCGACGAGCCCGCCCGGCAGGCCGGGCACGACTCCGCCGGCCCCGCCCGCGTCCACTCCGGCCCGGCTGACGCTGTCCGCGCCGCTCCGGTCGGCCGCGGCCGACCGCTGGTGCGAGCGGGTCACCGTGACCTTCACGAACACCGGGACCACCGCCGCCCGTTCGGGCACGGTCAGCTTCGCGACGCACATCATCGGCGCCCTCGGCATCGACTGGGCCACGATCGCGACGAGCCAGCCCCTGCCGGCGCCACTGGCGGGCGGGGCCTCGAAGACGCAGACCTACACGGTGTGCGTGGAGTCCTGGCGGGTGCCGCTGGGCATGCACGTGGACACCCGGAAGGTCACCGCGACCTGGAGCTGAGCGGCCGGTGCGGCCGTCAGCGCATGACCAGCCAGACCGCCGCGCCGATCACGAGCACCAGGGCGAGGACCAGCCCCACCTTCGCGGCCGGGTTCGAGGACCCGGACCGCTGCTGCTCCGCGCGACGCTGCTGACGGGCTCCCGGACCCGCCTGCCGGGCCGGTGCGGCCTCCTCGACGAAGGCCTTGAACATCTGCGTGCTGCCCGCGGGGTCATAGTTGCCCTCGGGGACCTGTGAGTTGCGGTTGTCAGCCATGGAGCAGGACCCTAGCCGGTTTTCCGATTCCTTTACCGCCCCACCCCCCGGATTCATTTGCCTGTAGCAACCATGCGCTTCTATGGTTGCCTCAAGCAACGAGATGGGGAACCCGGTGACCGTGCAGACCGCTCCAACCCTGCAGAGCACTCCGAACCTGCAGAGCGCACCGACCCTGCAGAGCGCATCGAGCCCGCGCCCGCAGAACGCACCGGCCGTCCGGACGGCTCCGCCCGCGCAGGCCGCTCCGTACGCGGAGCTGGCCCGCCAGCTCACCGGAATCGGTGCGGTCAAGCGCGAGCTCGCCCGCAGCCTGCCCCCGGACTGCCCGCCCGGCGCCGCCGCCGTCCTCACCCTGCTCGACCGGCACGGGGAGATGCGGCTGAGCCGGCTGACCGAGTTCATGGGGGTCGACATCTCGGTGACCAGCCGGCACGTCACCCACATCGCCGACCGCGGCTGGATCGAGCGCGAGACCGACCCGGGCGACGGTCGCTGCCGGATCCTGCGGCTCACCCCGGCCGGGCGGGCGCTCCTCGCCGAGCTCGGCGCCCGCCACACGGCCTCGCTGGAGAGAGCCCTCCGCGACTGGTCCCCCCAGGACATCGACGTACTGAACACCCTGCTGGCCCGACTCCGATCGAGCTTCTGAACAAAGGAAAGACATGGCCCAGTCGGAGACGACGACCGACCATCCGCCCACGTCCGGGGGCACGTCCCCGGCCACTTCCGTGACCATGACCCACCCGCAGATCATGAAGGCGCTGTCCGGGCTGATGCTCGGCATGTTCGTGGCGATCCTGTCGTCCACGATCGTCTCCAACGCCCTCCCCCAGATCATCAGCGACCTCGGCGGCACCCAGTCCTCGTACACCTGGGTGGTCACCGCCGCCCTGCTGTCGATGACGGCCGCCACCCCGCTGTGGGGCAAGCTGTCCGACCTCTTCAGCAAGAAGCTGCTGGTCCAGATATCCCTCGTGATCTACGTCCTCGGCTCCGTGGTCGCAGGCCTGTCCCAGAACACCGGCACGCTGATCGCCTGCCGCGTGGTCCAGGGCATCGGCGTCGGCGGCCTCTCCGCCCTGGCGCAGATCGTGATGGCCGCGATGATCTCCCCGCGCGAGCGCGGCCGGTACAGCGGCTACCTGGGCGCGGTGTTCGCCGTCGCCACCGTCGGCGGCCCGCTGCTGGGCGGTGTCATCACCGACACCGAGTGGCTGGGCTGGCGCTGGTGCTTCTACGTCGGCGTGCCGTTCGCGGTCATCGCGCTGATCGTGCTCCAGCGCACCCTGCACCTCCCGGTCGTGCGCCGCGACGTCAAGGTCGACTGGCTGGGCGCCTTCCTGATCAGCGGAGCCGTCTCGCTGCTGCTGATCTGGGTCACGCAGGCCGGCGACTCCTACGCGTGGGTCTCCTGGCAGACCTGGGCGATGACCGGCGGGGCGCTGCTGCTCGGCCTGCTCTTCGTCCTCGTCGAGTCCCGCGCGAGCGACCCGATCATCCCGCTGCGGCTGTTCCGCAACAAGACCATCACCCTGGCCTCGGCGGCCTCCCTGTTCGTCGGCATCGCGATGTTCTCGGGAACGGTGTTTTTCAGCCAGTTCTTCCAGTTGGCCCGCGGTGAGTCCCCCACGATGTCCGGAATCCTCACGATTCCGATGATCGCCGGCCTCTTCGTCTCGTCCACGGTTTCCGGTCAGGTGATCACCAAGACCGGTCGGTGGAAGGCCTGGCTCGTCTCCGGCGGCGTCCTGCTGACGGCCGGTCTGGGTCTGCTGGGCACACTGCGCCACGACACCCCGTACTGGCACATCGCGATCTACATGGCGGTGACCGGCCTCGGTCTCGGCATGATGATGCAGAACCTGGTCCTCGCCACCCAGAACCAGGTGGCTCCCGAGGACCTGGGCGCGGCCAGCTCGGTCGTCACCTTCTTCCGCTCCCTCGGCGGCGCCATGGGCGTCTCCGCGCTGGGCGCCGTCATGGCCAACCGGGTCACGCACTACGTCCAGGACGGCCTCGCCGCGCTCGGCCCGAAGGCCGCGGCCCTCGGCCACGGCGGCACCGGCGGGGGCGGCATCCCCGACCTCGACAAGCTGCCCGCGCCGATCCGCGAGGTCATCGAGACCGCGTACGGGCACGGCGTCGGCGACGTCTTCCTCTACGCCGCCCCGTTCGCGCTGCTCGGACTGGTCCTGGTGGTGTTCATCAAGGAGGTCGCCCTGAAGTCGAAGCCGGCGGCGCACGCCCCGGCGGCGGCATCGGACGAGGCGGCGGCCCCCACCGAGCCCGCCGTCAAGGCCTAGGCGGTCAGGGCCGACGCCTAGGCGGTCAGGGCCGACGCCTAGGCCGTCCGGGCTGACGCCTTGGCCTCGATGCCCGCGATGAGGACGTCGAGAGCCAGGCAGAAATCGCCCTCGGGCGCCCGCCGGACCGTACTCCCACAGCCGTGCAGGAACTGGGAGACGGCCAGGTGGGCGCCCGTACGTGCACCATCGGCGAGACCCGTGGCATCCAGCAGCCGCTGGAGCGCGGCGTCGAAGGCCCGCGCGTGCGGGCCGATGTTCGGGAACGCGGCGGTGAGCGGGGCCACCCAGGGATGGTCGGCCAGCACCCGCCGGTAGCCGCGGGCCAGCGCCTGCAGCCGGGCCGGCCAGCCCGCCCCGCCGCCCTCCACCGGCGGCGGCCGCAGCTCGCCGAGCGCGCTGTCGAGGGCGAGTTCGAGCAGGTCCTGCTTGGTCTCCACGTACCAGTACAGGGACATCGCGGTGACCCCGAGCCCGGCGGCCAGCCGTCGCATCGAGAACCGGGCCAGTCCGTCGGCGTCGAGCAGCCGCACGGTGGCGGCGGTGATCCGCTCCCGGTCCAGCCCGGAGGGTGCTTCGCTGCGGCGTCTGGCGGGTGCGGCGGGCCTTGCGGCCAGCCACACGCTGATGCGGGTCTCACCGGGATCGGCCGCGGTCGCCATGCAGGCACCCTCCTCACGACAGGTGGATCAGCCCGGAATGCCCGGTCCGCCCCCTCGATGCTAGAGCCAGCGGGGCGGATCGGGCCGGATCGGACCGGATCAGGCTGAATCAGGTCGGATCGGGTTGGATCAGGTCGGATCAGGTCGCCGGGGTCGTCAGGTCGTAGAAGGTGGCCCCGCCGACCGTGGTCGGCTTGAAGGTGGCCTTGATCCAGGTCTCGATGTCCGTGCCGGTGCCACCGCCCGGACCGCCCGGGCCGGCCGGACCGCCGCCGCGGGTGTTCCCCTCACCGGCGCCGTCCGCACCGGCCATGGTGTTCTGGCCGATGAACCAGTGGATCTTCCCGTCCCTGACGTACTTCTGGAACTGCTCCAGCGTCGGTGAGGGGTCACTGCCGTTGAAGCCGCCGATCGCCATGACCGGTGCGCCGGAGGCCAGCTGATAGCTCGCCGCGTTCTGGGAGCCGATGGCGGCCGCCGCCCATGTGTAGGCGTCGGCGTCGGTGGTGAGGGCCTTCTTGGCCTCCGCGCTCACCCGGGCGCCGTTCAGCAGGCCGCCGGGGCCGCCCGCCCCGCCACCGCCACCGAACCGCTCGCCGCCACGTCCGCCCTGGCCGCCCGTACCGCCCTGGCCCGGCGGCATCCCGCCCTGCGGCATCCCGCCCTGCGGCCCGGCGCCCGGCATTCCGCCGTTCGGCACGCCGCCCCGGCCGCCCTGGCCCTGGCCCTGGCCGCCCGGGAACATCTCGCCTGCGCCGCCAGGGCCGCCGAAAGCCCCGGGGCCGCCCCTCATCCCGCCGGGGCCGCCCCGGCCGCCCGCCACCGCCGGACCGGCGGTCACGATGGAGCCGGTGTGCGCGGTGCTCACGGTGGTCAGGCAGTACGCGAACGGCCCGGCCAGTGCCGCCGCCACGCCCAGCGCGGCCGTTGCCTGCAGCGCCCGGCGCCCGGCCCGAGCGGCGAACGGCAGCGCGGCCGCGGCGAGCAGCCCGCCCACCAGGACCGCCCAGCGCAGCCACGGCAGATAGCCGGTGGCCCGGCCGAGCAGCACGTACGACCAGACCGCCGTCAGGGCGAGCGTGCCGGACAGGGTGATCGCGGCGACCCGGCCGCCCCGCTCCTCCCACAGCACGGCGGCACCCATGCCGATCAGCGCGGCCACGAACGGCGCCAGTGCCACGGTGTAGTACTCGTGGAAGATGCCCTGCATGTAGCTGAAGACGACCGCGGTGATCAGCAGCGAGCCGCCCCACGCCAGGAAGGCCGCCCGGGCCATGCCCTCCAGCGTGTCGGTGGTCCGGCGGGCCCGCCAGGTGATCACCAGACCCGCCACCAGCAGCACCAGGGCCGCCGGCAGCAGCCAGGCGATCTGTCCGCCGATGTTGCCCGAGAAGAGCCGGTCGATGCCCGTCTCCCCCCAGCCGCCGCCACCTCCGCCTCCGGCGCCGCCGCGGCCGCCGCCCCCCACGCTGCCGGTCTCGTTGCCGTTGATCCGGCCGAGTCCGTTGTAGCCGAGGGTCAGCTCCAGGAAGGAGTTGTTCTGCGAGCCGCCGATGTACGGGCGCGAGGAGGCCGGCCACAGTTCGACGACGGCGACCCACCAGCCGCCGGCCACCACCATCGCGAGCCCCGCCAGCAGCAGCTGCCCGAGCCGCTTGCGCAGCCGGGTGGGCGCGCAGACGGCGTACAGCAGGGCCAGCGGCGGCAGGATGACGAAGGCCTGCAGGGTCTTGGTGAGGAAGGCAAAACCGACCGCCACCCCGGCCCAGACCAGCCACTTCGTACGGGCGCCGTCGAGGGCGCGCAGTACGCAGTACACGGTGACGGTCAGCAGCAGGGTCAGCAGCGCGTCGGGGTTGTTGAAGCGGAACATCAGCGCGGCGACGGGCGTCAGCGCGAAGGCGGCGCCGCTCAGCAGCCCGGCCCCGGGACCGAACTGGCGGCGTACGGCGGCGTACAGCACCCCGGTGGTCGCGACGCCCATCAGGGCCTGCGGTACGAGGATCTGCCAGGCGCCGAGCCCGAAGAGCCGGACGGACAGCATCATCGGCCACAGGGCCGCCGGGGGCTTGTCCACGGTGATGGAGTTGCCGGCGTCGGAGGAGCCGAAGAAGAAGGCCTTCCAGCTCTCGCTGCCCGCCTGCACGGCGGCGGAGTAGAAGGAGTTGGCGTAGCCGGAGGAGCCCAGGTCCCACAGGAGCAGGGCGGCGGTGGCGATCAGCAGCCCGGCCAGGGAGGGGAGTTCCCAGCGGGGACGGTCGACCGCGAGGCGGCCGGTACCTGCGCGGGCCTCGGGAACCGGGAAGAGCGAGGGTGCTGCCGTGGTCATCGGATGTCGTCCTTCACGTTCACGGGAGTGTCGCGCCGCTCGGGGAAGACCCAGGCGCGGAAGAGCAGGAAGCGCAGCACGGTGGCGGCGAGGTTGGCGGTGATCAGCACGGCCAGTTCCGTGCTGTGCGCGGGATCGGCGGTGGCCGCCCCGAGCGCGGCGAGGGAGCCGCTGGTGAGGGCCAGCCCGATGCCGAACACCACGAGGCCCTGGGCCTGGTGGCGCACGGCCCGGTCCCGGCCGCGCACCCCGAAGGTGAGCCGGCGGTTGGCGGCGGTGTTGGCGATCGCGGAGAGCAGCAGCGCGGCCCCGTTGGCGAACTGCGGGCCGGTCCCGGCACGGAAGGCGGAGTACAGGAGCAGGTAGAACACGGTGGACAGCGCTCCGACGGCGCAGAAGCCGAGCAGCTGGCGGGCCAGTCCGCCCTCCACTCCGGGCAGTGCGGCACGGTCGCGCGGATCGTCGCCGAAGGGGCGGGCGAGCCGGTCCAGCGGGAGCGCGCCGACCGCCAGTGCCCGGCCCACGCGCCAGACACCCCTGAGGTCCTCGGTGGCGGTCCGGACGATGTGGACGGTGGAGTCGGGGTCGTCGACCCAGTCCACCGGAACCTCGTGGATCCGCAGCCCGGCCCGTTCGGCGAGGACGAGCAGTTCGGTGTCGAAGAACCAGCCCGTGTCCTCCACCAGCGGCAGCAGCCGCTCGGCGACCTCGCGCCGGATCGCCTTGAATCCGCACTGCGCGTCGCTGAAGCGGGCGGCGAGGGAGGAACGCAGGAGAAGGTTGTAGGCGCGCGAGATGAACTCCCG
This sequence comes from Streptomyces spororaveus, assembly GCF_016755875.1. Classification (NCBI taxonomy): domain Bacteria; kingdom Bacillati; phylum Actinomycetota; class Actinomycetes; order Kitasatosporales; family Streptomycetaceae; genus Streptomyces; species Streptomyces spororaveus. The sequence continues at coordinate 4,574,667 of NZ_BNED01000005.1, read as the reverse complement.
CTTCGCGCCCCGCACCACCCGTGAGGACCGGGCCAGGCGGGTGCCGATGGCGAGGTCGGAATGACCGGAGATCAGCGGTGCGACCAGCGGCAGCAGGGCGTTGAGGTCGGTGGAGAGGTCCACGTCCATATAGGCGAGGACGGGGGCGTCGGAACCGGACCACACCGTACGCAGGGCCCTGCCCCGGCCCTTCTCCTCCAGCCGGGTGCTGCGTACGCCGTCCAGTGCGGCGGCGAGCCCCCGTGCCACCTCGGGGGTGCGGTCGGTGCTCGCGTTGTCGGCGACCGTGATCCGGAAGGGGTAGGGGAAGGTCCGGGTCAGGTGCTCGTGCAGTCTGCGGACGCACGGGCCGAGGTCCTTCTCCTCGTTGAAGACCGGGATCACCACGTCGAGGACGGGCTCGCCGGGCACGGGCGCGAGGGGCGCCCGTGCCGGGAGGGCCCCGGGAGAGGTGTCGGTTCGCATGGTCCGACACTCGCGGGGCGCCCTGTCACCGCTGTGTGCTGAGCCTGTGCCCTGCCTGTGAGTCCGGCAGATCCGGAAGGTCCGGCAGGTCCGGCCGATGCGGTCCCGCGTGCGGCAGCAGGACCTCGAAGCAGGTCCGTCCGGGCTCGCTCCGTACGCCGACCCGCCCGCCGTGCGCCGTGACCACGGCCTGGACGATGGCCAGCCCGAGCCCGGTGGAGCCCGCCGCACGGGAGCGGGAGGCGTCACCGCGTGCGAAGCGCTCGAAGACGCGGGGGAGGAGGTCGGGCGCGATTCCGGGCCCGTCGTCCTCGATCCGCAGCCGGACGGCGGATGTTTCACGTGAAACGTGCGCGGTGACGGTGGTCCCCGGCGGGGTGTGCGTACGGGCGTTGGCGAGCAGGTTCACCAGGACCTGCTGGATCCTGGCCGGGTCGGCCCGGATCGGGGCCGGCTCCTCGGGCAGGCTCAGGCGCCAGTGGTGCTCGGGACCGGCGGCCCGGGCGTCGCTGACGGCGTCGACGACGAGCGGGGCCAGATCGGTGTCGGCGTCGCCGGTGGAGAGCGGGCGGCCCGCGTCGAGCCGGGCCAGCAGCAGCAGGTCCTCGACCAGGCCGGTCATCCGGGTGGCCTCGGACTCGATCCGGCCCAGGGCGTGCCGGGTGTCGGGTCCGGGCTCCTCCCGTCCCCGGCGCGTCAGTTCGGCGTACCCGCGGATGGACGCGAGCGGGGTGCGCAGCTCGTGGCTGGCGTCGGCGACGAACTGGCGGACCTGCATCTCGCTCTGCTGGCGGGCGGTGAGGGCGGAGGAGACATGGCCCAGCATCCGGTTGAGGGCCGCGCCGACCTGGCCCACCTCGGTGCGGGGGTCGGCCTCTGTGTCCGGCACCCGCTCATGCAGGGCGGGTTCGCCCGTGTGGAGGGGGAGCTCGGAGACCCGGGTGGCGGTGGCGGCGACCCGGCGCAGGGGGCGCAGGGCGACCCCGACGAGGGCCTGACCGGCGAGGGAGGCCGCGATCAGCCCGGCCAGGGTGACGCAGAGCTCCACGCCGACCAGGGTGCGCACGGTGGAGTCGACACCGCTCAGGGGAAAGCCGAGGGCGAGGGTGCCGTCGGGCGCGATCAGCACCCGGTAGCTGCCGAGCCCGGGGAGCTCCGCGTCCACCGGCTGCGGCCTGCCCTCCGCGACGTTCCGGGCGGCCCGGGCGAGGGCCGTGCCCTGGGCCTCGGTCAGCGGCGGCGGCTGTTCGGCCGACCAGCCCTCGACGCGCACGTTGCGGGCCGTCCCGACGACGGTACCGGCGGGATCGAGGCGGATCCCGGCGGCGTCCAGCGGGCTGCCGGGAGCCATGACGAAGCCGGCGCTGTTCTCCCGGGCCGGCTTCCCGCCGGGCGCCCGGACGGCCATCCGCACGGAGGTTTTCAGCTGTCCGTCGAGCTCGGTGACGAGGTACGAGCGCAGGGCGAAGGTGGTGACGGTCCCGATGGCCGCGCCCACCACCGCGATCAGTACCACCGCCGAGACGACGAGCCGGGTGCGCAGCGACCAGGGCCGGCGGCCGCGCGGCCGCCGTTTCGTGCGGAGGGTCACTACTCGGCCGGCTTGATCAGGTAACCGGCGCCGCGCCGGGTGTGGATCATCGGCGGCATACCGATACCGCTCTCCAGCTTCCTGCGCAGGTAGGAGATGTAGAGCTCGACCACGTTGGCCTGGCCGCCGAAGTCGTAGGACCACACGCGGTCCAGGATCTGGGCCTTGCTCAGCACGCGCCGCGGGTTGCGCATCAGGTAGCGCAACAGCTCGAACTCGGTGGCGGTCAGGTGGATCTCGCGGCTGCCCCGCACCACCTCGTGGCTGTCCTCCTCCAGCCGCAGGTCGCCGACGGCCAGTACCGAACCGCCTCGAGCGGCCTGCGCCGCGCCGGAGCGCCGGACCAGGCCGCGCAGCCGGGCCACGACCTCCTCCAGGCTGAACGGCTTGGTGACGTAGTCGTCGCCGCCTGCTGTGAGGCCCGCGATCCGGTCCTCCAGCGAGTCCTTGGCGGTCAGGAACAGCACGGGGACCTGGGGGATCTCCCGGCGCAGCCGCCCGAGGACGGCCAGGCCGTCCATGTCGGGAAGCATGATGTCGAGGACGACCACGTCGGGCCGGAACTCCCGGGCCGCCCGCACCGCGCCCGCCCCGTCGCCGGCGCTGCGGACCTCGCAGCCCTCGTAGCGCAGGGCCATGGACAGAAGCTCGGAGAGCGAGGCCTCGTCGTCGACGACGAGTACCCGGCAGGGTCCGCCGTCGGGCCGTACCAGGGCCGTCGGGTGGTTGGTGGACGTGGACGCATGGGAGGTGGTCGTCGCAGTCATACCGGACACGCTGTCCGCTGCCTCTGAGAGCGTTCTTGTGCCTACCTGTGAATTTCCTGAGAAAGGGAGGCCCGGAAGAAGGAGACGGAAGGGAGGGCGGAGGGAGGGAGGGAGGGAGGGCGGGCGGAGGGAGGGGCCGAGGAAGGGGCGGGCAGCCGTCCGGACGGCCCCGGTCCGGTCCGGTCCGATGGTCAGCCGTCGAGACGGAACAGCCGGGCGCCGTTGTCGTGGCAGACCGCGCGCAGCCAGTCGTCGCCAAGGCCGAGCCGTTCGAGGGCGGCGAGTTGGTGCTCGTAGGGGTAGGGGATGTTCGGGAAGTCGGTGCCGAGGAGGATCCGGTCTCCGAGGTCGGCGAGCCGTCCGAGGTCGCCGGGCGGGAAGCCGTACATCTCCTCGGAGAAGTCGGTGAAGGCCATGGTGGTGTCCAGGCGGACCTCGGCGTACCGGTCGGCGAGGTCGAGGAAGTCGGCGTACTCGGGCATGCCCATGTGGGCGACGACCAGCGGCAGCCTCGGGTGGCGGGCCAGCAGCCGGGCTATCGGTTCGGGTCCGGTGTGCTTGCCGGGGACGGGGCCGGAGGCGCAGTGGATCACGATGGGGAGGCCGGCCTCGGCGAGGAGCCCCCAGACGGGGTCGAGCCGCTCGTCGTTCGGGTCGTAGCCGCCGACCTGGAGGTGCGATTTGAAGATCCGGGCTCCGGACTCCACGGCCTGGCGGACGTACCCGCTCACGCCCTCCTCCGGGAAGAACGTCGCGGTGTGCAGGCAGTCGGGGGTACGGGCGGCGAAATCGGCGGACCAGGCGTTGAGCCAGGCGGCCATGGCCGGCTTGTGCGGGTAGAGCATGGCGGTGAAGGCCCGGACGCCGAACTCCCGCAGGAGCGCGACGCGCTGCTCCTCCTCGTGCCGGTAGGTGATGGGCCACTCGACGCCGGTCAGCGGGCCGACCGCGTCGAAGTAGTCCCACACCTTGTCCAGGACCCGCTCGGGCATGAAGTGGGTGTGGACGTCGACCAGTCCGGGCAGCCCGAGCCGCTCCCGGAAGGCGCGGACCGCCTCAGCCGTTGCGGACAAAGCCGTGGCTCCGCTCGACGGTGCCGACGTGCAGGGTGTAGCTCTCGTACCAGTCGGCGCGGCCCTGCCTCATGGCCGCCTGGTGCTCCATGTCCTCCCGCCAGGCGGTGAGGGACTCGTGGTCGCGGAAGTAGGCCACGGTGATGCCGAGGCCCCCGGGGGTACGCGCCGACTCGTACCCGAGGTACCCCGGATTCCCGGGGACCAGCTCCTGCATCCGCGCGAGGGTCTCGGGGTATCCGCTGTCGTCGGCGGCGCGGATGTTGCTGAAGACGGCCATGACGTAAGGAGGTTCGAAGGCCTGCACCGGCTGAATGATCATGCCCAACACCTTCGACGCAGCGCCCCCGACATGTCCACCTGAATCACCCCTGAAAGCCCAAAGGGATCCAAGTTTTGACCTTGGCCACCGCACTTCGCGCCGGGTCCGGCACCGGGGTCCAGTGGTGTCAGAACAGCCCGTCCTGCTCGGCGGAAGCCGCAGAGGCGGCCGGGAGCTGTGCCGTCGGGACCGAGGTCACGTCCTCGTCCCCCGGGGCGGTGAGCTCCCAGCCCGCCAGCAGCCGGGTGTCCACCACCAGTCCGTCCGCGAGGTGCAGATCGGGCCCGGCGGCGCCCACGAGCCGGCCCACGACGGACCCTCCGGACAGCATCTCGGTGAGCACGCGACCCGGCCCGGGCAGGCCCGGCAGTGCGTCCAGCCCGAACACCGCGGCGTGGTCGGCCACTTCGCACTCCACACGCTCCAGCGACTCCGGCCACCCGGCCAGCGCCGCGGCCCGTGCGTGCAGCTCGGCGACCTCCCGCGCCCGATCGGACGCGGCCGGCAGATGGGCCCGTACGGCGCGCTTGCGGGCGTACGGGATCCGGTCGGGCACCCCGAGCGCCGCCCGCAGCAGCTCCTCGGTGCGCCGCGTCGCCATCAGCGGCCCACGCCCGAGCCAGGCCCACGTCACGGCCCCCTGCTCCAGCAGCCGGGCCGAGCCGCGCTCCTCGGCGGTGATCCCGACCTTGACCATGCCGGGCCCGAACCAGGCCAGGTAGACCCGGTAGGTGCGCGGATCGGCGGCGTTGGTGTCGGCCGCCACGGAGAACGACCGGTCGAGGCGGGCGCATTCGGGGCACTGCGCGTTCCCGGTGCGGCCCGGCACGGTGTCCGCGGTGGGGCAGGGCGTCCGCTTGCCGGCCCGCCACACGCCCAGGCAGTGCCGCTGCCCGCGTGCGGCGAAGGCGATCCGCTGCCCGTACGCGAGCTCGCTCATCCGCCCGCCGCGCCCCTGTCCGTACCACCCGATGGCGGGGCGGCCGTCCTGCCACCGGATCCCGGTGCACCACCACGTCACAGCGGGAGCGGCCGCTCGAAGAAGGTGTCCAGGACGACGGTGGCGTGCGTCCCGCTGACACCGTCGATGGCGTAGAGGCGGCGCAGGACGTCCTGCAGCTGCTCGGTCGAGGCCGTACGCACCTTGACCAGCACGGACGCGCTGCCCGCGATGATGTGCGCCTCCTGGATCTCGGGGATGGCGGCGAAGTCGGCGCCGGCCTCGCCCATCCAGGCGTTGGAGTCGACCATCACGTAGGCCAGGACTCCGCTGCCGACGGCCGCCGGGTCGACGTCCACGGTGGTCCGCCGGATCACCCCGCGCTCGCGGAGTTTGCGTACACGCTCGTGGGTGGCCCCCGCCGAGAGCCCCACGGCCGTGCCGAGGGCGGCGTACGACTGGCCGGCGTCCTGCTGCAGGCGCAGGACGAGCGCACGGTCGATGTCGTCCACGCAATCTTCCTCTCATGGGCCTGTCGACCCTTGCGAAGACGGTACCTGATCCTGCAATCTCACCATCAGACCGAACAAAATTCGGCAAAGCTCTTCCAGGGGGAATCATGTCTGCCATAGCCGACCTCACCTTGTACGAGATTCTGGACGAACGCTTCCGGACCGGCCGCTGCGCCAACGGCGACGCCCGGCTGGAGCGGCTCCACGACGACTGCCGCTGGGCCGAGGGCCCGCTCTACCTGCCCGCCTGGCGGCAACTGGTGTGGAGCGACATCCCCAACGACCGGATGCTGCGCTGGGACGAGGCGACCGGCGCGGTCTCCGTCTTCCGCTCCCCGGCCGGCCACTCCAACGGCAACACCCTGGACCGCGAGGGCCGCCTGATCACCTGTGAGCAGGGCAACCGGCGCGTCACCCGCACCGAACCGAACGGCAGCCTCACCGTCATCGCCGACCGCTTCGACGGCAAGCGGCTCAACAGTCCGAACGACGCGGTCGTCCGCTCGGACGGCTCCATCTGGTTCTCCGACCCGGACTTCGGGATCACCAGCGACTACGAGGGGCACCGCGCGCCCAGCGAGATCGGCTCCTGCAACCTCTACCGGGCCGACCCCTCGACCGGCGAGGTCCGGATGGTCGCCGACGGCTTCCTCGGCCCCAACGGCCTGGTCTTCTCCCCCGACGAGAGCGAGCTGTACGCCGCCGACACCCGGGCCGGCCACATCCGCACCTTCAAGGTCACCGGCCACGGCACCCTCACCGACGGCCGCGTCTTCACCGACTGCCCCGGGGTCGACAACATCCGCTTCGACGACGAGGGCCGGCTGTGGGCGGCGGCGATGGAGAACGGAGTCCGGTGCTACGCCGCGGACGGCACCCTGATCGGCCGCCTCCGCGTCCCCGAACCCGTCTCGAACATCGCCTTCGGCGGCGCCAAGAACAACCGCCTCTTCATCACCGCCACCACCTCCCTCTACTCCCTGGTGATGTCGGTGACCGGCCTGCCCCGAGTCCTCTGAGGGCCGGGCCGCCTACCGGGCGACGAACTGGGTCAGGATCGCCTGCACCTCGTAGATGTCGACGCCCTTGGTGAAGGTCTTCTCGATCGGCGCCGGGCTGCCGGATATCCAGATCTTGAGTTCGGCGTCGAGATCGAAGTGCCCGGCGGTCTCGACGGAGAAGTGCGTGATGCTCCGGTACGGGATGGAGTGGTACTCCACCTTCTTCCCCGTGAGCCCCTGCTTGTCGACGAGCACCAGCCGCCGGTCGGTGAACAGGATCGTGTCCCGGATCAGCAGGTAAGCGGCATGCACCTGCTCCCCCTGCCCCAGCAGCCGCGCGTAGTCCCGCTGCGCCGACACGGGGTCGACGGTGTGCGCGTTCCCGAACAGTCCCATGAGTGCCCCCGTTTTCCGGCTTCGAACGATCTTCAGAAACCGTACCCAGGCAGACCCCTCGCCCGCGTCCCCCGCCAGAGCCATCCGACCCCTGACATCCTCCGGGGGACCCCCTCCCCATCAAGGAGGAGACGGAGAACCGTCAGGACATACGACAGAGGCCCCCAGGATTTCTCCTGGGGGCCTCTGTCTTGCTGTGCACTCGGCAGGATTCGAACCTGCAACCTTCTGATCCGTAGTCAGATGCTCTATCCGTTAAGCTACGAGTGCTTGGGCTTCCCGGGGTTTTGCGCCCCGTTGGCCTTGCGAGAACAACAATACATGGACCTCGCCGGGACGCGAAATCCATTACCCAAACCCCTGCTGACCTGCGGAAATGAGCCGGATGGAGATCGTCCGGATGGGTTCGCGCGGAGGGCGGAGCGGGCCGGATCGTCCCGGAAAGCATCGAAGCCCCGGTCCGTCAGGACCGGGGCTTCGATGAGGTGCGGAGGCGGAGGGATTTGAACCCTCGATGGGTGGTAAGACCCAAACCGCATTAGCAGTGCGGCGCCATAGACCGGACTAGGCGACGCCTCCAGCACACCCTCGCGTACGAAGGTGCGTGCAGATGATGACACAGGCGCAGGGCCCCTCACCAATCCGCTCCCACGGTACTAGGCGGGACGGGCGGAGGGCAAAGCCTTAAAGCAGGCCGCGACACGCAACGTCGGCGCGCCCGCGTCGTTGGGCAGACGTACGACGTACGGACGACCTGGAGTGCCCCATGCTGCGTCTCGCCGCCTTCGCCGTCACCTCCGCCCTGGCCGCCTCGGTGGCCGGACCGCTGCCTCCGCTCCCGCTGGGCCGGCTGCTGGCGCCGCCCGACCGCCTCACCATCACCATGGCCGACACCGGCAACCGCCGGCTGGACCGGGAGTACCGGCTCGAATGCGGCCCCGTCGGCGGCGACCACCCGGAGGCGGAGGGCGCCTGTGCCCGGCTGGACCAGTTCGCCAGGGAGGGGAAGGACCCCTTCGCCCCCGTCTCCAAGCGGCAGATCTGCACCATGCAGCACGGGGGCCCCGCCACCGCCCGGATCACCGGAACATGGAACGGCCACAAGGTGGACGCCACGTTCCGGCGGACCGACGGATGCGAAATCCGCCGCTGGGACGAGTTGGAACCTCTGCTTCCGAGTGGGCGTGCCTGACCTGGGAGGATGCGCGGGATGGGCGGTATACGCCACACATCGGCCACCCCATCGCGGGCCTGTGGCCTTAGACTCCTCCCGTGACTTGCCGGTAGTTGTGGTCAGGGAGGAAGCTCGTCGTGAGCAGCAGGCCATCCCGAGGCGCTGCTCGCCTCGCAGCAATACTCGATGCCCTTCCGGACGCGCTGTTGCTCGTCAACGCCAACGGCACGGTCGTCAACGCGAATTCGATCGCGCTCGAAATCATGGAGAGCCCCGGCACCGGGCTCGTGGGCCGGGGCGTGCTCGACCTCCTGCCCGAGTTCGACTCCAAGCTGATCCCCGGCTCCATGCGCCGGCCCGGCGAGGACGACGGCGGCCGCGCCAAGCCCAAGAGGATGATCGCGCGCCGTACCGACGGCTCCGAGTTCCCCGTCGAGCTCACCAGCGCCCATCTCGACGGACGCGACGCCTACCGCGAGCCGCAACCCTCGTACACGGGTGACGAACTGCTGATGCTCGTGGTCCGCGACCTCTCGCAGACCGTGGACACCGAGGCCGAGCTGGCCCGCTCGCAGCGGCAGACCGAGATGATCCTGCGTGCCGCCGCCGAGGGCGTCGTGGGCACCGACACCGACGGACGGGTGGTGCTGGTCAACCCGGCCGCGGCCCAGATCCTCGGCTATCGCGCCACCGACCTTGGCAACCGCGAACTGCACGGCCTCGTCCAGCACTCCCGCGCCGACGGCTCCCCCTTCCCCTTCGAGGAGTCCCCCCTCGCCGACACCCTCCGCAGCGGACGCAAGCACCGCGTCCGCGGGCAGGTGCTGTGGAACAAGGCGGGACAGCCGGTCGCCGTCGACCTCACCACCTCGCCCGTGCGGGACGGCGAGCAGCTCGTCGGCGCCGTCATGACCTTCACCGACCGGCGGCCCTACGACGCCCTCGCCGCGCGGCACGCGCAGCTGATGGCGGTCCTCGGCGAGTCCCTGCGGGGGCCGCTGGACGAGCTGCGCGCTGAGCTGGCGACGCTGGCCGCCGACGACGCCGGACAGCTGTGGCCCGAGGCCAACCAGCTGCTGCACCACCTGGCCGCCGGGTACTCACGGATGACCACGCTGGTGGACAACGTCCTCGGCTACCAGCGTCTGGACGCCGGCAGGGACCGGCTGGCGAAGAAGAAGGTCCTGATCAACACCGTCGTCACGGCGGGCGTCGACGGGGCCGTCGAGCTGATCGGCCCAGGCCGCGCGCAGTTCGCCGTGCACGCACCGACCATCGAGGCCGAGGTCGACGCGGACCGGATCTCTACCGCGCTCGCCCACCTGGTCGCGGACGTGGCCGGGGTGGACGCGACCGGCAAGACCCGCCAGGGCAGCGGCTACAGCGACTCGACGATCGTGGTGGCCGCCGCGCAGCGCGGCGATGTCGTACGGATCGAGGTACGCGGGCCGTACGAGGGCGGGAACCCGGTCCACGAGCCGATCGTGCGCGGGATCGTGGCCGCGCACGGCGGCGTGCTGCAGACGGTCGAGGTACCGGGTGCCCCCGGCGGGGCGTACGTACTGGAACTCCCGCTCGGCTCGGGAGCGGGGACGGTGACCCTGCCGGAGCCGGCGGAGGAGCCCCCCGCGGATCCCGCCACGCAGGGCGCTGGGACGGCCGCGGGCGCGGCTCCCGGCAAGGTATCCGGCGGCCGGCGGGGCCGGCGCGGGGTGGACGCCTTCCTGGACGACGAGAACACCGGCCCCGAAGCGGCGCAGGCCGCACAGGCCGCGCAGGGTGGCGGCGCGCTGGCGCTGCCTTCCGGTCGGCGGCGGGCGGGTGAGGCCGGCGACGCCCCCGACGCGGGCCCCGAGCTCGCGCAGTCTCCGGTGAACCCGGCGGGACTCGGCACCGGGCGCAGGCGCGGCCGGGCCGGTGACGTCAGCGGTGAGGCCGAAGGCACCGGCGGGCACGACGGCCCCGGGCGGCCCGTGCCCCCGCGGGGCACCGCCATGCCCGCGCTCCCGCCCGTACCCGCGGTGCCCCCGGTTCCGGTGACGGAGCATCCCGCCGGGCGGCGCCGGGCGCTGGGTCAGGCCGGTCCGGCGCAGCCCGGCGGCCCCGTCCCCGCGACCGGGCTCGGCCCGGCTCCCGCTCCCGCGCGGCCCATCGCTCCCGAGGGCGGCTTCGCGCTGCCCGCCGGCCCGACACCGGCTCCCGCCGCGGCCGACTCCGACTCCGACGCTCCGGCCGGGCGGCGTGGCCGCCGGGTGCTGGGCGCCCCCGCCGCCGAACCCGAGGCTCCGGCCACTGCCGCCACTGCGGCCGCGCAGCCCGACGAGTCCGCCGCGAACCCGACCGGGCGGCGCCGTGCGCTGGCCGGCGGCGCCCCGGCGTGGCCGGTTCCGGCGGCCCGTACCGCTCCCGAGGAGGGCGAGGCCTCCGGACAGGCGGCGGTCCCCGGTGCGCGTCGGCCCCAGGACATCCCGGCGGAGGGCCAGGCCGCCGCGCAGCCGATCAGTGTGCGCGCGCTCGGCACCCTCGGCCAGGGCATCTCCGTCGACCCGGGTGGCTCCGGCCCGGCCTCCGGCTCCGGTGCCACCTCCGGTTCCGGTGCGGCTTCCGGCTCCGGCCGCCGTCGCCGGCTCGCCGAGCCCGCCCCGCAGGGCCGGGCCTTCGCCATAGAGGCGCCCGAGGCCGGCTCCGACGAGGGCCCCGAGCCGCTGGACGGCCCGGGCGGCGCCGTCGAGGTGGTCAACCGGCCCGCGCCGCCGCCCGTTGACGACGAACTGCCTCCGGAGCCCCTGGACAATCCGCGCCGGCTCCTCGTGTGGCCCGCGCCCGACGTGCAGACGACGCAGGCGCTGAGCGACCGCGGCTACCGGCCGGTGATCGTGCACTCCCGCGAGGAGGTGGACGCGCAGATCGCCGCGTTCCCCGCCGCGCTGTTCGTCGACCCGCTGACCGGGCCGATCACCCGCACGGCCCTGCAGTCCCTGCGCCAGGCCGCGGTGGCCGCGGAGGTCCCCGTACTGGTCACGGCCGGGCTGGGGCACGCCACGCGCGAGGCGGCGTACGGAGCCGATCCGGCCGTGCTGCTGAAGGCGCTGGCGCCGCGCGACAGCGAGCAGCACCCTTCCCGGGTGCTGCTGATCGAGGAGCACGACGAGATCGCGACCGCGCTGACAGCCGCACTGGAGCGGCGCGGCATGCAGGTCGCTCGGGCGGGCGCCGACACCGACGCCGTGGAACTGGCGACGCGGATGCGTCCCAATCTGGTGGTCATGGACCTCATGCAGGTGCGCCGTCGGCGGGCCGGGATCGTGGACTGGCTGCGCGCGAACGGGCAGCTGAACCGCACCCCACTCGTCGTCTACACGACGACCGGCATCGACCAGTCCGAACTGCCGCGGCTCGCCTCCGGCGAGAGCGTCCTCTTCCTCGCGGAGCGGTCCACCACGGCGGATGTCCAGGGCCGCATCGTGGACCTGCTCGCCAAGATCGGCACCAACTAGTAATCCTGGGCCGATGGCCATCATCAACACGAGCGAGCACACCGTCCCCGCCGACAACGGGGAGGTGAATCTGCTCATCGCACGGCAGGTGGAGCCCGGCCACGAGGAGACCTTCGAGGCCTGGGCCCACGGCATCCTGGAGACGGCCGCGGGCTTCCCGGACCACCTCGGGTACGGGCTCTTCCGCCCGGCGGCGGAGGGCGGGCCGTGGTTCCTGGTGCACCGCTTCCGCAATCAGGCCGCGTTCCAGCGCTGGCAGGACTCCCCGGAGCGGGCGCAGTGGTTCTCCAACTGCCTGGGCCACCACCACACGGAGATAGCCCGCCGGGAACTGCAGGGCATGGAGACCTGGTTCGCCAAGCCGGGTACGACCCGGCCCGCGCCGCCGCGGTGGAAGATGGTGATCAGCTCGGGGCTGGCCATCTTCCCGATCTCGCTGGTCGGCAACGCGGTGCTCGGGCCGTACCTCGTGGATCTGCATTTCGTGCTGCGGACGGCCGCCTTCGCCGTCGTGTTCAGCACCCTGATGACCTACGTGGCCATGCCCGCGGTCAGCAGGCTGCTGCGGCCATGGCTCACCCGGGGTTAGGAGCTGTCCGACCCGGATCCGCCGGACGCCCCCTGACCGCCCGGCGTCGTCAGTCGAGCTTGGTGACGTCCAGCGCGCCGTCCGCGTACTGCCTGCGGATCACCTTCTTGTCGAACTTGCCGACGCTGGTCTTCGGAACCGCCTCGATGAACGTCCAGCGCTCCGGCAGCTGCCACTTGGCGACGGTCTGGGCGAGGAACTCGCGCAGAACCGTGTAGGGCACGCTCGCACCCTCCCTGAGGACGACCGTGGCCAGCGGGCGCTCCCCCCACTTCTCGTCGGGGACGGCGACGACCGCGGCCTCGGCGACCTCGGGGTGCGCCATCAGCGCGTTCTCCAGGTCCACGCTGGAGATCCACTCGCCGCCGGACTTGATGACGTCCTTGGCGCGGTCGGTGAGGGTGAGGAAGCCGTCGGCGCTGATCACACCGACATCGCCGGTCTTGAGCCAGCCGTCGGCGCTGAACTTGTCCTCGGGGCGGATGGGTTCGCCGGAGACACCGCCGTAGTAGGAGCTCGCGATCCAGTTGCCGCGCACCTCCAGCTCGCCCGCCGACTCCCCGTCCCAGGGCAGGAGGTCGCCGCCGGGACCGATCAGGCGGGCCTCGACGCCTGCCGGGAAGCGGCCCTGGGTGATCCGGTAGGGCCACTCCTCCTCGGCGCTCAGGCCCGCCGGCGGGTGCGCCATCGTGCCCAGCGGCGAAGTCTCGGTCATGCCCCAGGCGTGGCAGACGCGGACCCCGAGCTTGTCGTACGCCTCCATCAGGGAGGGCGGACAGGCCGCGCCGCCGATGGTGACCTGCTTCATCGAGGTCAGGTCGCGCGGGTTGGCGGTGACCTCCGCCAGCAGTCCCTGCCAGATGGTGGGGACGGCCGCAGCGTGCGAGGGCTTCTCCCGCTCGATCATCTCGGCGAGCGGGGCGGGCTGCAGGAACCGGTCGGGCATCAACATGTTGATACCGGTCATGAAGGTGGCGTGCGGCAGCCCCCAGGCATTCACGTGGAACTGCGGGACCACGACGAGGGTGGTGTCCCTGTCGGTCAGCCCCATCGACTCGGTCATGTTGACCTGCATGGAGTGCAGGTAGACCGAGCGGTGGGAGTAGACGACGCCCTTGGGGTCCCCGGTGGTGCCGGAGGTGTAGCACATCGCGGCCGCCTGGCGCTCGTCCAGCTCGGGCCAGTCGAAGCTGTCGGAGCTGCCCGCGAGGAGCTCCTCGTACTCGTGCACGCGCACGTTCAGGCCTTCGAGCACGGAGCGGTCGCCGATGCCGCTGACCACCACGTGCTCGACGGTCGGCAGGTGCGGCAGCAGCGGCGCGAGCAGCGGCAGCAGGGTGCCGTTGACCAGCACCACCCGGTCGGCCGCGTGGTTGACGATGAAGACCAGCTGCTCAGGGGGGAGCCGCAGGTTGAGGGTGTGCAGGACCGCGCCCATGGAGGGGATCGCGAAGTACGCCTCGACGTGCTCGGCGTTGTTCCACATGAGGGTGGCGACCCGCTCGTCCTGCTGCACTCCGAGCTCGTCGCGCAGGGCGCCGGCGAGTCGGGTGGCGCGGTTGCCGATCTCGGCGAAGCTGCGGCGGTGCGGCTCGGCCTCCCCGGTCCAGGTCGTGACCTGGGACTTCCCGTGGATCGTCATCCCGTGGCGGAGTATGCGGGTGACGAGGAGCGGTACGTCCTGCATGGTGCTGAGCAAAGCGTCCTCCCGGTGAGCGCTGCGGCGCTGCGGCGGCTACGGATGCTGCCGATTCTGCGCACGTACCGGTCGGCATGTCACTACCCGGGAGTAGAAACCAGGGCGTGTTTCACGTGAAACATCCCCTGTCGTCCCCGTGTTTCACGTGAAACACCCTCCGTCTCACCGCACCGGCATGAGCTCCGGGTCCTCACGGAGCTTGCCCAGAGCGCGGGAGACCGCGCTCTTGACCGTGCCGACCGAGACTCCGAGCAGTTCCGCCGTCTGCGCCTCGCTCAGGTCCTCGTAGTAGCGCAGGACGACCATGGCCCGCTGGCGGTCGGGCAGCCGGGTCACGGCGCGCCACATGGCGTCGCGCAGTGCCTGTGCCTCGGCGGGGTCGCAGGCCGGGGCCGCCTCGGTCTCCGGGAGCTCCTCGCACGCGAACTCGTCGACCTTTCGCTTGCGCCACTGGGAGGTACGGGTGTTGACGAGGGTCCGCCGGACGTAGCCGTCCAGGGCGCGGTGGTCCTCGATCCGGTCCCAGGCCACGTACGTCTTCGCGAGGGCCGTCTGGAGCAGGTCCTCCGCATCGCACGGGTTGGCGGTGAGGGAGCGCGCGGTGCGCATCAGGACCGAGCCGCGGGTCCGGACGTACGCCGAGAACGACGGGTACGGCGTCGGATTCGAGGCGAGCGTACACACAGGCGTGGTCATGTCTCCACGCTAGGAGCGCCCGCCCTCCGTGGGATCGGCCGCAGGTGCCGATGGTGGATCCACCTCAGGTTGTAGGAACAGGGCCGCCCCCACCCCCTGAAGGTGGAGGGGGCGGGGGCCTCCGGTCCCGGATCTCAGCCGTCGGAACCGAGGATCAGACCGGAGGTCGGCACCCCGGTACCGGCCGTGACGAGTGCGCGCGCCGCCCCCCTGACCTGGTTGACGGACGTGCCGCGCAGCTGGCGGACGGCCTCGGCGATGCCGTTCATCCCATGGAGGTACGCCTCTCCGAGCTGGCCCCCGTGGGTGTTGAGCGGCAGCGCGTCCGCGGCGACGAAATCCGCGGCCTCGCCCGGCGCACAGAAGCCGAACTCCTCCAGCTGCATCAGCACGAAGGGGGTGAAGTGGTCGTAGAGGATGCCGACGTCGATGTCCGAGGGCCGCAGCCCGCTGGTCCGCCACAGCTGGCGGGCGACCACGTCCATCTCCGGCAGCCCGTTGAGGTCGTCGCGGTAGAAGGAGGTCATGCCCTCCTGGCGGCGCCCGGCGCCCTGTGCGGCCGCGGTGATCACGGCGGGCACGTGCCGCAGGTCCCGTGCCCGCTCGGTCGTGGTGACGACGACGGCCTGGCCGCCGTCCGTCTCCTGACAGCAGTCCAGCAGCCGCAGCGGCTCCACGATCCAGCGCGAGGCGGCGTGGTCGGCGAGGGTGATGGATTTGCCGTGGAAGTACGCGGCGGGGTTGTTCGCGGCGTGCCGCCGGTCGGTGACCGCGACGTGCCCGAATGCCTCGGGGGTGAGGTTGTAGGTGTGCAGGTAGCGCTGTGCGGTCATGGCCACCCAGGAGGCGGGGGTCAGCAGCCCCCAGGGCAGCGACCAGCCGAGTGCCGCCCCCTCCGCCGAGGGCTCCCGCTGCTGGACCCCGGACCCGAAGCGGCGCCCGGAGCGCTCGTTGAAGGCGCGGTAGCAGACGACGACCTCGGCGACCCCGGTCGCGACGGCGAGGGCGGCCTGCTGGACGGTGGCGCAGGCCGCGCCGCCGCCGTAGTGGATACGGGAGAAGAAGGACAGCTCCCCGATGCCCGCCGCCTGGGCGACGGTGATCTCGGGACTGGTGTCCATGGTGAAGGTGACCATGCCGTCGACGTCGGCGGGAGTGAGTCCGGCGTCGTCGAGGGCGGCGTGCACGGCCTCGACGGCGAGCTTGAGCTCGCTGCGGCCGGAGTTCTTGGAGAACTCGGTCGCTCCGATGCCGGCGATGGCGGCGCGGCCGCCGAGCTCGTCGCGGGTGCGGACGCTCATGCCGGGACCTCCGCGGTGACCGTTCCCGACACGTGGTGGCCGAGGCCGTTGGCGCCTACGACGCGGATCTCGACGGTGGTCCCGGAAACCGCGGTGACGGTGCCCGTGAGGGTCATCGTGTCGCCCGGATAGTTGGGGGCGCCGAGGCGGATGGCCACCTTGCGCAGGACGGCGCGCGGCCCGAGGTGGTCGGTGATGTAGCGGCCGACCAGGCCGTTCGTGGTCAGGATGTTCATGAAGATGTCCGGGGAGCCCTTCTCCTGCGCGAGCGCCGCGTCGTGGTGCACGTCCTGGTAGTCGCGGGAGGCGATCGCGCCCGCGACGATCAGCGTGCGGGTGACCGGTATCTCCAGCGGCGGCAGCGTGTCGCCGACCTTCATGCCTGCTCTCCCTCTGCTGTCGAAGCGCATGCGGAGGACGCCGCGATCGAGGCCCCCAGCTCGGCCAGCAGCTCGCTGCCGCAGCCCAGGTAGGCGTCCAGTTGGCGTCCCCACAGGAAGTGCCGGTGGACGGGATGGT